>JAIXTA010000120.1 GCA_027484405.1 Burkholderiales bacterium
CACATGAACAAGCAGCCCTAAGTATCGGTTTTTGTTGAAGTTTTTTCGCCATTGCGCGAGTTGCATCTAGAATCGCGACGAGTCTTGCCGCAACCGCCCGGAGTTTCACGCATGTTTTTGCTCACGCGCTCTCGCACGATGCGTCAATGGATGACAAGGATGGTGTTGAGCATTGCATCCTGCGCAATGCTCGTCGCCGTGAGCGCGCCCGCCCAGGGCCAGACGTCTGCGGGAACGAGCAAGTCGGCCAAGTCTGCCGGCAAGCCCTCCGCCAAGCCGGCCGCACGCAAGCAGACGGCTACCGCAGCGCGTAAGACCCAGCAGGCTTCCCGCAGCGTGCGTACCCAGCGCGCTGCCACAGGCAAGACCCGGCGCGGCGCACGTGCACAACGTGTGGCCTATGCGCCGCCCAAGCCCAGCATCGGCCAGTTGCAGGGTTTGCGTACGGATGATCCGCTCGATCTGCATTCCAGCGTCGCGCTGGTGACCGACCAGGCGACTGGAGAGGTGCTGTTCGCCAAGAACGATCGCGCGGTTCTGCCCATCGCTTCGATCACGAAGCTGATGACCTCGTTGCTGGTGGTCGAGGCCCGTCAGCCGATGGACGAAGTCCTGACCATCAGCGATCAGGAGATCGACACGGAAAAGGGCACGAGCTCGCGTCTGCGCATCGGCGCGCAGCTGTCGCGAGCCGACGCCATGCATCTGGCGCTGATGAACTCGGAAAACCGCGCTGCCCATGTACTTGGCCGCAACTACCCCGGTGGTCTGCCGGCGTTCGTTGAAGCCATGAATGCCAAGGCCGCGCTGCTCGGCATGACGCAGACGCGCTTTGTGGATCCGACCGGTCTGTCGCCGAAGAACGTGTCCTCGGCACGCGATCTGACCCTGCTGATGAAGGCCGCCTACCAGCACCCTGAGCTGCGTGAATACTCGACCAGCCCGTCCTATGCGGTTGCGGTGCTCGGTCGTCCCACGCAGTTCGGCAACACCAATCGTCTCGTCCACAACCCGGACTGGCAGATCGGTCTGCAGAAGACCGGCTACATCTCCGAGGCTGGCAAGTGCCTCGTGATGCAGGCGTTGGTGCAGGGGCGACGGGTGTTGATGGTGTTCCTGGATTCGGCCGGAAAGTACTCGCGGCTTGGTGACGCGCAACGCGTTCGTACCTGGCTCGAATCCCGTCAAGCGGCGGCAGTGGGCACCACCTCCTGAGGGAGGCTGCTGCGGCGGATCCCTAGGCGCCGACCCGGTAGCCCAGCGATCTGCTGATCTGGTTGGCCGTGCGTGTCAGGTCGTCGATCCAGTCGTCCTGCAGGCGATCTCCCGGTGCGGAGATCGACAGGCCCGCGACCAGCTTGCCGTTGTCGTCACGAATGCCGGCTGCAATGCAGCGCACCCCCAGTTCAAGCTCCTCGTTGTCACGCGCAAATCCGCGCGCCCGCACGGTTGCCAGTGCGCGTTCGAGCCGATCCACGTCGGTGATGGAATTGCGTGTATGGCCGGCCAGACCGGTGCGCAGTGCGTAGTTGCGTACGGCACGGGCTTCATCGGCCGCCAGAAAGAGCTTGCCCGTCGATGTGAGGTGCAGGGGGGCCCTGCCGCCGATTGCGCGAACGACCTGCATGCCGGAGCGCTCCGAGAAAGCACGTTCGACGTAGATGATTTCGTCGCCCTGACGCACGGACAGGTTCACGGTCTGCCCGGTATGGCGGTGCAGGTTCTGCATCGGCTCAAGAGCGGCTTCGCGAACATCAAGCCGGTTCTTGACCAGATTGCCCAGCTCGAGCATGCGCATGCCCAGCTTGTATGCGCCGGGTTGCGCGCGTTCGACGAGTCGATACTCCGCCAGGTCGTTGAGGATCCGGTGCGCGGTAGACGGATGGAGATCTGTGGCGCGCGCCAGGTCTTTCAGGGCGACTGCGCCGTTTTGTTCGGCAAGCGCATCGAGCAACTTGGCCATCCGTTCAATGACCTGGATGCTGTAGCGGGATGCGTCCTCACTCATGCTTGCGGCTCTCCGAATACTTTTGCTGCGTTGCAATAGTATGTCGGATTATGAAAGGCCACTTCACCTCATGCCAAGCAAGTCGGTGAACTTTGACTGAGTGCTCTTTCAATCCCCGCCGTCGGAGTCTGTGGCGCCCTGGCGGGTCCACACGCCGTCTATGAGCAGCTCCGAGGGGCTGAATGCGGCCTTGTAGCTCATCTTGTCGCTGTGCTCGATCCAGTAGCCCAAGTAGAGATGGGCGAGCCCGAGCTGCCGGCACTGTTCAATCTGCCAAAGGATGTTGTACGTCCCGTAGCTGGCTTTGCTGTCGTCCGGATCGAAGAACGTGTAGACGGATGACAGGCCGTCGTTGAGTACATCGATGATCGAGACCATCTTGAGCACGCCTGCTTCGTCCCTGAACTCGACCAGCCGGCTGTTGACACGGCTTGCAAGCAGAAACTGCGCGTACTGCTCGTTGCTGTCGTGGTCCATGCCGCCGCCCGCATGCCGCGCGGACTGGTAGCGCTGGTAGAGCGCGAAGTGTTCAGCGGAATAGCTCAGGGCAGCAACCAGCGCGGTCAGGTTGGAGTGGCGCTTCCAGGCCCGCCGCTGATTGCGGCTGGCTGAGAATTCGCTCGCCAGGAGCCGGATCGGTACGCAACCAGAGCAGCCGTCGCAGTGCGGTCGGTAGGTGAACAAGCCGCTGCGGCGAAATCCCAGACGCACCAGCTCGCTGTACACCTCGGCATTGATGAGGTGGCTGGGAGTGACCACCTGCGAACGCGCAAGCTTGCCGGGCAGGTAACTGCATTGATAAGGCGCAGTCGCATAGAACTGCAACGTCGAGAACGGCAGTTCCTTGAGGTGACTCATGAGCGTGTGGCCAATGCAGGCATGAACCGATCTTAGCGTCCGATGCTGCGCAGCAGATCAAGCTTGCGGAGCGCGGCCCAGTCCGGACCGTCTTGGTCGGTCAGTGTCCGCACGCCAGTGAGAAATCGGTCGCGACCGACAGGCAGTGCGCCCAGGCTGGCCAGGTGCCCGGTCTGCTGCTGGCAGTCGATCCATGGCATCCGCGCTTCGCGGCATAGATGAATCAAGCCTGCAAGCGCGGTCTTTGATGCATCCGATTCGCGTGTGAACATCGATTCCCCGTAAAACATGCGGCCGATTGACACGCCATACAGGCCACCGATCAGCGCGGTGCCCCGGCGCAGTTCGATGCTGTGCGCGTGCCCCTCTCGATGCAGTGCAAGGTAGGCCTCTTGCATCTCGGGCAGGATCCAGGTGCCGCTCGCACCTGCCCGCGGGTCGGCACAGGCGCGGATCACCGCATGGAAATCTTCGTCCACAGCGAGTCGGACTTCCGGGGCGTCCTGGAACTGGCGAATCCGCTTGCGCAGGCTCGGTCTCAGCTTGAAATCATTCACTGCAAGGACCATCCGCGGATTCGGGCTCCACCAGAGGATGGGCTCGCCCGCGCTGTACCACGGGAAGATCCCGCTTCGGTAGGCCGCCAAAAGCCGTGCAGGTCGCAGGTCAGCGCCCGCAGCGACTAGTCCGTTCGGTCGGGTAAGAGCGCGTTCGGCCGGCGGCAGCGGGTCGTCAGCCCCAAGCAACGGAATCATGGTCGCGATGCTGACGCACCAACTGCTCCCGATTCGCCTGATGTCGGGCGCTCGACGACGGAAGTGTGCGGGCCAACGAAGGGGCGTGCATGCCTCAGGTCATCGAGGTACCAGCGCAGGGTCATTTCGACTGTGCGAAAGGCGAGCGAATCCCAAGGGAGGGCATCCAGATCAAACAGCCGTGCTTCCAGTGTCTCGGGTCCGGGTTCCACGCGCGGCCCATTCATTTCAGCCAGGTAGAAGATGTGCACCTGATTGACGAAGGGCACATCGACCATGCTGAAAAGCAGCCCCAGGGTGATGTCGATTCCCGCTTCCTCCTCAGTCTCTCGGGCAGCGCCCTGAGCCACGGATTCGCCGCATTCAAGAAACCCGGCCGGCAGCGTCCAATACCCGGCGCGCGGCTCGATGGCACGCTTGCACAGCAGCACCCGGCCGCTCTGGACCGGCAACGTACCGACAACGATGCGCGGGTTCTCGTAGTGGATCGAACCGCATCGTTCGCACACGAATCGTTGTCTGTTGTCCCCGTCGGGTATCCGCAGTGATACCGCGTGAGCGCAGTTGGAACAGAACTTCAAGGCGGCCTCAGCACTGTGAAGGGGGCTGCTTGATTCTAAGTGTCCGGCGATGCGCTATACTTACCGCTTCTCGTTAGGCGCGTAGCTCAGCTGGTTAGAGCACCACCTTGACATGGTGGGGGTCGTTGGTTCGAGTCCAATCGCGCCTACCAACGAATTGCAAGACCGGGAAAGGCACTCTGGTTATGACACCGCGAACTACGGAAGGTCGAAACTGAAGTCCAAGGGGCAGGTGCAATTCCACGTGTAGTCGAGATGAACGGGATGCGGCTTGGCCTCATCCCGTTTTTCATTTGCGAAATCAGAATATGCCCAACATCACGCTTCCCGATGGCTCAGTGCGGTCCTTTTCCGAGCCGGTATCTGTTGCACAGGTGGCTGCATCGATTGGTGCCGGCCTTGCCAAGGCTGCGTTGGCCGGAAAGGTCGATGGCAAGCTGGTGGATACCAGTCATGTGATCGAGCAGGACGTCAATCTTGCAATCGTCACTGACAAGGATGCCGACGGGCTGGACGTCATTCGCCATAGCACGGCGCACCTGCTGGCCTATGCGGTCAAGGAGCTGTTCCCGGAAGCTCAAGTGACCATCGGACCGGTGGTTGAGAACGGCTTCTACTACGACTTTTCCTACAAGCGCCCCTTCTCTCCCGCCGATCTCGCCGCCATCGAAAAGAAGATGGCCGAGCTGGCCAGGAAGGACGAGCGCGTTGAGCGCAGGGTCGTGCCGCGAGATGAAGCTGTCGCCTATTTCAGAGGGCTCGGCGAGCACTACAAGGCGGAGATCATCGCAAGCATCCCTGCTGGTGAAGACGTATCGCTTTACAGGGAGGGTGCGTTCACCGATCTGTGTCGCGGGCCACATGTGCCGTCTACGGGCAAGCTCAAAGTCTTCAAGTTGATGAAGGTCGCTGGCGCGTACTGGCGAGGGGACAGCAAGAACGAGATGCTCCAACGTGTCTATGGGACCGCGTGGGCAAAGAAGGAGGAGCAGGACGCGTACCTGACCATGCTGGAAGAGGCGGAAAAGCGCGACCATCGGCGCCTGGGGCGTGAGTTGGACCTCTTCCACGTGCAGGAAGAGGCGCCCGGCTTGGTGTTCTGGCACCCCAAGGGGTGGACCATCTGGCAGCAAGTCGAGCAGTACATGCGTCGTGTTTATCAGGACAACGGCTATCTGGAGGTCAAGGGGCCGCAGATACTGGACAAGTCGCTCTGGGAGAAGACAGGCCACTGGGACAAGTACCGCGAGAACATGTTCACCACGGAATCGGAAAACCGCGAGTACGCGGTCAAGCCGATGAATTGTCCCGGCCACATTCTCATTTTCAAGAGCGGTCTGCATTCATACCGGGATCTTCCGCTTCGGTTCGGGGAGTTCGGTCAGTGCCATCGCAATGAGCCGTCGGGGTCTCTGCATGGGATCATGCGTGTACGTGGCTTCACGCAGGACGACGGCCACATTTTCTGTACCGAAGATCAGATCCTGGATGAGTGCCTCAAGTACACCGCACTGCTCCAGAAGGTGTACGCCGACTTTGGCTTCAAAGACATCCTGTACAAGGTTGCGACGCGACCGGACAAGCGAATCGGCGACGATGCGCTGTGGGACAAGGCCGAGCATGCGTTGATGGAGAGCCTTCGGGCTTCTGGCTGTGAATTCATCGTCTCGCCTGGCGACGGGGCGTTCTACGGACCGAAGATCGAGTACACGCTGAAGGACGCTATCGGGCGCCAGTGGCAGTGCGGCACGATGCAGGTCGACTTTTTCATGCCAGAGCGCCTGGGTGCCGAGTATGTTGGTGAGGACAACAGTCGCCACGTTCCCGTCATGTTGCACCGCGCAATCGTCGGTTCACTGGAGCGCTTCATTGGCATGCTGGTGGAAAACTTCGCAGGGGCGATGCCCGCTTGGCTTGCACCGACCCAGGTCGTTGTGTGTTCAATTGCTGAATCTTCATCGCAGTACGCAAGGCAGATCGCAGAAAAGCTTAAAAAACAAGGGTTTAGAGCCGCTGCGGATTTGCGAGGCGAGAAAATCACCTATAAAATCCGCGAGCACAGCATGCAGAAGCATCCTTACATTCTCGTTGTGGGGGATAAGGAGGCGCATGCTGAAACAGTGGCCGTGCGAGGCCGTGGCAATAGAGACTTGGGTGCGATGGCAGTGTCGACGTTTGTCGATCTCCTGCGGTCCGAAGTTGAGTCCAAGAGCCATGAGTCGAGCGCGGCTTGATTTTTTAACTCTTGGAGCACCCGCATCGCTACAGATCGCAGCCACCGCATCAACGGTGAGATAACGGCCCCCGAACTTCGCCTGATTGGCGTCGACAGTGAACAACTTGGCATTGTGCGTTTCGTAGACGCCATGCGCATGGCCGAAGAAGCTGAAGTCGACCTCGTTGAAATTTCCCCGACCGCAGTACCGCCCGTCGCGAAGCTGATGGACTACGGGAAGTTCAAGTATCAGGAGCAGAAGCGCGCGCACGAGGCCAAGCTCAAGCAGAAGGTCATCGAAGTCAAGGAGATCAAGTTCCGTCCTCAGACGGACGATCACGATTTCGAGGTCAAGATGCGTAGCGTGATGCGATTCCTCGAAGACGGTGACAAGTGCAAGATCACCCTGCGCTTTCGCGGCCGGGAAATGGCTCACCAGGAGTTCGGGATGCGGTTGCTAGAGCGCGTACGGGACGGGGCTGCGGAACTCGGGCAGGTCGAAGCCATGCCCAAGCTCGAAGGGCGCCAAATGATTATGGTTCTGGCCCCCAAGAAGAAGAAATGACCAGCATTCACTGATCGAGCCATCCGGGCTGGGTCAGTCAGTGAACCTGTTGCCGGGTTCTGAGCAGACCACTCTGCAGGCACATAAGAAGCGTCCGGAGGTTGTTGAAGTGTCGGTCGGACCGGCCACCTTGCGGCGTACTACGAAAAGGTAGTCGACATGCCAAAGATGAAGACGAAGAAGAGCGCTGCGAAGCGCTTGAAGGTCCGCCCAGGCGGAACTGTGAAGCGGGGTCAGGCGTTTAAGCGCCACATCCTCACCAAGAAGACCACCAAGAACAAGCGCCAGCTGCGCGGGACCTTGAACGTTGACGCGACCAACATGGGTCATGTCCACGCCATGTTGCCCTACGCATGAGTTTGAGCTTGCACAGAATCTGATTGGAAAGGACTGAAAGATGCCTCGCGTAAAACGTGGTGTAACCGCACGCGCCCGCCACAAGAGAGTTATTGCTGCTGCGAAGGGCTATCGCGGCCGTCGTGGCAACGTGTTCCGCATCGCCAAGCAGGCCGTGATGCGTGCTGGCCAGTATGCCTATCGTGACCGACGTAACAAGAAGCGCGTGTTCCGCGCCCTATGGATCACTCGTATCAATGCTGCTGCACGTTCCCATGGCATGGCCTACAACGTGTTCATGAACGGGTTGAAGAAGGCCAATGTTGGTCTCGATCGCAAGGTCTTGGCCGACATGGCCGTGAACGACAAGCCGGCTTTTGCGGCCGTTGTTGACAAGGTGAAGACCTCGCTCGCAGCGTAAGCCGTTCTACTTCTGCACGATGTGAAGCGGGGCTTCCCGAAGGAGGCTCCGCTTTTCTTTTGGGCGCTCGCTATTGCAAACAAACGGATCAAACACCGATGACTGAATCTCTCGATGACATCGTCGCACAGGCCGAACGTGCGTTCGCGCAGTCGGCTACCGCGCCCGATCTCGAAAATGCCAAGGCTCGATTCCTGGGCAAGCAGGGTGCGATCACGGAGCGAATGAAGGCATTGGCTACTGTGGATGTTGAGGTCAAGAAGCAGCAGGGCGCCGTCATCAATGCCGCGAAGCAGGCCATAGAAGCTGCGCTTGCCGCTCGCCGTTCTGCGCTGGCCGAGGCCGAGCTGAATGAGCGGCTTGCAGCGCAGCGCCTCGACGTGACGCTGCCTGGCCGTGTCGCTCACCGAGGAGGACTCCATCCTGTCACGCAGACTTGGATGCGAATCGAGGAGATCTTCGCGTCCATCGGATTCGATGTTGCAGATGGTCCGGAAATAGAGACAGATTGGTACAGCTTCACTGCGTTGAACAATCCCGAGAATCATCCAGCTCGATCAATGCAGGACACCTTCTACGTCGATGCGCGTGATTCCGACGGGCGCCTACTGTGTCTGCGACCGCACACCAGTCCGATGCAGGTCCGGTATGCGCAGCAACATCGCGGGGCAATCCGAGTGATCTGCCCGGGAAAGACCTACCGGGTCGACAGTGATGCGACGCACTCGCCGATGTTCCATCAGTTTGAAGGCCTCTGGATGGAAGAAGGCATCTCGTTGGCCGACTTGAAGAGTGTGTTCACACAGTTCCTCGTTCAGTATTTCGAGACCGACCGTCTCAACGTCCGTTTCCGCCCGAGCTATTTCCCCTTCACAGAGCCTTCTGCCGAAGTCGATGTGATGTTTGCTGAGGGTGCCTTGGCGGGACGCTGGCTGGAAGTGGCGGGCTCGGGGCAGGTCCATCCACAGGTAGTCAGAAATTTCGGCCTTGATCCAGAGAAAACGGTTGGATTCGCCTTTGGATCGGGTATTGAGCGCTTGGCCATGCTGCGCCACGGGGTGAGTGACCTCCGCCTGTTCTACGAAAACGATCTTCGCTTTTTTTTTTTTTTTTTTCGCTGAAATGACAGTACGCCTATAAATCAGAAAAGATCCAACATGCGAGTTCCCGAGTCCTGGTTGCGCAGTTTCGTCAATCCGTCGCTGACCACTGAGGAGCTGGCGCACCAGCTCACGATGTCAGGTGCGGAGGTCGAAGAAATTTCTCCGGTTGCACCTGCCTTCACCGGTGTCAAGGTGGCGTTCGTCCGTGAGGTCAGCAAGCATCCGAATGCCGACAAGCTGTCTGTGTGCATCGTTGATGTCGGCGCTGCCACACCTCTGCGCATCGTGTGTGGGGCACCCAATGTGAGGGCAGGCATGCTCGCACCTTGTGCGACGGTTGGCGCGGTGCTTCCAGGTGACATCGTGATCAAGAGGGCGAAGATGCGCGGTGTCGAGAGTGAAGGCATGCTGTGCTCAGCCAAGGAGCTCGGCCTGTCCGATGACTCTGGCGGCCTGCTTGAGTTGCCTTCAGATCTGCCCGTCGGACAGGACCTTCGTCTGGCGCTAGACCTTGAAGAGAAAGTACTGACGCTGAAGCTCACGCCCAATAAGGCAGATTGTCTGTCTGTGGGTGGTATTGCGCGCGAAGTCGCTGCGTTGAATCGCACTCAGGTCTGCTGGCCGCAGATTGACCCTGTCGCCCCGGTGATTCCGGATACCTTGGCTGTTCGGGTTGAGGCGCCAGACCTGTGTGGCCGTTTTTCCGGCCGTATTGTTCGTGGTGTTAATCCCGGAGCAGTGACGCCGCATTGGATGAGGCAGCGGCTTGAGAGAGCGGGTCAGCGCAGCGTATCGGCGCTGGTCGACATCTCCAACTATGTCATGCTTGAGCTAGGTCGGCCGTCGCACATCTTCGACCTCGACAAGATACAGGGCGGACTGACGGTTCGCTGGGCGAAGTCTGGTGAGACGCTCAAGCTACTCAATGGCACCACTGTGGAACTGGATGGCACGGTTGGCGTGATCGCAGATGAGACAGCCGTGGAGTCACTGGCTGGCATTATGGGCGGCGAAGCAACCGCAGTCAGCGACTCCACCACGAACATCTACATCGAAGCCGCGTTTTGGTGGCCGGATGCAGTGAGAGGGCGGGCACGGCGCTACAACTTCTCTACGGAAGCGGGACATCGCTTTGAGCGTGGAGTCGATCCTTCAACTACGGTCGAGCACATCGAGTACATCACGCAGCTCGTACTGAGTGTTTGTGGCGGTCAGCCGGGGCCGGTCACTGACAGTGTCTTGGGCTTGCCCGAGCGTACGCCCGTGCGTATGCGCATCCAGCGCTGCCAGGCCGTGATTGGTGCGCCGATAAGTCCGGCCGAGATGGAAAACATCTTCCTCCGGCTCGGCCTCAGTGCAGCTGCGGATGGCGACGCATTCCTGGTCACGCCGCCACACTTTCGCTTCGATCTGGAAATCGAAGAAGATCTGATTGAAGAGATTGCGCGGATTTGGGGGTACGACAATCTTCCGTCACGACCACCGCTGGCGCGTGCAACGATGCGTGCCGCGAGTCAGGCTCGGCGCTCTGCACATTCGGTACGCATCGCATTGGCGCAACGGGGATTTATCGAAGCAATCAACTATTCGTTTGTTGACCCGGAATGGGAGCGCGATTTCGGTGCGTCGGGCGCGCCCATCGCCGTTTTGAACCCCATCGCGTCAAACATGGCCCTGATGCGAAGCTCCCTGCTTGGCGGGCTCATCGCAAACCTCGCGCACAATGCACGCCACCGCGAACCTGATGTGCGCATGTTTGAGGTCGGCAAGGTATTCATGCGTGATGAATCCGCCGTCGATGGTCCGCTGAGCGTTCGTGGTGTACATCAGCCGATGCATGTCGCAGCGCTTGCATGCGGGCTCGCACAGCCTGAGCAATGGGCTACGCGGCCAGCTCGCGCTGTCGACTTCTTCGATATCAAGGGTGATCTGCAGGCGCTAGCGCCGGAACTCGAGCTCCGGTTTGAGTCTGCTGAGCATGCGGCTCTCCACCCTGGCCGTAGTGCGCGCATCCTCCTGGCAGGGCGGAGGATCGGCTTTATCGGTGAATTGCATCCTCGCTGGATCCGGAAGTATGAGCTGCCGGGTATCCCGGTTGTCTTCGAATGCGAGTTGGATCCCATCCTTGCTGCACGTGTACCGGTGTTCAAAGACTTCCCGGGTATGCCTGGCGTCACCCGAGATCTGGCGATCGTGCTGGCCGACAGCACGCCGATGGCAGACGTTGCACGGGTGCTGGACCAGCTGACGGCCAACGTGGAAGTCGCAAGCACTGTGCGTCGCTGGCAACTGTTTGACGTCTACAGCGGCAAAGGATTGCAAGAAGGGCAAAAGAGCCTTGCACTGCGTCTGTGGTTGCAAGATACTGAGTCGACGCTCGACGAGCAAAAAATTGAACAAATTCAACAGGTTGTGCTGCGTGAGCTCAGTTCAGTAGGAGCTGAACTGCGCCGCTGAAACAACCTTCTGGCAGCGTTATCCGGATATGTGGGAAGAACTTCGCGAGGAGGTCCCCGAGGGTGGATTGACCCTCACGAAAGCCGAGCTGGCGGAGATGCTGTTCGACCGTGTCGGTCTGAACAAGCGCGAAGCCAAAGACATGGTGGAAATGTTCTTTGGGCAAATCCGCGAGTCACTGGCCGTGGGCAAGGGCGTGAAGCTGTCGGGTTTTGGCAACTTCAATCTGCGAGACAAGCCGCAGCGTCCGGGGCGCAACCCCAAGACTGGGGAGGCTATTCCGATCACCGCGCGGCGTGTCGTTACATTCCACGCAAGCCAAAAACTAAAGCTGATGGTGGACGGCGACTTCGAAGCCGCTCGCCATTTCGATGATCTGCTGGATCACTGAGCCGCACCCTGGCGGCCCCTTCGATGTCCCGCATCACTGCCTCCTCCGTCCTGCCCCCGATTCCGGCCAAGCGCTACTTCACCATCGGTGAGGTCAGCGAGCTAACCCAGGTCAAGCCTCACGTATTGCGATACTGGGAGCAGGAGTTCACGCAGCTGCGGCCGCTGAAGCGTCGAGGCAATCGTCGCTATTACCAGCATCATGAAGTCCTTCTGGTGCGACGGATTCGCGAACTGCTCTATGAGCACGGATTTACCATTTCAGGCGCACGCAATCGCCTGGAGACGGAGCCGGCACCTGCTCCTGTGCAGTTCGCCGACGCAAGCCCAGAGATCGTGCGTGTTCCAGTGCCTAACGCCGCACGTCAAAACCCGCGCGCGCTCATGCCGCCGCGTTCTGAAGGCCGCATCACGCGTGCGTCGGAAGTGAGGCGCGAGCTAGAAGACATTCTGCGAGTGCTCGATTCGGGCGCAAGCTAAGGCGATTGATCGGCGCGTCGGCGAGGTGTCTATCGCGTCGTGTTAAACTTTGCAGTGTTCGGGGTGTAGCGCAGCCTGGTAGCGCACTTGCATGGGGTGCAAGGGGTCGCGAGTTCGAATCCCGCCACCCCGACCAATGATTTGATCGTCTTCTTCATCGGAAGACACGTGTGGCAACCAAGAAGCCCGCCCGGTGATCCGCGGCGGGCTTTCTTGTTTCTGGACTGAGCATGCGAATTCTGTTGTCGAACGACGATGGCTTCACTGCAGAGGGCATCGTCCAGCTTGCCCGTGTACTGTCGCGCCGTCACGAAGTCTGGATTGCTGCACCAGACAGCAATCGAAGCGGCGTATCGAATGCGCTTACGCTCGATCGACCGCTGTACGCAACTGAAATGGGGCCGCAGCGCTGGCAGCTTAACGGCACGCCGGCTGACTGCGTGCACATTGCCCTGAACTGCCTGCTTCCCCATCGGCCCGATCTGGTGGTCTCCGGGATCAACAACGGTGAGAACATGGGTGACGACACCTTGTATTCGGGCACGGTCGCTGCAGCAATGGAAGGCTATCTGATGGGGCTGCCAGCCATCGCTTTCTCGCTCGCGGCGCGCGGCTGGCCACATCTCGATGTGGCCGCGGAGATGGCGGTGCAGTTCGTTGATCGCTGGTTCGAGGGAGTCCGTGTGCATGAACTGCTCAATGTGAACTTTCCTGCGCTACCGGCCACACAACATCGTGGCCTCAAGGCGACCCGTCTCGGCCGGCGCCATGCCGCTGAACCCGTGCTTCCCGGGCGTGATCCTCAGGGGCGCCCGGTGTACTGGATCGGCCCGCCAGGCAAGGTGCGTTCAGCGGATGACACCACGGACTTCGCGGCCGTCGCTGCCGGCTACACCTCAGTGACGCCGCTGCACGCGGACTTGACTCGGATTGAAGCGATCGAGGCGCTAAGCCGCCGGCTCGGCCCTGGAACGGCGAGCAGATGAGCCACTCGGGGCGTTCGCGCGGCGTAGTGCGACCACAGGGCTTTGCCAGCTCGATCGTCGAACCTGCGCGCCGTGTCGACGGCCTTGGCCTGGTTTCAGACCGCCAGCGTCAGCGAATGTGCGAACGGCTTCGGCTGAGAGGGATTCGCGCGGAGCCCGTGCTGGCCGCGATGGGTCGTGTTGAACGTCATCGGTTTGTCGATCCAGCGCTTGCTTCACGGGCTTATGACGACGACGCCCTCCCGATTGGTCACCGTCAGACCATCTCGCACCCTTGGTCGGTTGCGCGCATGATGGAGCTCGCGCTGACCCTGGGGGCCGGGCGCCGTCACTGGCTCGAAGTGGGCTCGGGCTGCGGATACCAGGCCGCTGTGATGGCGCAGCTCTGCGAGCACGTGACGAGCATCGAGCGCATCGCTGCGTTGTGCGAGCATGCAGGGCGCAATCTGGCGGCGATGGGTGTGAACAACGTTCGTCTTGTTCACGGTGATGGCATGCTCGGCATACCGACGATGCCCGGCTTCGACGCCATCGTGCTTGCCGCCGCCGGCACGCACGTGCCGCCGGATCTCGTCAACCAACTCGCAACAGGTGGGGTGTTGGCAATGCCGGTACAACGTGGCGCAGGGCAGGTGCTGCTTGTAGTGCGCAAGGACGCAGACGGTCGCATTCATCACGCAGAAGCAGGGCCCGCAAACTATGTACCGCTGCTGGGCGGTGTGACATGAAGCAACGCAAGTTTGCTACGCTCAATCGTCCGCGAGGCGCAGAAGTTCAACAAGACAATCCGACAATGATGGCAGCCGCTCAGAGGGAAGCTCGATTTTCACGAACCAGCCAGATGCTCGTTGCATTGGCACTGGTTGCACTGACCGCTTGCGCAAGCAAGACGCCTGCGCCGATCATTGATCGCTCATCAGGCATGGCTGCGCGCCCTGTCTCCCCAGCGACACCTGCCTCCACATCGGCGGCCGTGGCGAGTCCCGCCTCTCCCACCCCGGCAGCATCTCGCGTACCGGCTGATCCACGCTCGCCCACCTACGTTGTGCAGCGTGGCGACACCCTGTTCAAGATCGCTCTCGAGATGGGTCAGGCCTGGCGCGATATCGCCGCGTGGAACAGCCTGGATGATCCCAATCGCATCGAAGTCGGGCAGACCCTGCGTGTCCTGCCGCCGGAAGGTGGTGCGGTTGCGCAAGCCTCGCCGGTCCGCATCGGGACAGTTGAGCCCCGCGCGGTATCCCCTGCCTCCACGTCAGCTGCGGCGCCTGCCGCCGCAGCCGCGCCGGCCGCGGCCGCCGCTCCAGGAGCGTCTGTGGGGCAGGGGGCGCCAGCAGTGTCTGCAGCCTCCACGCCCGCACGAGCAAGCGCCCCAAACCCCGAGGCTGCACCAGCCAGCGCAGG
>JAIXTA010000211.1 GCA_027484405.1 Burkholderiales bacterium
CGTCGGTGGCAACATCTCCACGACGCCCACCTGGGATGCCCAAACGGTGATGGCCACCCAGGCGCCGAACTCGCGCACGATCCTGACGGCGTCTTCTCCGATCAACGGCGTACCGTTCCGTTGGGGCAACCTGAGCGCTTTCCAGCAGGGGGCATTGAACCGCTCCTTGTCCGGTCTGGATGATGGCCTGGGTCAGATTCGCGTTGACTTCCTGCGCGGTGCAACGAACAAGGAGAATTCATCGGCGAATGCGGGGGATCCGCAGGCCGTCCTGCGCGACCGCCTTGGCGCGCGCCTGGGCACCATCGTCAACTCCGAGCCGCGCTTCGTACAGCAACCGCGGTCCGGATACACGGAGTCTGACTATGTCACCTTCCGTCGTGACAACGCGAGCCGCACGCCAGTGGTGTATGTGGGCGCCAACGATGGCTTGTTGCATGGCATCAATGGCAACACCGGGGCGAGCCTGCTCGGCTACGTGCCGCGCGGCGTGTACACCCGTCTGACCGAATACACCGACCCCATCTACCAGCACAAGTACTTCGTTGATGGTCCGATCATGGTGGGCGACATCAAGGACGGCACGGTCTGGAAGAGCATCCTGGTGGGTGCGCTGGGTGCGGGCGGCAAGGGCATCTTTGCGCTGGATGTCACCGATCCCAGCGCCTTTACCGAAACCAATGCCGCGAGCATCGTGAAGTTCGACTACACCTCGCCTGCGGACGCCATCCCGACGACACCGACCAACCTGGCGACTGCGTTTGCCTCCGAGAACGGCGTGGCCTCCGCAGCAGCCGAACTCAACACCGATCTGGGCCATATCATCGGCGACCCTTCGCGGGACGCGTTCATCGGCCGGAATCTGCAGATCTCTCGCATGGAGAACGACCGTTGGGCCGTGATCGTGGGCAACGGCGTCAACAGCGTCAACGAACGCCCTGCGCTCTACATCTTCTACCTCGACGGTGCAGGCGGCTTCCGCAAGATCGTCGCCGAGAACGCAACCGGACAAAACAACGGACTATCCACGCCGCTCCCGGTGGATACCGACGGTGACGGCAAGATTGATACCGTGTACGCGGGGGACCTGCGCGGCCGTCTGTGGAAATTCAACCTGTCGGCCAGCAACGACGGTTCATGGGGACTGGCGCAGTCTGTCCCTCTGATTGATACCGGACGCCCCATCACGACAGCACCGGCGATCGTGACACACCCGCTCGGCGGCTACCTTGTGACCTTCGGCACGGGCCGTCTGATCTCGGTGGCGGACAAGAGTTCGATCGCCCTGGATTCGATCTACGGCGTGTGGGACAAGCCGGGGACGACCGGTACGGTCACCTCGAGCCAGCTGGTGACGCGCACCGTGGCTGCCGGAACGGTCAATACGCTGTCAGGCGGCGGCATTGCCCGCGTCCTGTCCACAGCAACGGCATCGCGCGTGGACTACGCCACGATGCGTGGCTGGCGCCTTGATCTCGGCGTCTCTGGCGAGCGGGTGATCTTCAACCCGATCGCCTCCGGGCAGTTTGGCTTCTTTTCGACCGTGGTGCCGATTGAAGGCCAGACCTGTTCGGACAGCTCGCAAACCGGCTCGATCCTCGCATTCGATGTCATCAACGGCATGCCGCCCTCGGTGCCGCTGATCGACATCAACGGCGACCGCACCTTCAATACAGGAGATCAGGTCTCTACAACGCAGAATGCCATGGGTCGAGGTCGCCCGGTGGGCAAGCTGGTCGGCTTGATCGATACGCAGGGTGACGGCAGCAACAATGGCCCCAATCCGCCTCCGCCCCGCGAGGGCGGCTGCACCGCTGTGGGTGCCGCGGGCAGCATCGACTACCGTTGCTTCACCGGACCGGGCCGCCGCGCATGGCGAGACCTGACGCCCTGATCTCAACTCACTGACAGAAGCACTATGCGAACTCAACGCAACCAGCGCGGCTTTACCCTGATCGAGATGATGTTTGTGGTGGCAATCATCGGCATTCTTGCCGCGGTCGCCTACCCCGCCTACACCCAGTACGTGCTGCGTGCCGCCCGTGCAGACGCACGCAACGTCCTGCTTGAAGCGGCTCAGTGGATGGAGCGCAACTACACTCTCACCCAGAGTTACGCAGTCAGTGCAGCAACAGGCAATCCGCCGATCACCTCTGCGTCCCTGGCGGCAGCCGGCGTGGGCTTGAACGTGTCTCCGAAGTCCGGAACCACACGTTACAACATCACCTTCACCGCCAATCCGACGGCAAACGCATACACGCTCCAGGCGGTACCGACCGGACCGCAAGTCGCAGACACTGCGTGCGGCACGCTGACGCTCACGAACCTGCAGGTCCGCGGAAAGTCCGGCACTGAAACCGTGGAGCGTTGCTGGGCCCGTTGAGGCGTCCGAAGGCTGCCCGCTGCGGCACCACGCATTGATGCCTGTTCAAACAGCCTGCGCCGCAGGCTGTTTCTTTTGGTCGACCACCAGCGATGCATTGACCGGCACCTTGCTCTCCGGTTTGGCTGCGGCCTCACGCAAGGCGAGGCCGCCCGCCGCACGCTTCTCCTTGCGGCCGATGGTGGCCTGGGCGCCAGCATTGCAATAGCGGTTGCGCAGATCGGCCACGATCTGGGATTGCACATCGGCTTCGGGCAACTTGTCGCGGTGCTTGCTCAGCAGCAGCCAGGCCAGATCGATCAGCTTGGTGTTCAAGGTCTGGTTGCCGTGCACGAGCAGCGACTTCACGGCAGCGTGCACCTGTCCGGCCACGGTGAGCGACATGGCGAGTTCGGCCTGCTTCTCGATGTCGGCATGGATGCCGCGCACCTGCTTTTCCACCTCGGGCACGAGGGCCACGGACCGGCACAGCAGTTCGGTGGCGGTTCGGCTGGCGCAGTAGCGCAGGGCGATGTCGCGGATCCAGATCGCAGCCTCCTCGAGCTGGATCTCGCTGTGCTGCAGGCGGGCCAGCGCGATCAGCAGGTTGCCGGCGGCCTCGTAGTCAAAGTCCTCGCGGCGGCGCTCCTCGGCCAGGCTGCGCACGGTGGCCACCACGTCGGGCACGCGCCGCTCGAGCAGGGCGCGGCAGACTTCGAGCGTCTGGTACAGGCGCCGCACACGCGCGGATTGCGGCTGCTTCTCGCGGGCCTTGTCGAGGTCTTCATGGCAGCGCACCAGGGCCTTGAGGTCGCCGCCGTCGTAGCGCAGCACGCCCAGCAGGAACAGGCTCTGGTAGTCGAGCAGCTTGGAGCCGTTGCCCAGCATGCAGGCCCGGTGCAATGCGGTGGCGGCCTCGCCCATTTCACCGACGAAGAAGGCGGTCATGCCCTTCTTCTGCAGGCGCGTGAGGCTGGCTGGCGTGATCTCCACGGCCTTGGCGTAGGTCCGGTAGGCGCCGTCAAAGTCGCCATGCTCGATCTGCGTGCGGCCGAGGATGTCGTAGGCATCGGCAAAGCTGGGCTGCGCCGAGATCAGCGACTCCAGCACGCGCCGGCCTTCCACGGCCGAGCCCGCCTCGATCTGCGCGCGGGCCACACCGAGCTTGGCCCAGGGCAGGGCCTGCACGGCATAGATCGCCTCGAAGAGCGTCTTGGCCTCCTGGTGGCGCTGCAGGCGCAGCAGCAGTTCGGCGCCGATGCGCGCGGCATACAGCCAGAACTTGCCGCGCTGCCGGAAGCGGTCCAGACAGAGCTCGGCGGCCGAGGCGAAGTCATTGGCCTCGATCGCCATGAAGATGGAGGACAGCACGCGCTTGCGCTCGCGCGCATGGCGCAGGCGTTCGCCCAGGGTGTCGGCGTTGTGCGGCTTGAGCAGGTAGCTGTCGAGCGCGTTCTCGGCAGCCTCGGCCACCTTGGCGTAGCTCGCCTCGGCCGTGACCATCACGAACACGGTGGAAAAGGGCAGCAGCTGGGCGCGGCGCAGGTCGTCGAGCAGATCCTGCCCGGTCATGTGCGAGCCATGGAAGTGCGACTCGCACAGCACGATGTCGAACACCCGGTTCTCGAGCACGCGGCGCGCATCGTGCACGCGGCTGCTCTGCGCGATCTCGCCCACGCCGAAGTCGCGCAGCATGCTCACAAGCACGGTGCGCGAGGTCGGGTTGGCGTCAATCACCAGGGCCCGGGTGTCGGAGATATCGGAATCGAGCAGTCGCATGGCGGGGTGGGGCGGGCGCGCGCCGGCAGGGTCCGGCGGGCAGAGCGTCCGTGTCGTCCTGTGATCGGCAGGCAAGGCGCCCAGCTTGAGCCGAGAACGGTTGCGGCATGCCTTGAACACTGCGCGGACGGCAGTTCAATTCAGCAACTTGCACGGCCCACGGCACGGCTGATTATCAAAAATAATTTGATAAGTGCTGCCAGAAACTACTCGTTTTCAAACAATAATTGAAAATTGCAATACGCCGCTCACCGCTTGTGCCAAGCGGCTCTTGGGCATTTTGGGCGGGCTCAGCAGGAGGGTGCATCTCAAGAATCAGATGCATGCAAGTGTGCCCTGCGAGAGCACCCGCGGCACCGCGGCGTGCTGCGTCCGGGCCGATCAGTCCGCCCGCGTGGCGGAAAAGCGCAGCACGCCATCGGCGCACAGCTCGCGGCGCAGCTCGCCGCGGTGCCACAGCCAGTGCAGGTGAGCGAGTGCCTCGCCCATGGCAAAGGTGGTCTGGTGCAGGTCGAGCTTGCGCTTGAAGAGCAGCCCGAGCAGGTCGGCTGCGCTTTGCGGCGCATCGGCGCAGGCCTCGCGCACCTCGGCCAGGCGGGCGTCATGGTGCTCGCGCAGCTGGCGGATGCGCCGGTGCAGGCCGGTGAAGGGCTGGCCGTGGCTGGGCAGGACCAGGGTGTCGGCCGGCAGGGCCTCGTAGCGGGTGAGCGACTTGAGAAACAGCCCGAGCGGATCGGCCTCGGGCTCCATGTCCCAGACGCTCACATTGGTGGAGATGCGCGGCAGCACCATGTCGCCGCTGATCAGCACGCCCAGCTCTTCGCACCACAAGGCCATGTGCTCCGGTGCGTGGCCCCAGCCGGCAATCGTGCGCCATGTCCGAGCGCCGATGGCGAGCGGCTGATCGTCCATCAGGCGGCGGAAGCTTTGTGGCACCGCGGGCACCATGTTCGCGAAGTGATCCCCGCGCTGGCGGATGCGCTCGATGTCGGCTGCATCCGTCAGCCCGTGCAGACGGAAATGACGTGCCGCGGCCTCGCCGCCCGAGCCGCTGGGCGCGGCGATCAGCCCGCGTGCCATGGTGTAGTCGGTCATGCTGCAGTGAAAGGGGCAACCCCAGCGCTCCACCAGCCAGGCGGCGTTGCCGAGGTGGTCCGGGTGCATGTGCGTGGCGATCACCCGGCGCACGGGCGCTTGGAGGCTCGCGAAGATCGCCTCCCAGGAGCCCCGCGTCCTCGCATCGGCGATGCCGCAGTCCACGATCGCATGGCCCGGCCCCTGGCTGCCGGCGTCATCCAGCAGCCACAGGTTGATGTGGTCCAGCGCAAAGGGCAGGGGCATGCGCAGCCACTGCACCCCGGGGGCCACCGCCATCAGGCGGCCGGGCTCGGGCAGGGTGTCTGCAAAGGGGTAGTGGAGTTCGGCTTCCAGAGGGTTCATGGGGCTGCGCCAACAACGCGATGACTGGGGCGGGGCGGCGCCAGACCTGCAGGGTGGATGGAGACGCCCATCCAGCCCGTGCATTGCCCCGCAATTGACGTTTACGTAAAGTGTAGGGATATGTCAGCCGCCGCGACCACGCCCTCGACCTACACCATCTCCGAACTGTCCCGCGAGTTCGAGGTGACCGCCCGCGCCATTCGCTTCTATGAAGACCACGGCCTGCTCGCCCCGGCGCGCGAAGGCCCGGGTGGCCGGCACCGCGTCTACACCCAGCGCGACCGCACGCGCCTGAAGCTCACCCTGCGCGGCAAACGCCTGGGGCTGACGCTGTCCGAGATCAAGGCTCTGGTGGACATGTACGACGGCCCCGGCGATACCGTGCCGCAGCTGCGCAGGTTTCTCGATGTGCTCCAGGCCCACCGCGAGAAGCTGCAGCAGCAGCGTGAGGACATCGAGGCCACGCTCGCCGAGATCAACACCCACGAGCATCAGTGCCGCAGCCTGCTGAGCGACCTGCTCACCGGCGCGGCGGGCTCGGGCGGCAAGCGCGCAGCCTGAGCGCTGCCGGCATGCAACGCCAGGCTGGCCTTGCGGATTGATTGCCGCGCCTTCTGGGCCCACACTTCAAGGACCCCGTCGCCTTCACCGCAACCTGCGAGCGCCCCATCCATGAGCACTGCGTCCAGCAACTCCGGCTTTGCCCTGCCGCCCGGCGTCACCGCCACGCAGCTCGCCAACGACGAGCGCTTCGTCTGGGGTGCCTATGCCGCGCACATGATCGGCTACCTCATGCTCTGGACGGCGCTGATCGGCCTGGTGATCAACTATGTGCGGCGCAACGACTGCGTCGACCCCAAGCATGGCACCCATCACCGGCGCATGCTGCGCACCTTCTGGTGGACCTTCGGTCTGTCGCTGCTCGCGCTCATCCTGATGATCGTCGGTGGCCTGGGCGTAGCCTTCAACCTGCTCGGGCCGGACATGGGGCAATGGGAGCGTGCCGCACACGCCATTGAAAATGGCACCGGGCGCCTGAACATCGCATGGCCTTGGGTCGGACTGGCCGTGCTCGGTGCCCTGCTTGCCATCGGGACCTGGCTGGGTGGCTTGATCAGCCACGCCATCGGCATGGTGCGCCTGGCCGACGACAAGCCGGCCTGAGGGCGCCCCAGGCCGGGCGGGGCAGTGTGATGCCCAAAGAGCAACGGCTTCGGCGATCACCGGGTTTTCCCCCGCAACGCAGCAACGCCCACCCCGCAAACACCGCATAATCGCGCGCCGCCCGAGATCCGGGCGAGCGCAGTACCCGCCGCACGATGCGCCCACCTGACCGGCGCACCGCGCGCGCCACATCGCAGTCCATGCTCATCACGCTTTTCTTTGTCTGGCTCGTGCGCTTCCTGGTGGGTGCCTATCCCCGCTGGATCGGCACCACCCCCTCGGCGGCGCAGCGCATCTACTTCGCCAATCACACCAGCCACGTCGACACCCTCGTGGTGTGGTCGGCCATCCCCGAAGACATCCGTCCGCGTGTGCGTCCGCTGGCGGCCAAGGATTACTGGGACAAGTCGGCCATCCGGCGGCACATCGTCCACAAGGGCCTGAACGCGGTGCTGATCGACCGCCTGCGCGAGACCGATGCCGACCCGCTGGACGCCCCGCGCGAGGCGCTCAAGCACGGCGACTCCCTGATCATGTTCCCCGAAGGCAC
Source organism: Burkholderiales bacterium (assembly GCA_027484405.1). Classification (GTDB taxonomy): domain Bacteria; phylum Pseudomonadota; class Gammaproteobacteria; order Burkholderiales; family Burkholderiaceae_C; genus Piscinibacterium. The sequence continues at coordinate 7,296 of JAIXTA010000211.1, forward strand.
GCGCCGCAGCGAGCCGCTGCCCGGCCCCTTCAAGCGCGGCATTGCCAGGATCGCGGCCGAATTCCCCGACGTGGAACTGGTGCCCGTCTACATCGAGAACCTGAACCGCATCATGCCCAAGGGCACCTTCTTCCCCGTGCCCCTGGCCTGCAATGTGCGCTTCGGTGCGCCGATCAAGCGCGGCGCCGAGGAAAGCGAGGACGACTTCCTGGCCCGCGCCCGCCAGGCCATCGTCGATCTGGCCGAAGACCATGAGGCCAAGCCGATGGCCATGAAGAATGGCACCCGTACCCAGCCCGTGGATGTGGTGCGCTCATGATTGAGGATCTTCGTTTCTGGGTGGTCGTCGCCACGCTGCTGGCCCTGCTGGGGGCTGCGGCGCTGCTCAAGCCCATGATGGACGGCTGGATCAAGCGGCCGCTGTCGCGTGCGGTGCTGTCGTTTGCGCAGGACCGCGAGCGCAACGGCTGGCTGTTCCTGTTCTGCTTCTGGGCCGCGGTGGTGCTGCACCCGGGCGTGGCCTTCTTCATGTTCGGCCTGACGAGCTTTCTGGGCCTGCGCGAATTTCTCACGCGCACGCCGGCCAATGCAGCGGACTACCGCGCGCTGTTCGTGGCCTTCTTCATCCTGATTCCGGCGCAGTACGTGTTTGTGGGCAACGGCTGGTACGGGCTGTTCTCGGTGTTCATCCCGGTGTACGCCTTCTTCGTGCTGCCCGCGCTGTCGGCGCTGGCGGGCGATGCGAAGGAGTTCTTTGCGCGGGCCGCCAAGCTGCAACTCGGCGTGATGCTCTGCGTGTACTGCCTGAGCCACATCCCGGCCACCCTGTCGCTGAACATCCGCGGCTGGAGCGGCACCGACAACCACGCGGCCTACCTGATGCTCTTCTGCGTGATGGTCACGCAGGTGGGCGACATCGTGCAGTACTGGGTCAGCCGCCGCTATGGCCGCCGCCGACTGGCCCGCTCGATCACGCGTGACCTGACCTGGGAAGGCGTGGCCGCCGGCGTGGTGGCCGCCATGCTCACCGGCCTGTCGATGTACTGGTACGTGCCCTTCAACCTGCTCACCACCCTGGGTGTGGCCGCGGCCACCGCCGCCATGGGCTTTGTGGCGCAGCTGGTGCTGCAGACGCTCAAGCGCTCCACCGGCATCCGTGACTGGGGCGAGATTTCCACCGGCCGCTCCAGTGTGCTGGACCGGCTCGGCTCGCTGGTCTTTGCGGCGCCGGTGTTCTATCACCTGACCCGCGCGTTCACCCCCGTGCTCTGACCTGCTGGCCCGGATGTCCGGCCCGGGCCGAAACAGCGCGTCACACTTCGGCCGCTCGGGACAACCCTGAGAGTCGTCTGAAGAGCCGCGCCACAGCTTGTTTCCACGGCAGGAATCCAGCATTCATGCGGTTCTTCAGACCAAAATGCCTCAAAACCCGCATCAGACAAGCGATCAGCCTATCGAAAGCTGAGCGCAAGAAACGCGATAAATTTCCGCTCCGCATGTCAACGCAATGACTGCCCACCCGTTTTAGGGATTCCGCGTTGGATCCGATGCGGGTGTTACTTAACTTTTTCCATGGAAATCAAAATGAAACTGATCGCCGCTCTGGTTGCTTCCCTGTTCGCCGCCGCCGCTTTCGCCCAGGCTCCCGCCGCTGCTCCGGCCAAGAAGGACGAGAAGCCCGCTGCTGCCGCTCCGGCCAAGGCTGAAGCCAAGAAGGACGAGAAGGCTGCTCCGGCTGCCAAGAAGGAAGAGAAGAAGGAAGAGAAGAAGGCAGAAGCCAAGAAGGACGACAAGAAGGCCGACGCCAAGAAGTAATTCTTCTTGGAGGCCCGAGCGCGTCTGAGCCCTAGGCCCGGAACGCTCACCTTCTCGAGCTGCCGGGTGCGTCAGGGGATGCGCTCGGTGCCTCAAAGCAAAACGCCGCAAGTGATTGCGGCGTTTTGCATTTGCGTGGGTGATCCCGTTGCCGATGGCGGGATTCGGCGTGACATGCAGCACCAGCTTTCAGGCGCCCAAATGCACCAAGACCCGCTTTCCACCTGCGGAAAGCAGGGGCAGGGCATATTCAACAATATTTGAAAATCGGGTTCCCTACGGGCCGATTTTCAAAAACTACATCTGCTTGAACAGGTGCACGTAGGCGCGTGACACCGGCAGCTCGGGCGTACGCGCGCTCGATCCGGAGCCGATCGGCTTCATGCGCACGAACAGGCGGCTGGCTTCGTCGCGCCGGGTGCCGGCCACATGCGCCATGTTCACGAGCGTGCCGCGGTGGATCTGCCAGAAGATCTCCGGGTCGAGCTCGGCCGCCAGCTCGGAGAGCGCAGTGCGGATCAGATGCTCGCCGCCCACCGTGGTGTGCACCACGGTGTACTTGTCGTCGCTCTCGAAGTAGGCCACGTCGCCCACGGCAATCTGGTGCGTGAGGTCGCCCCGGCTGGCGCGCACCCAGCGCAGGTACTTGCGCGCCTCGCCCGTGCCGCTGGGTTGTCCGGGGACGCTGCCAGCCGCTGGCAGCACCCGCGTGAGCTGGTTGAGCAGGGCGGCCAGATCCGGCGCGGAAGTGCCCTCGCTCAGGCGGCGCTTGAGCTTGTCGATCGTGCGCGCCAGGCGCTCGTCGGTGACCGGCTTGAGCAGGTAGTCGGCGGCGTCGCGCTCGAAGGCCTCGATCGCGAACTGGTCGTAGGCAGTCACGAACACCACCTGGGTGTCGGTCTCGATGCCCTGCGCCACCTCCAGCCCGGTCGCCCCCGGCATCTTGATGTCCAGAAACGCCACCGTGGGCGCATGTTCGGCAATGCCCTTGAGGGCTTCCAGGCCGTTGCGCGCGGTGGCCACGATCTGGAGCTCGGGCCAGAGCGCCGCAAGCTTGTCCTGCAGGTACTTCACCAGATGCGGTTCATCATCGGCAATCAGTGCGGTATGGGGCATGCGGCGTGCAGTCCGGGCAGTGAGGCGGGGTCGGGTGTGTCTGGGGCAGAACTGGATGGGCGCGATGGCTTGCCATCAGGTCTGCAGCGGCCGAGTGATGGTGGCCACGCAGCCGCGGCCGGTGGCGGCATCGCCCACCGCCAGCCGCAGTTGCGCTGCCGGACCATACAGCGCCGCGAGCCGTTCGCGGATGTTGGCCAGCGCCACCCCCGTTCCAGCCGAACGGCGTGGCGTGTCGGTGTCCGGCGGCAGGCCCTCGCCGTCGTCCGCCACCTGAATGCACAACTCGGTGTCGGTGGTCCAGGCGCGGATGGTCACGGTGCCACCGTCGATCGCCGGCTCCAGGCCGTGATTGATGGCGTTTTCCACCAATGGCTGCAGCAGCATGGGCGCGAACGGCTCGCGGCGCAGGGCCTCGGGCACGTCGACGGCAAAGCGCAGGCGACCTTCCATGCGGATGGCCAGCAGCTGCAGATAGGCCTGGGCAATCTCCAGCTCGTCGGCCAGCGTGCCCTCGGTGCGGCGGCTTGTGAGCAGGCTGGCGCGAAGGTACTCGATGAAGCGCTCGAGCATCTGCTTGCTCTTGGCCGGCTCGTAGTCGATCAGGCTGACCACGTTCGCCAGGGTATTGAACAGAAAGTGCGGCTCGATCTGCGCCTGCAGCATCGAGAGTTGGGCCTGAGCGGCCTGCCGCTCGGCGGCTTCGGCACGGGCCTGCTGTTCAGCTTGTTCCGCCTCTGCCTGAGCGGCGCGCATGCGGGCCGCGAAGAACTGATACCAGAACGCTGAAAGCACCAGGGAGAACGCAAGCACACCAAAGAACAGCCGCGGGTTGCTGGCGATCACGCGGAACAGATTGCCGCCCAGCAGCGAAACCCCGATCGAGTAGCCGATGAATACGCCCGTAATCGGGATCGCGGAGAAGTACACCGCGCGCAGCGGCATGGACCACTCTTCCTTGGGTCGGTTGCCGACCAAGCGTTCGCCCAGACGGAACATCAGATGGATGGTGTATCCAATGCAATGTGTAAACAGCAAGGTCTCCGGCAAGATCTGCCCGAAGCTCGCACGCTGCTGGAAGGTCCAGATCACGACCGTGAGAAACAGTCCGATGAAGGTGTTGAAGATCCCGGTGAACACCAAGTGCAGCCACCAGGGACCGACACGGTCCGGACCGGACGACCACTGGGTGCGTCCAGCGGCCAAGAGATTGCGCAAGTTCATGGGCTGCACCTTAGCCGCAGGCCACGCCGGGCGCAGCCATCCGATGCCCGATTGCCAGCCCGCGGCGTGAAGTGCAAGTTTGCGGCGCGAACCGCAAGTCGATTCGTATGCGCAGCAATGAAAACGGCGCCCCAGGCGGCGCCGTTGTGGCGTGAGCGCGCGTCGTTCAGCGCAGCCCGCCAGGCATCTGCCGCAGATCCGGCGGCATCCAGTGGCCATGGCCGTAGTTGCGTCGGCTCAGCATCCACTCGAACTCCACCCGGTCGCGTTCGACGAAGTCTTCCAGCTGGGTGAGCTTGAAGGCGCCGCCGGGCACGCTGGGCAGCACCGTGTTGGCCGTCCAGCTTTCGCCCGGGCGCATCTGGATGGGCGCCGGCAAGGTGCTTGCGGCGTTTGCGGGCAGCCAGGGCGCGATCTCGTTGATGGCCTGCTGCACCCGCGGCCTGATGGTCGCGGCACCGGCTCGGCCGCGCTGGCCCCAGGCGACGATCAGGTCGTTGCCGCTGTTGATGACGGCGGGCTTGTTGGTGAAGCCCACGTCGCGCAGCACACCGTAGCGGTAGCTCATGAAGAATTCCGCCACCAGCATGGCGATGTCCTCGCGCGAGGTCTGCGGGGTGGACCCTGGCGGGATCGCGTAGTTGTATTCGTCGGTGGCGCGGTCCGGCGCAAAGAAGGTCCCGCCCACCTGTGCGGCGGTGTAGGCGTCCTGGATGGCTGTGGTCGTGCCCGGGCTGAAGAACTTGGAGCGCGCCAGGCCGAACATCTCGGTGGACGCCAGCGGGAAGTTGGCCGCCAGACGGTCGCTCGGCAGGCTCGCGGGGATGGCCTGGAACACCGGGACGCCCCGGCTCACCGTGAGCTGCACGGCCGGCGGCATGAAGTCATTGGCGTGCGTGAGCTCGTGGTACAGCAGTTCGCCCAGGCGATAGCGCAACTGCACGATGTCGCGACTGCCGCGGCCGCTCAGCGGCACCGAGAAGGGCACCTGCTGGTTGTTGAGCACGTAGCGCCAGGGGCCCAGATACTGCAGATTGGGGGCCAGCGCACTGCGCGGATCCGGCACTTCGCTGACGGTGTCGCGCTGTGCGGCATCGAGCCAAACCGTGTTCGCATCCAGATAGATCGCGCCGGTGGCGCTCCAGTAGAAGGAGGGCCGCACGCGCCCGCCGATCACGATGGCCGTGGTGGCCTTGAGCATCTGGCGGAAGTCGCCCGTCGTGTCCTGCTCACGCAGGAAGCGCTCGAAGACCTCGCCCATCCAGTCGTTGGACACCAGCACCCGGTTCATCACCTGCTCCACCGTGGGCTGCGCGCCGTTGGTCTCCTGACCCAGCAGGGGCAGGGTATTCATGGTGCACAGGTTGGTGTTGCCGTTGTTGAAGAACAGCCCCGGGTTGTAGACGCAGCTGGTCAGCTGCGTAGCCCATGGACTTGCGGCGCGATAGGGATAGACGCGCGAGGCCGGGCTGCTGCTGCCGAAGAGCTGCCCCGCCGGGGGGGCCGGCAGCGCCTGCACCAGCAGGGTCTGCGTGTCGCTGTCGGTGGCGCCGGTGCTCAGGCTCACCGTGGCGCGGAAGGTCAGGCGGGTGTCCTGGACCACATTCGGCGCAGTGAAGATGATGCGCTGCGGGTCTTCGGTGTTCAGGGTGACTGCGGGGCCTTCGGTCTGCTCCCAGCGTACCGAGGCAGGCGTCACGCCCGATGGAATCCACATCCGGAAGCTCGTGCTGCCCCCGGCAAAGACCGACGGCTCGCCGCGCACTGCGACCAAGGCCGCCGAGCTTGGCGTGACCGCCGTGATGTTGACCGGCACACTCTGCTGCACGCCCGTCGGGTCGCGGAAGCTCACCTGGAAGCTGTAGGTCCCCGCCGCGGCGGCATCAAAGCTGATGGCCTGGCTCTTGGCGGACAGAAGCGTGACGGCCGGGCCGGCGGTCTGCGTCCACACCGGATTGCTGATGGCCCCCGTGCAGCCCGCGACCAATGCGGTGGCGGTCTTGCCCACATCCACGCTGGTATCGGCACTCACCACGAAGGCGCCGCCGGCGGCGCAGATGCCGGTGGCCGCCGCTGGCGGCGGGCTTGCGCCACCACCACCACCGCCGCCACAGGCGGTCAAGGCAGCGGCGAGGGATAGGGCTAGAACAGCAGCACGCATGGCGGGTCTCCGGAAAACCCGCAAACGCTAACGCCGTGCGACGGCTGCTTCAAGGCGCAGCTGCAAAACTGTCAACTCGCTGCGACGCTGCACGGCGCTGGGCCGTACAGGCTCAAAGCGCGCGCTCGGCCCGCTTGCGCAGCTTCGTCTTGATCCGGCCCTGCTTCAGCGTGGACAGGTATTCCACGAAGACCTTGCCGGCCAGGTGGTCCATCTCGTGCTGCACGCACACGGCCAGCAGGCCGTCAGCGTCGAACTCGAAGAACTGGCCCGTGACATCCTGGGCGCGCACCCGAACCTGGGCGGGACGCTCCACATCGTCATAGATCTCGGGCACTGACAGGCAGCCTTCCTCGTACTTCCTGCGCTCCGGGCTGGCCCAGATGATCTCCGGGTTCACCAGGGTCATGAGGCCCTTCTTGTCTTCGGAGACGTCAATGACGATCAGGCGTTCGTGAACGTCCACCTGGGTGGCCGCCAGTCCGACACCGGGGGCGTCATACATCGTCTCGGCCATGTCTTCGGCGAGCTTTTTCAGGCGCGCATCAAATTGGGTGACCGGCTTGGCGACGGTCTTTAGGCGCGGGTCGGGCCAGTGGAGGATGGGCAACAGGGCCATGATGCTGAGTAAGGAGTTGGGGCGATCAGGCAGCGCAGCAACCGCGCGCCGGTTCAGCGAGGGCTGAACAAGCGCAAAGCGGAGCGGGACGCCGAAAAAACCACGCCGAAGGGATGATGGAGTGGCAATTTCGTTGCGAGATCAGATGTTTATCTGCAAAATTTAAAGCAAAACTTGATCTTGGGTGCGCGCAAGAACATGCCGCGCGCCGGGTTCTGGGCGGCGCAGGCACGGGCCGCAGGCCCCACCCAAGGCGCACTGAGGCGCTTGTCGAGTACTACACCTTGCGTCTGCAAGGGGGGAAGAATGCACAAACGATTGTCGGTCATCTGCGCCGCTCTGGCGCTGGCAGGTCTCACCGGTACGGCCAGTGCCGTGAACTTCCCGATCACCGAGCAGCAGCGCTCCACGGCCAATCAGGTGGCGCAGATGGGCGTGCCGATCTCCGATCTGGCCCCCAACGCACCCGATCAATACACGGTCAAGCGCGGAGACACCCTCTGGGCGATCTCCGGCGTGTTCCTCAAGAGTCCCTGGAAGTGGCCCGAGCTCTGGGGCATGAACAAGGACCAGATCCGCAACCCGCACCTGATCTATCCGGGCCAGGTGCTGTACCTGATCAAGAAGGACGGCCGGGCCACGCTGTCGATGACCGCCCCTGACGGCACCGAGCGTCTGTCGCCCCGCGTGCGGGCCGAGGGGCTCGACAAGGCCATCACCACCATTCCGGCCGGCGTCATCGAACCCTTCCTGTCGCAGCCGCTGATCGTCGAGCGCGACCGCCTCGACAGCGCGCCGCGCATCCTTGCCGGTCGTGAAACGGGCCGGGTGTTCTTCGCTGCCGGCGACACGGCCTACGTGCGCGGCATCAAGGACGAGTCGATCTCCCGCTACCAGGTCTTCCGTCCCGCCCGGCCGCTGAAGGATCCGCAGACCGGGGAAGTGCTTGCCTATGAGGCCTACTACCTGGGCGACGCCGACGTGGTGCGCAGCGGTGATCCGGCGACGATCAAGATTGCACGCGTCAAGGAAGAGTTCGGCGTGGACGATCGCCTGCTGCCTTTTGCCGCCGCGCCGTCGATCAACTTCGCACCCCGTGCGCCCGAGCGCGATGTCAATGCGCGCGTGGCCAGCGTCTACAGCCGGGAGGCGATCACTGCGGGCAGCCTGATGGTCGTGGCCATCAACAAGGGCCGTGATGTTGGCCTGGAACCCGGCCACACACTGCAGATCTGGGAAACCGGCGATACCGTCGCCGACCGGACTCAGCGTGCCGAAGGCTTCGCGGGCAAATATCTCGGCCGCCCGCAGGCGGTCAAGCTGCCCGACGAACGCATTGGCGTGGGGATGGTGTTCCGCGTGTTCGACCGCGTGTCCTACGTGCTTATCATGAGCAGTGACCGGCCGATCCGCGTGGGCGACCAGTTGCGTACCCCGTGACGCGCTGATGCAATCCCCTACATCGGCTGCCCTCGGGCAGCCGATGTGCTTTCCGGGGTGGGCAAACTGTGCCCGAAACTGGGTCATGGACACGAATGGGATGAGCGACCGCGAGCAAGAGCTGGCAGCCTGGCTGCGCCTGACACTGACGCCCGGCATCGGTCCGGCCACAAGCCGCGATCTGCTCGCCGCGTTCGGTCTGCCCGAGCAGGTCCTGGCCCAGAGTCTGGGCAGCGTGAGCCGGGTCTGCGGCCCGGTCGTTGCGCAGGCCCTGCTCACTGCGGATGCAGAGCGCGAGGCCGCTGTGGCGCACGCACTCGCATGGGCGCGTGAGCCGGGCCACCACCTGCTGACGCTCGCTGATGCCGACTATCCCCAGCTGCTGCTGCAGGCGCCCGATCCCCCGGCAGTGCTCTACGCCATGGGTCGCCTCGAGGTGCTTTCGCATCCGGCCGTGGCCATGGTGGGCAGCCGCAACGCCACCGCGCAGGGCCAGGCAAACGCCGAGCAGTTTGCGCATGCCCTGTCTCAGCGCGGCGTTTGCATCGTGTCCGGTCTGGCGCTGGGCATCGATGCGGCGGCGCATCTCGGCGGGCTGGCTGGAGACGGGTCGACGATCGCCGTAGTGGGTACGGGTCTGGATGTGGTCTATCCAGCACGCAATCGCGATCTTGCGCATCGCATCGCCGCACACGGTCTCATCGTGTCCGAGTTTGCGCTTGGCACTCGCGCGCTGGCGGGCAACTTTCCGCGGCGCAACCGGATCATTGCCGGCCTTGCGCAGGGCACGCTGGTGGTCGAGGCTGCGCTGCAGAGCGGCTCGCTCATCACAGCACGTCTGGCCGGAGACCTCGGGCGCGAGGTGCTCGCCATTCCGGGCTCGATCCACTCGCCGCAGTCGCGCGGCTGTCATGCCCTTATCAAGCAAGGCGCCAAGCTCGTGGAGAGCGCAGCCGACGTCATGGAGGAGCTGCGCCTCGAGCAAGCCGCGCGTCAGTCGGCAGCCGCGGATGCCCCGACTGAAGACGTTGCTGGCGTTGCGCTGCGCGATGGCCACCCGGTGCTCGATGCGCTGGCGGGCGACCCCGTCAGCCTGGAGACCCTGGCGCAGCGCACCGGACTGGATGCCGCCAGCCTCATGACCCAACTCACGGCGCTCGAACTCGAAGGACGGGCTGCTCGGCTGCCCGGTGGGCGCTGGCAGGCGCTTGCCTGACGCGCCCGCGCGCGTCAGTGCAACGAAACAACACTTTGCCTGCCATCCAGCAGAGCGCCGGGCAGCGCTGCGGCTAGCGTGTCTTGCGGTCGTCACACACTTGGATTAGTGTCAGCAGAAATCCATTTCCCAGACTGCAGCTCGCGGCAGCGGTCTCGCGGGGGTCTGAGAAATGGGTTTGCTTCGCAATCCCACTCCCCGGGTGGCGCGACCAACGCGCCACCGCGATGTCTTCAGCGGCTTTCGAGGAGGGTGTGCATGTACGACGTCCTGGTCTATCTCTTCCAGCACTACAGCACCCCGCAACTGTTCCCCGAAACTGACGATCTCCACGACACACTCACTGAAGCCGGCTTCGACGAAGACGACGTCGAACAGGCACTCGATTGGCTCGTCGGGCTCGCGTCTGCCACCCAGAACATCCGCCTGATCGCACACGCCTCCGAGGGCTCGACGCGCATCTACGCCGATGTGGAGCGCCGCCAGTTGGGAGATGACGCCATCGCGTTCATCCAGCACCTTGAAAATGCTGACGCGCTGTACGCACCGCACCGCGAGCTCATCATTGAGCGTGCACTTGCCGTACCCGAGTCACCGATTCCTCTGTCAAAGCTGCGCATCATCACCCTGATGGTGCTCTGGAGCCAGGAAGTCGAATTCGACGCGCTGGTGTTTGACGAGCTCATGAGCGACGACGACTCGCCACGCCTGCCGAACTAGGCGCCATCGGGCGCAGGGATGTCCGTTGACGAAACGGCATCCGATGCGCCACGCAACAATTTTTGTTACACGACGGGAACTTTCAGATACCTGTCGTGGCACCGGCGTTGCTTCGGGTTGGTGCGCCATGCGCAAACGTGCCCGAAACCCATCGGGTCCATAAAAAAATCAGGGCTTGTCCGATGACAAACGTGGGACAAGTGGACTGTGGAGTGACAAAAAATGGCCGGAGTGATCTCAAACTGGCAAACGCTGCGCCGCTTTGCGGGCGCTGCAGCGCTTGCATTACTGGTTTCCGCCTGCGGCGGATCGGGCAGCAGCAGTAGCGGCCCGTCGGGTCAGCAGTCCGGACCGCCACCGACGGCGGCCGAGGCCTCGCGCTTCCTGAGTCAGGCCACCATGGGCCCGACGCAAGCGTCGATCGACTATCTGATGAAGGTTGGCTATCAGGGCTGGTTGAACGACCAGTTCAACAAGCCCATGCGGCCGCACTTCGATTACATGCAGGCGCGCCAAGCCGAGCTCCAGGCGCTGTCGCCGCCGCAGAGCGTGGGTCAGAACGAGTTCTTCCAGAGCTGGTGGGGCCAGGCTCTGGGTAGCGAGGATCAGCTGCGCCAGCGCGTGACCTTTGCGCTGTCCGAGATCTTTGTCGTGTCCTTCCAGAACGACACGACCGTCAACTACCCGCGCGGCATGGCCAGCTACTACGACATGCTCGCCAAGAACGCCTTCGGCAGCTACCGCACCCTGCTTGAAGACGTGAGCCGCCATCCGATGATGGGCATCTACCTGACGCACATGCGCAACCAGAAAGCCGCGGGCACCCGCGTGCCTGACGAGAACTACGCGCGGGAAATCATGCAGCTGTTCTCGATCGGCCTGTTCCAGCTGAACCCGGACGGCACCCTCAAGCTCGACAGCAACGGCCGCCCGATCGAAACCTATGGCGACGACGACATCAAGGGCCTGTCCCGCGTGTTCACGGGCTTCTCCTGGTACGCCGGCCCGAACATGGCTGACCGCACCGACAGCCGCTTCTTCGGCGGTGCAGGCCCCGCGGAACGTGAATGGACGCCCATGCAGGGCTACGCCAAGTTCCATGAGACGGGCGAAAAGCGCTTCCTCGGCACGACCCTCGCAGCCCAGACCACGGCCGATCCGGATGCGAGCCTGAAGGCGGCGCTCGACTTCATTGCGAACCATCCGAACACCGCGCCCTTCATCTCCAAGCTGCTGATCCAGCGTCTGGTGAGCAGCAACCCGAGCCCGGCCTATGTGGGTCGCGTCTCGAACGTATTCCGCACCAGCAACGGCGACCTCAAGCAGGTCGTGACCGCCATCCTGCTCGACACCGAAGCGCGCACCGCCTCCACCGCCAACAACGTGGGCAAGCTGCGCGAGCCGATCCTGCGCGCCACGGCCTGGGGTCGTGCCTTCGGTGCCACCAGCGATTCCTCGCGTTTCCTGATGGGCTCCACGGATGATCCAGGCGGCTCGCTGAGCCAGACGCCCCTGCGCTCGCCCACGGTGTTCAACTTCTTCCGTGCCGGCTACGTGCCGCCCAACTCGGCTGCCGGCGCAGCCAGCCTGACCGCACCCGAGTTCCAGATCGTCCACGAGACCTCGGTGGTCGGCTACATGAACTTCATGCGCAATGCCGTTCAGAATGGCATCGGCGGCCGCGCTGCGGGTGCGACCCGCAACGACATCCAGCCGAACTACACGGCCGAGATCGCGCTCGCCGACAAGCCCGAAGATCTTGTCAACAGGCTCGACATGCTCCTGACCGGCGGCACGATGACCACCGCCAACAAGCAGATCATCCGTGACGCCGTCAATGCCGTCGCCATCCCGGCCTCCAATGGCAGCAACCAGGCGCAAATCGACGCCGCCAAGCTGACTCGCGCACGTCTCGGGGTCTACCTGACCCTGGCCGCGCCCGAGTTCCTGATCCAGAAGTAAGGGAAGGGCCGACAAAATGAGCAAGCACATGAATGAATCCCGCCGCGCCTTCCTGCGCGCCAGCAGCAATCTGTCCTTCCTGGGGGTGGCTGCACCCTTCGGCTTGAACCTCGCCACGCTGGCTGCCGCATCCGCGCAGACCGCCGGTACCGACTACAAGGCCCTGGTCTGCCTGTATTTCTTCGGCGGCAACGACAGCGCGAACGCCGTGCTGCCGACCGATGCGACGTCCTGGGCCGAGTACACCCGGATTCGCACGACGAACGAGGCAGGCAGCATCGCCCTGCCGGCCGTCGGTCAGCCCGGTGGCGTGCTCCCGCTGAATGCAATCAACAACCAGGGCCGCGGCTTCGCGCTGCATCCCGCGCTGCGCGACTTCCAGACCCTGTTCGACGCCGGCCGCGGCGCGATCCTGTCGAACGTCGGCCCGCTGATTGAGCCGATTGCCAACCGCACCGAACTGAACACCAAGCGCCGTCCGCCCAAGCTGTTCTCGCACAACGACCAGACCTCGATGTGGCAGGCCTTCGCACCGGAAGGCGCGCGCCAGGGCTGGGGCGGCCGCATGGGTGATCTGCTGATGGCCAGCAACAGCAAGACCACCTTCACCTGCATCTCGGCAACGGGCAACACGGTCTTCCTGTCCGGCAACCAGGCCCTGGCCTACCAGGTCAACAGCGGTGGCGCGATCTCGATCGGCGGTGTCGGCACCACGGCCAACAACACGGTCTACGGTTCGACGGCAGGCGGCACGGCACTGCGCAATCTCATCAGCTCGGACCGCACGCACTTCCTCGAGAAGGATCACAACGCCATCGTCAAGCGCTCGATCGATGCGCAGGTCGATCTGGCTGCTGGCATGCTGCCGACCGGCGCAACGGGCATCCCCAACCCGACGCAGTACACCAACCCGAACAACGGCAACCTGGCCAATAACGGCCTGGCGCAGCAGTTCCAGACGGTCGCCCGCATCATCGGTGGCCGTGCAGCGCTCGGCACGCGCCGGCAGGTGTTCTTCGTGGGCATTGGCGGCTTCGACACGCACGATGGCCAGCGCAACAACCACGCCGACCTGATGGCTCGCATCGGCCATGCGCTGAAGTACTTCGATGACACTCTGGCCGCCATGCCGGGCCTGGGCGACATCCGCAACCAGGTGACGGTGTTCAGCTCCAGCGAATTCGGCCGGACCTATACCAGCAACGGCGACGGCACCGACCATGGCTGGGGTGCCTCGCACTTCGTGACCGGCGGTGCAGTGATCGGCCGCGACCTCTACGGCCGCTACCCGACCGTGGGCCTGACCACGCCGGATTCCGCATCCGGCAGCGGCGCCTGGATTCCGGTGCACAGCGTGGATCAATACGGCGCCACCCTGGGCCGCTGGATGGGCCTGTCGGAGACGCAGCTCAACGACATCTTCCCGAACCTGCGCAACTTCACCCAGCGCGATCTCGGCTTCATGCGACTCGCCTGATCCGGGTCCTCTCGGCAACAAGGCCTCCCGCGCGGAGGCCTTGTTGTTTGCAGTGCCGCAAAACGGACGTCTATAGTTGCATCGCCCGAGGCTTGCATAACTAGCAATCCTCTTCACAGAATCCGACATGCCCGCCGCCAAGAAAACCGCCGCCAAAGCTCCTGCTGCCAAGAAAGCCGCCGTCAAGAAAACGTCGGCCAAGGCCGCAGCCGCCCCACTGGCCGACGGGCTCAAGACGCTCGTGATTGCCGAGAAACCGTCCGTGATGAACGACATCGCCAAGGCTTTGGGCGGCTTCGTGAAGCACGAGGACTACCTCGAGAGCGATGACTACGTGGTCTCCAGTGCCGTGGGCCACCTGCTCGAGCTGGTGGTGCCCGAGCAGTACGACGTCACGCGCGGTAAATGGTCCTTTGCGCACTGGCCGATGATCCCGCCGCACTTCGATGTGCAGCCGATCGAAAAGAACGAGAAGCGCCTCAAGACCCTGGTGAAGCTGCTCAAGCGCAAGGATGTCGGCGCCGTGATCAACGCCTGTGACGCCGGGCGCGAGGGTGAGCTGATCTTCCGCTACATCATGCAGCATGCCAAGAGCAAGCTGCCGGTGCAGCGCCTGTGGCTGCAGAGCATGACGCCGCAGGCCATCCGCGACGGCTTTGCGCAGCTGCGCAGCGATGATCAGATGATGCCGCTGGCCGATGCCGCCCGCTGCCGCAGCGAGGCCGACTGGCTTGTGGGCATCAATGGCACGCGCGCCATGACCGCCTTCAATAGCAAGGACGGCGGCTTCTTCCTGAGCACCGTGGGCCGCTTGCAGACGCCGATACTCGCCATCGTGGTCGAGCGCGAGGAGCGCATCCGCAAGTTCGTGCCGCGCGACTTCTGGGAAGTGCGTGCCGAGTTCGTGGCCGCCGGTGGCGTGTACGAAGGTCGCTGGTTCGACCCCAAGTTCAAGAAGGACGAGACCGACCCGGAAAAGCGCGAAAGCCGCCTTTGGGCCAAGGCTGCGGCCGAGAGCATCGTCGCCGCCTGCCGCAGCCAGATGGGCTCGGTGACCGAGGAGGCCAAGCCCAGCAGCCAGGGCGCGCCGCTGCTCTACGACCTCACCAGCCTGCAGCGCGAGTCAAACGGCCGCTTCGGATTTTCGGCGCAGACCACGCTGTCGATTGCCCAGGCCCTCTACGAGAAGCACAAGGTCCTGACCTATCCGCGAACCGACAGCCGCTACCTGCCGCAGGACTACGTGGGCACGGTGGAAAAGACGCTCGAGCAGGTGGGCGAGATGGACCGCTACTACCCCTTCACGGCCCAGGCGCTGAACAAGGGCTGGGTCAAGGGCGGCAACAAGCGCGTGTTCGACAACACCAAGGTCTCCGACCACTTCGCCATCATTCCCACGGGCAACCTGCCCAAGGGCTTGAGCGAAGCGGAAGCCAAGGTCTACGACCTCGTGACCAAGCGCTTCATTGCCGTGTTCTTCCCGCCGGCCGAATACCAGATCACCACCCGCATCACCGAGGTGCAGGGCCACCAGTTCAAGACTGAGGGCAAGGTGCTGGTCAATCCAGGCTGGCTGGCCGTCTACGGCAAGGAAGAACAGAAGAGCGACGACTCGCTGGTGGCCGTGAAGCAGGGTGAGCGCGTCGTCACCGAGACCATTGAGGCCGTCGGTCTCTCGACCAAGCCGCCGCCCCGCTACAACGAAGCCACGCTGCTCTCCGCCATGGAAGGCGCGGGCAAGCTGGTGGAAGACGAGGAACTGCGCGAAGCCATGGCCGAGCGCGGCCTGGGCACGCCGGCCACGCGCGCCGCCACAATCGAAGGGCTCCTGAACGAGAAGTACATGCTGCGCGAGGGCCGGGACCTCATGCCCACGGCCAAGGCCTTCCAGCTCATGACCCTGCTGCGCGGCCTCGGGGTGGAGGAACTCACCCAGCCCCAGCTCACCGGCGGCTGGGAGCACAAGCTCTCGCTGATGGAAAAGGGTGAGATCTCGCGCGAGGAGTTCATGCAGGAAATCGCGCGCATGACGCAGATCATCGTCAAGCGTGCCAAGGAATACGACCGCGACACCGTGCCTGGCGACTACGCCACGCTCAAGACGCCCTGCCCGCACTGCGGCAGCGTGGTCAAAGAGAACTACCGCCGCTTTGCCTGCGAGGCCTGCGGCTTCTCCATCAGCAAGCATCCGGGCGGCCGCAGCTTCGAGATCGAGGAGGTCGAGGAGCTGCTCGAAAAGCGCACCATCGGCCCGCTGCAGGGCTTCCGCTCCAAGATGGGCCGGCCGTTTGCGGCCATCCTCAACATCGTCGAGGACACCGAGAACAACAACCTCAAGATGGAGTTCGACTTCGGCCAGTCCAACGCCGAAGACGAGGACGCCGAGGCGCCCGACTTCTCCAGCCAGAGCCCGCTGGGCAAGTGCCCGCGCTGCGGCGGCGGCGTGTTCGAGCACGGCATGAACTACGTGTGCGAGAACACCGTGGTCGCCAAGACCTGCACCTTCAAGAGCGGCAAGGTCATCCTGCAGCAGGAGATCGGCCCCGAGCAGGTCAAGAAGCTGCTCGAGACCGGCAAGACCGACCTGCTGACCGGCTTTGTCTCCATGCGCACCCGCCGACCCTTCAAGGCCTACCTCGCCTGGGACGCCAAGGCCGACAAGGTCGGCTTCGAATTCGCCCCGCGCGAGGCCAAGGCGCCTGCCAAGAAGGGTGCAAAGAAGGCCACGGAGGCGGCCGAATAAGGTGAGGCGGGCGCGCCAGGCCGCCTGCCCCGGCAGCGCGCTGCGACACATCGCAACATTCGCTCGGCGCTCACAGGACTACGCTTGCATGGCGGCGCGCGTCCGTCGGGCGCCGCATCTTGCACAGCAAGCGAGGTTCGCCATGATGTCTTCCAAGCGTGTTCTTCTGTGTCGCAGCGTGTACGTGGCAGCGTTCGCCCTCAGCCTGGCCGGCTGCGCCAACCTCAGCATCGGTCTGGGGATCGGCGGCAGCAATCTTGGCGTGGGCGTGGGTGTGGGTGGTGACGGCAGCGTCAGCGTGGGTGTGGGCGGCGGTGGCCGGGTGGGCAATGTGGGCGTGGGCGGCGCAGTGACGCTGCCGGCGGGCAAGATCGGCGACAAAGACCCCAAGGACAAGGACGGCAAGGACGACAGGCCCAAGAAAGACGAGCCGCCCACCGACCCAGATGCCGTGCGTCGCCCATAGCAAGATCATGCAAATTCGGCCAAACGTGCATTGAGGGGTGCAATGGGTAAGGTGGGCTTCAGGAAAGCGGGTAGTGCGCTAGCAACCACTCACAATTCATAAGAAAACGCTGCATTTCGGTCATCGAGCCGACCATTCCGCCCAGCAGGCATACGCATGTTCAACCCCAACGCCACCCTCCAGTCCGTGCCCCTGCATGAGGGCCAAGTCTGCTGGGTGATTGACGACGCACTCACCCACCCCGAGCAGCTACGCCAGTTCGCGCGCGAGCAGCGCGCCGCCTTTGCTCCGGCGCCGCACAACGCCTATCCCGGCGTCGAATTGCTCATGCCGCCGGCATTCTCCGACCGGCTGGCCGAATTCTTTGCCCAGCATCTGCGCCGCCGCCTGGGGGGCCGGCGCACCCTGCACATGTATAGCCGCCTGTCGATGGTGACCAAGCAGCCGCAGGACCTGCTGCCGCGCCAATGGCTCTGCCACCGCGACAACCAGGGCCTGCCGCCCGACCAATGCATGGCCGCCAGCGTGCTGTACCTGTTTGAAGACCCGGCGCTGGGTGGCACGGCCTTCTACCGCCCCCGCAAAAGCGCGCAAGACACCGCGCAACTGGTGCACGACTGCGGCCAGATGGACGCCGCCGCCTTCAGCGCGCGCTACGGCATCGCGCCCGGCTACATGCTCGAAGGCAACGACTGGTTCGAGAAAACCGGCAGCGTGCCAGCGCGCTACAACCGCCTGATCTTCTACGACGGCAGCGTCTTCCACACCGGCGAACTCGCCACCCCCAGCCGCTACGTGAATGATCCGGATGCGGGGCGGTTGACGCTCAACGGCTTCTTCACCTGTTCGCGCGCGGCGGGCTAGCGTGGTTCCACGCCCGGAGGCGAAATGCCAGACCCAGCATCCATGCGCCTTCCCAGCCCAAAATGGCTGAAGAACCGCGCCAGACAAGCGGATCTGGTTTTTCGCCGCCCCATCCCCACAATATCGACATGACCCAGATCCCTGCCGACGCCACCCCGCCCAAGAGCCTGCTGACCTTCCCCGCCACCGTGCCGGTCACGGCGATTGGCAAGCGGGTGGATGACCTGGCCCACAGCATTGCCGAGACCGTGCGCGGCGTGGTGCCGGGCTTCGACCCTGCCACCATCGAGCTGCGCGCGAGCAAGGCCAACAACTACCTGGCCGTGGCCTTCATGGTGCACTTCGAGTCCCGTGAGCAGATGGAAGCGGTGGAAGTGGCCCTGCGCGCCAATCCGCGCGTGAAGATCGTGCTTTGATGACGCAACCCGGCGCCTTGCGCTCGGGGCCGCCTCGCGGCAGTCGCTGCGGCGGCTTGTCCTGCGGCGTGCGCCGCGCGCGGCCTAGACTGACCAAACGCACTGCTGCGTTGCACGCCTTGTCCGTCGGGCGCTGAACCACGATGCGTGTCCGGCCCCTCGCAAGCCCATCATGACGCCACCCATCATCGAAGTCGACCAGCTGGTGTTTGACTACCCTGGCCATCGGGCGCTGCATGGCGTGAGCTTTGCCATCGAGCGGGGCAGCGTCACGGCGCTGGTCGGCCCCAATGGCGCGGGCAAGACGACGCTGATGCGCCTGATCGCCGCGCTGGACACGCCGTTCTCCGGCACCGTGCGCGTGCAGGGCATGGATGTGCAGGAGGCGCCGCGTGCGGTGCATCGGCACATCGGCTACCTGGCAGACCAGTTCGGCCTCTACGGCAGCCTGTCGGTGCGGCGCTGCCTGGCGTTTGCCGCGGCCTCGCAGGGGCTTGCTTCTGGCGAGATCGACGCCGCTGTGCAGGACACCGCCCGCCTGCTCGATCTCGAAGGCAAGCTCGATGAACAGGCCGGCCGGCTGTCGCGCGGGCAGCGTCAACGTGTGGCCATCGGCCAGGCCATCATCCACCGGCCGGCCGTGGTGCTGCTTGACGAGCCCGCCAGCGGCCTGGACCCGGAGGCGCGCAATGCGCTCGCCGGCGTGTTCCGGCAGATGCAGGCCGCGGGCATGACCCTGCTGGTGTCCAGCCACATCCTCGCGGAGCTGGACGCGTACTCCACCCACATGCTTGCCCTGCGCGAGGGCCGCATCCAGGATCTGCGCGCCCTGCACGGCGCAGCAGACGCGGCCGCGCGCCGCCTGCGCCTGCACTGGCGCGGCGCAGCCGAGGCGGCGCTGCAGGCCCTGCGCACGCAGCCCGGCGTGCATGTGCTGCACAGCGAGGCGCAGCAGGCTGACTTCGAGCTCGATGGCGATGACGCCGCGCAGGCCCGGTTGCTGGCCAGTCTGGTGCAGCAGCAGCTGGCCGATGCCGCCGGCCGCTTTGCCGTGCTCGGTCTGGAGGCGGTGCGCGAAAACCTGCAGGACTCCTATCTGCGCTCCATGCAGGGCAGTGCGGCGCCGGCTGCATCGGACGGAGGCCGCGCATGATGCGTTCGGACAACCCCGAGTTTCAGCGCCAGCTCTGGCTGACCTGGTCGCTGACCCGTGCGCTCGTCATGCCTACCCTGCTGGGCCTGGCCGCCGCAGCGGTGGCGCTGGCCGCGCGCGACGGTCACGAGGCGGCCACGCATCTGGCCCGGGCAGCCGTGATCGGCTTCGTGCTGGTGGTCTGGCTATACGGTTCGCGCGAGGCTGGCGCCAGCGTGGTGGACGAGATCCGCGACCGCACCTGGGACCAGCAGCGCATGGGGGCCGTGCAGCCCTGGCCCATGACCTGGGGCAAGCTGCTGGGCAGCACCAGCCTGGCCTGGTGGGGCGGGGCGATCTGCGCCGGTGTCTATGCCGCGGCGGCCGTGCAGGCCGGTGTGCCGCAGTGGCCGCTGACGCTGGTGACCCTCATTGCGGGCGGGCTGGCCCTGCAGGCGCTGGCCAGCCTGCTCAATCTGCACATGGCCCTATTTGACGAGCGCTTGGCTGCGCGCGGCGGGTTGTGGTGGCTGCTGGTGCTGGCGCTGTGGGGCCTCGGGCCGATCAGCCTGCTCGGCGAATCGGGTGCGCGCGGCTGGTGGGGCGCGATGATGAGCGGTGCCGTGCTGACCGCGGGCTCGGCCTGCCTGATTGCGGCCTGTCTGGTGGTGGCCCTGTGGCGCCGCACGGCCGAGGCCCTTGCAGTTCGGCAGCTGCCCTGGGCCTGGCCGCTGCTGTGCGTGGTGTTGGCGGTCTGGTCGGCCGGCTTTGTGCAAGACGCAGCCGTACAGGGTGGCTGGACGACGGGGCTGGCCAGCCTGACGGTCATTGCCGGCGGGCTCACGCTGCTGACGCTGGTGTCCGAGGCGAACGACCGCACGCGCTGGGCGGCTATCCGCGCCCGGGCCGCGCGCGGCGAATGGCGCCGTGCGCTGGAGCGGCTGCCGCTGTGGCCGGTGAGCCTGGTGCTGGCCCTGGCCGCAGCGCTGCTTGTCGCGCTGGTGGGCGCCGGTCAGCCCGAATCCGGCACGCGCAACCTGATCGATGCGATCCGCACCGAGGACCTGATGGCCCTGACCATCGTGCTCATGCTGGTGCGCGACTGCGCCCTGGCCACCGCCCTGGCCTGGCGCACCCGGGTGCGCCGGCCGGTGGGCGCCTTCCTGCTCTGCCTGCTGGTGCTGTATGTCCTGCTGCCCTGGCTGGCGGGCGCCCTGGAACTCAAGCCGGCGCTCCATGTGCTGCTGCCGCCTGTCCTGCTGACGGTCAGGGATGCGGCCGGCACGACGCTTGCGCTGGCCGCCATGCATGCCGCAGCCGGACTGGCGCTTGCGGCCTGGAGCTGGCGCCGCCCCTGATCATTCCGCCCAACGCTGCTCCATCAAGCCTTCCTGCCCATCAGCAATGCAGATCAAGCGCATCACCACCGCCGACTACGCGCCCGTGTACGCCGCCATGCGCGAGTTCACGGCGCAGCGCACGGCCGAGACGGAAGACGAGCTTTGGCTGGTCGAACACGGGCCGGTCTACACCCTGGGCCTGGCCGGCAAGCGCGAGCACATCCTGAATCCGCACGACATTCCGGTGGTGAGCACGGACCGCGGCGGGCAGGTGACCTTTCACGGTCCCGGCCAGGTGGTGGCCTATCCGCTGATCGACCTGCGCCGCCAGGGCATCTATGTGAAGGAGTACGTGCACCGCATCGAAACCGCGGTGATCTGCGTGCTGGCGGACTACGGCCTGATCGGCCAGCGCGTGCCCAACGCCCCGGGCATCTATGTACGCCTGGATGGCCGCGCGCCGAGCCTGGCGGCCAGTGCGGGCCCGCAGCCCGCTGGGGCCGATCCCTTCGCTGGCCTGGGCAAGATTGCCGCCCTGGGCGTGAAGGTGACGAATCACCGCACCTATCACGGCGTGGCGCTGAATGTGGCCATGGATCTGGCGCCGTTCAACTGGATCAACCCCTGCGGCTACGCGGGCTTGGCCACGGTGGACCTCGCTAAACTGGGCGTCCAGACCTCGTGGGACGACGCAGCAGCCCGGCTGGCGCACCATCTGGCGCGGGTGTTTCCCGCGCCGGTGGCCGTGGCGGGCGACGCCGCCGCAGCCCGCTGAAGTCAGCGTCTGATCGGTGCGTGCCCCCGCCGGAACGCCCGAATCGCCCCGCCCTTGCAGTTGCCGCCCATGCGGCGCGAAAGCACCTCCTCATCATGAGCAACGTCACCGACAAGGCCCTGCCCGCGGGCGAATACGACGCAACGGCCAAGCAGAAGCACGAAGCCAAGACCGCGCGCAACCCCATCAAGATCATCCCGATCGAGCGCACCGAGATGCTCAAGAAGCCGGACTGGATCCGCGTGAAGGCGGGCTCGGTCAACACGCGCTTCTACGAGATCAAGCAGATCCTGCGCGAGCACAAGCTGCACACCGTCTGCGAGGAAGCCAGCTGCCCGAACATCGGCGAATGCTTCGGCAAGGGCACGGCCACCTTCATGATCATGGGTGACAAGTGCACCCGCCGCTGCCCCTTCTGCGACGTGGGCCACGGCCGCCCGGATCCGCTCGATGTGAACGAGCCGGAGAACCTGGCCAAGACCATCGC
>JAIXTA010000132.1 GCA_027484405.1 Burkholderiales bacterium
ATGGTCTACAAGGGCAGCGTGCGGGTCGGCGGCGACCGCTTCGACGACGCCATCATTGCCTACATCCGCCGCAACTACGGCATGCTGATCGGCGAGCCGACCGCTGAAATGGTCAAGAAGACGATCGGCAGCGCCTTCCCCGGCAGCGAGGTCAAGGAGATCGAGGTCAAGGGCCGCAACCTCTCCGAAGGCATTCCGCGCAGCTTCACGGTTTCGTCCAACGAGATCCTCGAAGCGCTCACCGACCCGCTGAACCAGATCGTCTCGGCCGTGAAGAATGCGCTCGAGCAGACCCCGCCCGAGCTCGGTGCCGACATCACCGAGAAGGGCATCATGCTCACCGGCGGCGGCGCCCTGCTGCGCGACCTGGACCGCCTGTTGGTCGAGGAAACCGGCCTGCCCGTGGTGGTGGCCGAAGACCCGCTGACCTGCGTGGTGCGCGGCTGCGGCGTGGCCCTGGAGCGGAGCGACAAGCGGGGGTCGATCTTCGCGAATGAATGATCGGCTTGGCGCACTTCGATCGGGCGCTTCGCGCAACTGATTGAAAGGTCAAGACAAGGACGTACGAGGGGGCTGGGCTGGCCCCCTCGTGCTCCCCCAGCCAGGCTAGTGCGCCGATCCAGCCCGAAGCCTCGCACCCCACCGCGCATCCGCGCCCGACATGCAACACACTCCGCCGCCGTTCTTCAAGCAGGGCCCCTCGGCCAATGCGCGGCTGCTGTTCTTTGCGGTGTTCGCGCTGTCGCTGATCGTGATGGACTACCGCTTCGGGCTGCTGAAGTGGGCGCGCTGGGCCACGGGGACCGCGCTGTATCCGGTGCAGCAACTCATGCTGCTGCCACGAGAACTCACCCGCGGCGGCTGGGGCTACCTCAGCGACCAGCGGCGTCTGCTCGAGGAAAACCGAGCACTCAAGCAGCAGTCGATCCAGAAGACGACCAGCGCCGACCGCGTGCAGCTGCTGCAGGCAGAGGTCGAACAGTTGCGCCGCCTGATCGGCCTGCGCGACACGCAGCGCCCCGGAGGCGTGATTGCGGAGGTGCTCTACGAGGCACGCGATCCCTTCGTGCATCGCATCGTGCTCGACCGCGGTTCTGCGCAGGGTATGGCCGTGGGCATGCCGGTGCTGGATGACGTGGGTGTCGTCGGCCAGATCACTCGCGTTTTCCCGATGACCAGTGAAGTCACCCTCATCACCGACAAGGAGCAGGCTATTCCCGTGCAGGTGGCGCGCAACGGCTTGCGGGCCATCGTCTTCGGCTCGGCCGGTGGCCGCGATTCCGCCGCCCTCGAAATCCGCTTCCTGCCGGGCAATGCCGATGTGCAGGAGAACGATGTGCTGCTGACCTCGGGGCTCGATGGCACCTATCCGCCCGGGCTGCCCGTGGCCAAGGTGGTTCGCGTCGACCGCACGGGTGTCACGGGCTTTGCACGCATCCTGTGCGCGCCCCTGGCCGGTGTCTACCAGCATCGCTACCTGATGGTGCTGCAGCACAAGAACAGCCTGCCGGCGCCGCCACCGCCCGCCGAGGCCGAGGTGCCCACCAAGGCGGGCCGAAAGCTCGCCCCCGCCGGTCCCGGCCGCAGCGAAGAGTCCAAGACCGGAGCCGCGCGATGATCACCCCGCGTCAGTCGCCCACGCGCCCCACACGCATCCTGCTGCCGGTGCAGCCCTGGTTCATCGCGCTCACGCTGGCCCTGGCCTTCCTGCTCAATCTGCTGCCCTGGGGCCGTTGGGTGGCGGTGCCCGACTTCGTGGCGCTCGTGCTGGTGTTCTGGAACATCCATCACCCACGTCGCGTGGGCATCGGCGTGGCCTTTCTGCTGGGCATCGGCATGGATGTGCACGAGGCCGCTGTGCTGGGCCAGCACGCCCTGGCCTACACCCTGCTTTCCTACGGCGCCATCAGCCTGCATCGGCGCGTGCTCTGGTTCACGGTGGGCACGCAAGCGCTGCACATGCTGCCGCTCTTCCTCATGGCGCAACTCGTGAGCCTGCTGGTGCGCATGGCAGTGGGAGACCCTTTCCCCGGCGTCCTGTACTTTCTCGAGTCCCTGACGCAGGCCCTGCTCTGGCCGATCGCCACCATCCTGCTGCTCGCTCCGCAGCGGCGTGCGATCGACAAGGACGAAACCCGGCCGATCTGATGAAGCATGACTTCGGCGCGATGCGCCTCGATGACAAAATGAAGCGCCTGGCTGGCGTCGGGTCATCGCATGCAGTGCGGTCATCGAAGGCGCAGCCGAGGTCATTGCTGATTGTGCTCATCGAATGACTGAGATCCGCAACGCCGAGCGCGAGTTGCGCCAGTTCAGGCTGCGCCTGCTGGTGGCGGCCGGCTTCGTGCTCACGCTGTTCGGCCTGGTGCTGGCGCGCTATGTCTGGCTGCAGGTGATCCAGCATGACCGCTTCTCCACCGATGCGGAGCGCAACCGCATCAGCGTGGTGCCGATCCCGCCCAACCGTGGCCTGATCGTGGACCGCAAGGGCGTGGTGCTGGCGCGCAACTATTCCGGCTACACGCTCGAGATCACGCCGGCCAAGGTCAAGGACCTCGAGGCCACGATCGACGCCCTGGCCGAGGTGGTGGAGATCACCCCGCGCGATCGCCGCCGCTTCAAGAAGCTTCGCGAGGATTCCAAGCGCTTCGAGTCCCTGCCGATCCGCACCCGTCTCACGGACGAGGAGGTGGCCCGCTTCGTGACGAACCGCTTTCGCTTCCCCGGCGTGGAGCTGCAGGCACGGCTGTTCCGCCAGTATCCGCTGGGCGAGACTGCCAGCCACGTGATCGGCTACATCGGCCGGATCAGCCAGAAGGATGCCGAGCGGCTCGAGCGCGAGGATCTGGATGAGGCCTACCGCGGCATCGAGCACATCGGCAAGGAAGGCCTGGAGCGCTTCTACGAGCGCGAGCTGGTGGGCACGCCGGGCACCGAGGAGGTCGAAGTCACCGCCGCCGGCCGAGCAGTGCGTACCCTGGCGCGCAGCGCCGGCACACCGGGCAAGAACCTGATCCTGTCGGTGGACATCAGCCTGCAGCAGCGCGTGGAAAGCTGGTTCGGCGAGCGGCGTGGTGCATTGGTGGCCATCGAGCCCAAGACGGGCGATGTGCTGGCCTTCGTCTCCAAGCCGACCTTCGATCCGAACCTGTTTGTCGAGGGCATCGATGCCGAGACCTGGAAGGAGCTCAACGAGAACATCGACAAGCCCCTGATCAACCGGCCGCTGACCGGCCTGTACCCGCCGGGCTCGACCTACAAGCCCTTCATGGCCCTGGCGGCGCTCGAAGGCGGCTACCGCACGCCGGAAAAGCTCTACGCCGACCCCGGCTACTACATGTTCGGCAACCACATGTTCCGTGACAGCAAGCCCGGCGGCTGGGGCTCGGTGGACCTGGTCAAGTCGATCGCGGTATCCAGCGACGTCTACTACTACATCCTGGCCAACGACATGGGCGTGGATGCCATCCATGACTTCATGAAGCCCTGGGGCTTCGGGCAGCTCACCGGCATCGACCTGCAGGGCGAGCGTCGCGGCATCCTGCCCTCCAAGGAATGGAAGCAGCGTGCCTTCCGCAAGCCCGAACAGAAGCGCTGGATACCCGGCGAAACCATCTCCCTGGGCATTGGCCAGGGCTACAACACCTTCACCATCCTGCAGCTGGCCCATGCCACGGCCACGCTGGCCAACAACGGCGTGGTCATGAAGCCGCATCTGGTCAAGGCGATCGAGGACCCCAAGACCGGCCAGCGCATGCCCACCGTGCCCAAGGAGAGCTATCGCATTCCGCTCAAGCCTGAGAACATCGAGCTTGTGAAGCGCGGCATGCTCGCCGTGAACGAGAGCGGCACAGGCGCGCGCGTGTTCGCCGGTGCGCAGTACAACGCCGCCGGCAAGACTGGCACTGTGCAGCTGTTCACCATCAAGCAGGGCGAGAAGTACGTCGCAAGTCGCGTCTCCGAGCGCCTGCGCGACCACTCGCTCTACATGGCCTTTGCGCCGGCCGAGGACCCGAAGATCGCGTTGGCCGTGATTGTCGAGAACGGCGGCTTTGGTGCAGCCAGCGCCGCGCCGATCGCACGCAAGGTCTTCGACTACTACCTGCTGGGCAAGCTGCCCGAGGGCGAGAAGCCCGATGCCTACATGCAGACCGTGAATGTGGATGCCGAGCTGTTCGAAGGGCGCGAGTCCAACCCTTTCGAGCAGAGGATTCCCGAGGACAATCCGGATCGCCCGACCGAGTCGCCGCGGACCCTGCCGCCCCTGGTGCCCGAAGGCGCCCCGCAGCCGGAAGACAAGCGGCCCGCGCCTGCACCGGCTGCACCCGAGAGCAAGACGCCAGTGGCGGCCCCGCCGCGCAGCCCGGCCACGGCGCCTGCGCCGCGTCAGCGCGGCCCGCGCAAGCGGAGGTCCGCATGACCACCCTGGCCAGACCGCCGCTCTGGCAGCGCATCAAGCCGCATCTGGCGGTGTTCGACCTGCCGATGCTGGTGATCCTGTTCCTGCTGTCCTGCGCCGGCATGCTGGTGATGTGGTCGGCGGCCTTCGACTTCCCCGGCCGCTTCGTGGACCACTTCCGCAATTACATGATCATGCTGGGGGTGATGTTCGTGCTGGCCAACGTCAGCCCGCAGATCCTGCTGCGTGTGGCCGTGCCGCTCTATGTGGTGGGCGTGGTGCTGCTGATCGGCGTGGAAGCCTTCGGCATCATCCGCAAGGGCGCGCAGCGCTGGCTGAACATCGGCGTGACCGTGATCCAGCCCAGCGAACTGATGAAGATCGCCCTGCCGCTGATGATGGCCTGGTACTTCAACAAGTATGAGTCGATGCTGAAGTTCAAGGACTTCATCGTCGCGGGCATCATCCTGCTGATCCCATTCGGGCTGATTCTCAAGCAACCCGATCTGGGGACCGGCCTGCTGATTCTCTCCAGCGGGCTGTTTGTATTGTTCTTCGCCGGCTTCCCCTGGCGCATCATCATTCCGCTGGTGGTCGCGGCCGTGATCGGGCTGGTGACCATCGTGCTCATGGAAGACACGCTCTGCGCACCGGACTTCGACTGGCGCATCCTGCACGAGTACCAGAAGAACCGGGTCTGCACCCTGCTCGACCCCTTCAACGATCCGCTGGGCAAGGGCTTTCACACCATCCAGGCGATGATCGCCATCGGCTCGGGCGGCTTCATCGGCAAGGGCTACATGCAGGGCACGCAGACCCACCTGGAGTTCATCCCAGAGCGCACCACCGACTTCATCCTGGCGGTGTACTCGGAGGAGTTCGGCCTCATCGGCGTGCTGCTGCTGATTGCCTGCTATATCGCGCTGATCTTTCGGGGCTTGTCGATCGCGGCGGCTGCGCCCACCGCTTTCACGCGTCTGCTGGCCGGTGCGATGAGCATGATCTTCTTCGTCTATGCCTTCGTGAACATGGGCATGGTCGGCGGCATCCTGCCTGTGGTAGGTGTGCCACTGCCCTTCCTGAGCTATGGCGGCACCGCGCTGCTCACGCTGGGGGTGGCCTGCGGCATCCTGATGAGCATCGCGCGGCAAAAAGGTCTGGTGCAGCGCTAGCGCGCATGGCCGCGGCCTGTCCGTCGGGCTGGCGGCGTCGGCCGGCATGCGGTCAACTCCGGTGGTGCGCGCCGGCCCGGTGCGCGACACCCTCCACAGACGCGCTTGGCTGCTCAACCCGATACCCTGTTCGCTGCACCCTCGTTCAATGCGGCATGGCGTGCGCTCTCGCATCTGCCCCACTGCGGCTACGCCCCCCTGCGTGTGGACCTTGCGCTGCTGCGCGACACCCTGGGCTTTGCACGGCGCGTGCAGCTGCGTGCGGGCAGCGTCTCGCGCGCCATTCTTGTGGGCCGCCCGCAGGCCCTGCTCATGTCGGCCGATGCATTGGAAGCCGTGCTGGCCGACACCAGCGGGCGGGTCTCGGCTGCAGGCGGCTGGGCACCGTTTCTGGGCGAGCTCTTTCCCCGCGGCCTGATCATGCGCGATGGCGAGGACCACCGCCTGCACCGCCGCCGCATGCTGCCGGCTTTGCGCCGCGACGCACTCGATCAGCATCTGGCGCGCATGGCGCCGCGCGTGGACGCTGCGGTGCACGCCTGGGTGCAGGCTGGCCAGCTGGACTTGCATGACGCCTTCCGGCGGCTGACGCTGGACCTGGCAAGCGATGTGTTCCTTGGCGTGCGCGAGACCGCAGACATCGAGGCAGCGCATCACGACTTCGTGCAGCTGGTCGACGCATCCGCCGCCATCCTGCGGCTTCCCGAGCCCTGGCGCCGCCACACCCGCTATGGCCGCGGTCTGGCGGCGCGCGCGCGCCTGGCGGCCTTTCTGCGCTCGCGCATCGCGGCCCGGCGTGCCGAGCCCGGTGTCGATCTGTTCTCGCAGCTCTGCGTGCTGCGCGACGAGGATGGCCTCGCTTTCGATGACGAGGAGATCGTCGACCACATGATCTTCCTGTGGATGGCCGCGCACGACACCACGCGCAGTGCCCTGACCAGCGCCACACGTGCCCTGGCGCTCGACCCGAGCTGGCAGCAGCGCCTGCGCGATGAGCTGGGAGTC
Source organism: Burkholderiales bacterium (assembly GCA_027484405.1). Classification (GTDB taxonomy): domain Bacteria; phylum Pseudomonadota; class Gammaproteobacteria; order Burkholderiales; family Burkholderiaceae_C; genus Piscinibacterium. The sequence goes on from JAIXTA010000132.1 coordinate 6,577, forward strand.
GGGAATGCGGCACGCGCCCTGCCCGATCTCGATACCCTCAACGGCCTGCAGGCGCTGGGCTGGAGCATCAAGGAAGCGCTGCGCCTGTTCCCGCCCATTCCCACGCTCGCGCGCCAGCTTCGCGCAGACATGGAGGTGGATGGCCAGCGCCTGCCTGCAGGCACCGTGGTCACCCTGTTCCTGCTGGCCGTGCAGCGCGATGCGCGCTGGTGGCCGGAGCCGGATCGTTTCGATCCGGAACGCTTTGCGTCGGAGCGTGCAGACACGCAGCGCCACCGCTATGCCTGGGTGCCCTTCGGTGGTGGTGCGCATATGTGTCTGGGGCAGCACTTTGCCCAGATGCAGGCCCGACTGGTGCTGCGCAGTCTGCTGGCGCGCAGCCGCTGGCAGCTCAGCGCCCGCAGGTCACAGGCGCACATGAGCTTCGCCCCGATTACCCATCCACCGGGTGGCCTGCACGTCCAGCTGCGCGCGCTTTGAGGGCCTGGCGCCCTCTGGAAAGCACCACTGGGCCGTGCTGCGGGGCACAACAACAATGCAAGCATGACGGCCCTTCGCTCCCGCCTGCGTGCTTTCCTGGCCGCCCTGCTGATCATGGCCGGGCTGTCCGGCTGCTCGGCGCTGCGCGAGGGCTACAACAACCTCGACACCCTGGCCATGTGGTGGGTCACGCGCATGGTCAGCCTGGATGACGCGCAGAAGGCCCAGCTGCGCACCGGCATGCAGCGTGTCATCGCCTGGCATCGCCGCCACGAGCTGCCGGAGTGGTCCGCCATGATCGCGGATGCGCGCCGTGCCACCAGCGATGCGCTGTCCGAGGACGAATTGCACGCCCTTGATGCGCGCCTGTCCGCCAGCCTGTTTCGCACGCTGCAGGTGGCTGCTGCCGAGCTGGGACCGGTGCTGCGCAGCCTGAGCGACGCGCAGTGGCAGGAGCTGGAGCGCTCCATCGACAAGCAGGGAGCTGAAGCTGCCAAGCGCTGGCGCGCCAGCGATGATCGTGTGCGGGCCGAGCGGGCCAAGGGCTTCGAGCGCTCGCTCGAGCGCTGGGTGGGCGATGTGGATCGCAGCCAGCGCGCTCAGATCGCGGCCATGGCGCAGAGCTGGCCGCTGGACCGCGCGGCCAGCTTGCGGGCGGCCGAACAGCGTCGAGCCGACATCAAGCAGGCCTTGCGGACCCTGGCGCGTGCCGACCTGAGCATCGAGCAGGCACGGGCCCCCTTGCTGCGCACGCTCGAACGCAGCCGCGTTCGTGACAAGGAGGTGTCCAACCACGAGGGCGATCATGCGCTGGCACTGCGCGCCGCCGTGATGCGCTCGGTCGTCCAGTTCATCAATGCGCCCGGTCCGGCGGGCGAGGCGCAGCGCCAGCAGATGCACAGGCGCTGGCAGGTCTGGCAGCGCGACATTGACCGCCTGCGTGCGGATGGACCGGCCTAGTCAGCTGTCCTGCCTCTTGCACTGACGCCCGGATCGCAGGATGTAGAAGTCCATCTGGCGCGCATCTCCGGGCCAAAATGGCTGAAGAGCCGCACCAATCAAGCGAGCCAAGGTGCAATTCGCTTGCGCTGCCCAGCGCTCAGCGCTGCGCCGTGCGTGCCAGCAGAGTGGCGACCTCGGCCGCGGAGCGCACACCGAGCTTCTCGAAGACCCGCGAGCGGGCCACCTCCACGGTGCGCACCGACACACAGAGCTCGTCGGCAATGACCTTGTTGAGCTTGCCGGCAGCCACCCGCTGCATGACCTCGCGCTCGCGTGGGGTTAGCGCCGTCAGCCGCTGGACCTCAGCCTGCTGGCGCTGCGCCCTGTCATGGCGGCGCAGATCGGCCGCCAACGCCTGCTCTACGCGGTCGACCAGCGTGTTGTCGCTGTAGGGCTTCTGCAGGAAGTCCGCGGCACCGCGCTTGAGGGCGTCCACTGCCATGGGGACGTCGCCATGGCCGGTGAGGAAGATGATCGGGTGCGGCAGTCCCCGCGCAAGCAGGGCGTCCTGCAGCTCCAGTCCGCTCATGCCCTCCATGCGCACATCCAGCAGAAAGCAGCTGGCGCCCAGTGGCGCAGCGGCATCGATCCAGGCGAGCAGCGCTTCACCACTGTCAAAGCTGCGCACGTTCAGGCCGCGCGACTCCAGCAGGAAGCCGATGGCGTCGCGCAGTGCCGGCTCGTCGTCGGCCAGCAGCACCAGGGGGCGGATGTCACTCATGAAGGGCTGTGGATTGCAGCGCAGTGCTTGCGTGTGGCGCGTCTGCGGCCTGTGCGGTGTCTGCGCAGGGCAGGCTGAAGCTGAAGCAGGCACCGCCCTCGGCCGCGTCCTGCGCCTGCAGCCGACCCCGGTGGGCCTCGATGATCGAGCGGCTGATGGCCAGTCCCAGCCCCATCCCGCTGGCCTTGGTGGAGAAGAACGGTGCCGTGAGTTCATCCAGCGTGCGTCCGCCCAGTCCTGGACCGGCATCGCGAACCTGAACGCGCGCCTGACCGTCGGCGAGCTCGGTGCGCACCCACAGGCATGCGGTCTGCGCTGCGGCGCCTGGCGTGCTGATCGCCTCGGTCTGAGCGTCGGCCGCGTTGCGCAGCAGGTTGATGATCACCTGCTCGATCAGCACCGGATCGGCATGGACGGGCAGCGCAGTCGCGGCGTGGCTGACGTCCAGACGCACGCGATGGCGCCGCAGATCGTGGCGCAGCAGGGCCAGCGCGCTGTCGGTGATGGCGACCAGATCGCAGGCTTCGTGCTGTGGCGCGCGGCGGCCGAGAAAGGCGCGGATGCGCTGCACGATGCGCCCGGCATGCTGGGCCTGCTCGGCCTGGCGCTGCAGGGCTTCACGCAGGCGCGGCGGAACGCCCGGCAGGCTGGCCAGCGCGTTCTGCAGGCCGGCGTTGTAGCTGGCAATCGCAGCCAGGGGCTGATTCAGTTCATGCGCCAGCGAGGACGCGATCTCGCCCACGGTCATCAGGCGCGCCTGATCGGCCAGGCGTTCGTTGCGCCGTCGCTCAAGCTCCTCGGCCTGCTTGCGCTCCGTGATGTCCACCACGCTGCCCATCCAGCCGATCTGCACGCCTGCGGCATCGATCAAGGGGGCCTCCAGGATCATCACCCACAGGTCGCGCCCGGCCTGCGTGCGCCAGCGCGCCTCGTAGCCGGCCCGTGGTGCATGGCCCGCGAGATTGCGGTGATGGCGTGTCCACGCCTCATCCATTTCCTCGGGGTGCCAGTAGGGCATGGGCGGCGCCTTGCCCAGCAGTTCGGTTTCGCTGTACCCCGTCAGTTCGACGAAGCGCGGATTCACGTGCAGCAGGCGGCCCTCGGCATCCCGAACCCGCAGGCCCACCGAAAGCGAATCCTCCATCGCGCGCCGCCATGCGGCTTCATCGCGCCATGCGGTCTGTGCACGCTCCACGTGCCTGACCTGACGCGCCAGCAGAGCCGTTGCCCAGACCAGCAGCGCGAGCACCGCGCCCAGCAGCGGCAGGGGCAGGGCGCGGTACCAGGGCACGAAAGCCTCGCGTTCGGCCAGCTCGAGCCATACGCCTGGCACGGGCGGGTCGAAGCTGATGCGGTGCACCCGGCCGTCACGCGCGCGCGTCGCGTCGGCCGCGATGGCCAGAGTCTCGTCGAACTCGTCCACCATGCGCACCGCGTAGCGCCGGTTGATCCACCACGGGGTCTGCTGCGTGAGCAGGGGCTGCAGGGCGTAGCGCGCCAGCAGGCTGCCGCCGCCGTTCATCGGGGCACTGAGGTGATAGGTCATGCCGCGCCGCTCGGGCGTGCTCGCGGCACCATCGGGCACTTGCAGCAGTACCTGGCCGCGCGCATCCAGCCAGGTGAGCGAGACCCAGCGCCGCCGCAGGCCGGCACTCACGTCGGCATCGGCAGCGAGCCGGGCCGGCGTCCAGCGCCCTGTATCGGCCTGCCTTGCGATTTCGCTCAGGCGCTCGCGCTCGAAGTCGATTTCCTTGCGCAGCTGTTGTTCAAGCGACAGCGCATCGCCCAGCAGGGTGCGCTGGCGCTCCTCCAGATCACGCTGATCGCTGACCTGCAGCCAGGCCGCCACGCCGCCAAGCAGCAGCAGCGCCAGCACCAGCGGCAGGGCCCACAGCCAGGGGCGGACGCGCGCCCTGGCGGCCGGGGCCTGAAAGCCCGCGATCGGAGACCGGGAGACGTGAGAAGGCATCGGCACGGAGAATAAGTCGGTCAGGCCCTGCAGCGAAAGCACGCGGTCCAAGGTCTGCAGAAATGTGGAAGTCCACACTGCCGCGTTCGGGCAGGGCTGGCAAGAATGCGCCTGCAGCAAAGGCAAAGACAACACGCACGGGCAGCCTGCCCGGATACCACGCCGATGGAGGGACACACCATGTTGCATCGCACGCTTCGCCAGCTCGGGCTGGCCACGGTTCTGGGCCTGGGGCTGAGCGCTGCCGCGCTGGCCCAGCAGAACCCGATCGTCATCAAGTTCAGCCACGTGGTGGCCCCGGACACACCCAAGGGCAAGGGGGCACAACGCTTCAAGGAACTGGCCGAAAAGGCCACCGGCGGCCGCGTGAAGGTCGAGGTCTATCCGAACAGCCAGCTCTACAAGGACAAGGAGGAGCTCGAAGCCCTGCAGCTGGGCAGTGTGCAGATGCTGGCCCCCTCGCTGGCCAAGTTCGGTCCGCTGGGCGTGAAGGAATACGAGGTCTTCGACCTGCCCTTCCTGTTCAAGGATGACGCGAGCTTTGCCAACACCACCTCGACGCTCGGCATCGAACTGTTCAAGAAGCTCGAGCCCAAGGGCATCAAGGGCCTGGCCTACTGGGACAATGGCTTTCACATCATGAGCGCCAACAAGCCCCTGCATGCGGTGGCCGACTTCAAGGGCCTGAAGATGCGCATCCAGTCGAGCAAGGTGCTCGATGCACAGATGCGCGCCCTGGGTGCGATCCCGCAGGTCATGGCCTTCAGCGAGCTCTATCAGGCCCTGCAGTCCGGCGTGGTCGATGGCACCGAAGGCGTGGCGAGCAACTTCTACACCCAGAAGATCTACGAGGTGCAGAAGCACATGTCGGTCTCCAACCACGGGCACCTGGCGTATGCCGTCATCGTGAACAAGAAGTTCTGGGACGGGCTGCCGGCGGACATCCGCACCCAGCTTGAGACTGCCATGCGCGATGCCACGACCTACGCCAACGCGATTGCCAGCACCGAGAACAAGGTGGCGATGGAGAAGATCCGCACTTCGGGCAAGACCAACGTCTACTCGCCCAGCGCAGCGGAGCTCAATGAGTGGAAGAAAGCGCTGATGCCCGTGCACAAGGAGATGGAGGCGCGCGTCGGCCGCGAGACCATCGCAGCGGCCTACAAGGCGGCAGGCTTCGTCGCGCCCAAGTAGTTCGCAGCGGCCCCGCCTGATCGGGACAGGGCCGAACACCACACCTCAATGCATTGACAGTGCGGGGCGCGGCCCTGCAGGGGAGGGCCTTGCCCATGTTCAACCGAATACTCAACCGGCTGGAGGAGACACTCATCGCGCTGCTGATGGGTGCCGCCACGCTGGTGATCTTTCTGGCGGTGCTGCACCGCTTCCTGGCTGGCGTGCCGGTGGTGCAGGACTGGGTCGTGAAGCTCAATGTGAGCTGGGCCCAGGAGCTCTGCATCTTCATGTTCGTGTGGATGGCCAAGTTCGGCGCGGCCTACGGCGTGCGCACGGGCATCCATGTCGGCGTGGATGTGCTGGTGCGCAAGCTCGCCGACCGGCCGCAGCGCGCGATGATCCTCTTCGGTCTGCTCTCCGGTGCGCTCTTCACCGGCGTGGTCGGCAGCCTCGGCGCCAAGTTCGTCTGGGAGATGGCCCACACCGATCAGGTCTCGGCCGATCTGGAGTGGCCCATGTGGATCATCTACCTGTGCGTGCCGCTCGGTTCCTACCTCATGTGCTACCGCTTCCTGCAGGTGGCGTGGACCTTCTTCGGTGGCGGCGAGCTGCCGCACCATGACCACGGCCATGTGGAAGGCCTCGAAGAAGACGGAGCCCGTGCATGAACGCCGCCATCATCTTTGCACTGCTGCTGGCCCTGATGCTGACCGGCATGCCGATCAGCATCTCGCTGGGCCTGACCGTGCTGACCTTCCTGTTCACGATGACGCAGGTGCCGATTGAAAGCGTGGCCCTGAAGCTGTTCACCGGCATCGAGAAGTTCGAGATCATGGCGATCCCCTTCTTCGTTCTGGCCGGCAACTTCCTCACGCATGGGGGCGTGGCGCGCCGCATGATCCGCTTTGCCACCAGCATGGTGGGCCACTGGCATGGCGGGCTGGGTCTGGCCGGCGTGATGGCCTGCGCGCTGTTTGCAGCGGTGTCCGGCTCCTCGCCGGCCACCGTGGTGGCCATTGGCTCGGTGATCCTGCCTGCCATGGTCAAGCAGGGCTTTCCCAAGCGCTTTGGCGCTGGGGTCATCACCACCAGCGGTGCGCTCGGCATCCTGATTCCGCCGTCGATTGCGATGGTGATGTACTCGGTCTCCACCAACACCTCGGTGGGCACCCTGTTCATGGCCGGGGTGGTGCCGGGGCTGGCACTGGCCTTCCTGCTCGGCCTGACAACCTGGTGGATCGCCCGCAAGAATGACTATCCGCGCCTGGAGCGCGCTACAGCGCGCGAACGCCTGCTCGCCTTCAAGGACAGCGTCTGGGGCCTGCTGCTGATCGTGGTGGTGATCGGCGGCATCTACTCCGGCATCTTCACGCCCACCGAGGCGGCCGCCATGAGCGCGGTCTATGCCTTCGTGGTGGCCGTGTTCATCTACAGGGACCTGCCCCTGTCGCGCCTGCCCAAGGTGCTGCTGGACAGCGCGGCCATGAGCGCGATGCTGCTGTACATCATCACCAACGCGGTGCTGTTCAGTTTCCTGATGACCAGCGAGAACATTCCGCAGGCCATGGCGGACTGGATGATCGCCCAGGGCTTCGGTCCCTTCGTCTTCCTGCTGGTGGTGAACCTGCTGCTGCTGGCTGCCGGCAATGTGATGGAGCCGAGCTCGATCATCCTGATCATGGCGCCCATCCTGTTCCCGGTGGCCATGAAGCTGGGGATCGATCCGGTCCACTTCGGCATCCTGATCACGGTGAACATGGAGGTTGGCATGTGCCACCCGCCGGTGGGCCTCAACCTCTATGTGGCCAGCGGCATCACCAAGATGGGCATCACCGAGCTCACGGTGGCCGTGTGGCCCTGGCTGATGACGATGATCGGCTTCCTGATCGTGGTCACCTACTGGCCGGGACTGTCGCTCATGCTGCCGCATGCGCTGGGTATGCGCTGACCGAAGGCGAACAACGCAAACAGGCCGCGAAAGCGGCCTGTTTGCTTCTGCGGGCGAGGGATTACTTCGTCGTGATCGGTGCCGGCGTCTGGGCGGCCGGCTTGGGTTCCGGCGTGTTCTGCAGGCGGCGCAGCTCTTCGTCTGACAGCGTCTCCAGCACCTTCACCACCTTGGCCACGCCGGAGACCCGGCTGGCCACCTGGGCCGCACGATCGCCTTCAGCGGGCGTCACCAGACCCATCAGGTAGACCACACCGCGCTCGGTGGTGACCTTCAGGGCGTTGGCCGAGATGTCCTTGGCATCCACGAAAGCAGTCTTGACCTTGGTGGTGATCAGTGCGTCGTTGCTGCGCGAGGTCAGCGCGGCGGCACCGGCAATCTGCAGCTCGTTGATGACTTCGCGCACGTTGGCCACGCCGCGCGCGGTGTCCTCGGCCTGCTTGCGCAGCGCCTCGCTGGGCACTTCACCGGTCATCAGCACGCGGCGGTTGTAGACCGTGAGATTGACGTTCTCGCCCTTCATGGAGGTGGCGATCGAGGTCTCGGCGCGCAGCTGAATCTGCCGGTCCTCGAGTTGCGTGCCCAGGGTGCGCCGATCGGCGGCGGCCAGGGTGCCGCCCACCACACCGGCGGCGGCAAGCGTGAAGCAGCCCGAGAGCTGTGTGACTGCCGTCAGTGCCAGCGCGGTGGCGAGGCCCAGGCGAGCGAGGCGCGGATTCATGCGGAGTGCAGCGGGCAGAGCAGGAGTCTGGGACATGGGGCATCCTTGGCGAGCGTGAATGTGCAAACCCGCGTGGCGCGAGCGTTCAGATGGGTCTGAAGCATAGCCCGCGAGTTCCCGCGGACCAGGGTGGTCGCCCTGCAGCAGAAGCAGTTCGATACAGCTTTGCGCCTGCAGTTGCGCGGGCTCAGGCGCCGAAGGCCGCGCGCAGCCAGGTCAGCTCGGCCTCGGGACCGTCCAGCAGCACGCAGTCGAACCGGCACGCCGGCTGGGCACCGCGCTGCGCCTGCAGCCAGTGCTGTGCCGCCAGAAGGATGCGCTGCTGCTTGGCTGCGGAAATCGAGGCCGCCGCACCGCCATAGCCGCGGTGGCTGCGCGCTCGAACCTCCACGAAGACGATCTCATCGCCCTCGCGCATGATGAGATCGATCTCGCCGCCCTTGATGCGATAGTTGCTGGCCACATGCTTCAGGCCCTTCGCTTCGAGGAAGCGCCGCGCGCGGGCTTCGGCAGCATCGCCGCGGGCCTTGGTGGTCAGACGGCCCAGGAGCTGCGCGGCGCGGTCGAGCATGGGGCAGGTGCCGGCGGGCTCAGCGAGCTGGTTCGCCCAAGGGCACAGGGTCGGCCACGACCTCGTCCTCGGCGATCAGCGCCACCATCGGCGTCAGGCGAACGCGCGGGTCGCTGCGCGGATCCACGCCCAGCTGGCCGGTCACGCCGTCGATGCGAATCACACCCGCGCCCTCGCTCAGCGCGAGCACCAGACGCAGTGCGTCCACGCCGAAGGCAAACAGGCGTGCATCCTCGTCGCTTGCCGCACCGGGGCTGCCGGCTGTCGGGCGCGCATAGCTCATCACGGCGGGATGATCCCGCTTGATCAGCCAGGGCATCTCCAGGAAGCGCAGCCCGGACAGTTCCGCGATTTCGCGGCGCGTGCCGGTCGCCGTGAGTGCCGTACCCCAGACGGGCACGCCTTCGGGCAGCGCACTCTTCACCTGGCGCGCGCCCACGTTGTCCATCGCGATGAAGACCACATCAGGCGGCGTGCCGCTGTCGCGCAGGCGCTCGGACAGGCCGCCCACCGTCGCCCCCGTGATCTCAAAGAGCGTGACTTCGCCGCCCTGCGCGAGGAAGCCGTCCTGAAAGCCCTGGGCCGTGCGCCGCGACAGGGCGCTGGTGGTGTGCAGCACCCAGGCACGCGGCCGGCGGTTCAGGGTGGCGGTACGGATGTCGCGCAGCGCGGCGCGGGCCAGCAGTCGCGCCTGTGCATCGAGCGCGAGGCTGAAGAACACCGTGGGTGCGCCGGGCAGGGCCGCCGGCACGCTGGACCGGTCGCTGTCTGCGCTGGGCGGGGTGTTGAGCAGCACCGTCGGACGCGCGGCCTGCTGCGTGGCTGCCGTGGCCACGCCGGCGCGCGTGAGCGGGCCGATCACGAGATCGAACTCCGCCTGAGCACGGCGCCAGGCCTGCAGGTTGGCATCGGCAGTGTCGTCGGTGGCAATCAGCTCGACCGTCACACCCCCAGCCCGATCCGCGGCAGCCTGCACGCCGGCGGCGACGGCGCGCGCCGGACCGGCCAGCGTCGTGTTGAGTGTGGGCAGCACCAGCGCGACGCGGCGCGGTGCGGCTTGCGAGGCCAGTGGGGCCGCGGCATCCGCCGGTGCATTGCCTTGCGGCGTCGGGTTGGCGGCGCCTGTTGCCGGTGCCCCCTGCGCGATCACCATGGACGCCGCGCCGACGCTGTTCGCCACGCCGGGAGCCGAACCCGGCTGGCACAATGCCGCGACCGGCGTGAGCAGCAAGGTCGCCAGCCCGGCACTGCGGATGCATGCCGCCGCATGGCGGATGAAGCGGTCGGCAGCGGTGAGGGCAGGCATGGCGGGCAGTGCGTCCAACAGAGAGGGCAGGGCGGGAGCAGTGAGTTCAGCGCAATCCACACCGGACGACGCTGCCGAGAATCCGGCGGCGCAGGCCGCAGGCCTGGCGACACGCCTGCAACAGCTGGCGGATCATGCAGCCGGGCAGTCCTGGCCGCGTGGGGCATTGTATGTAGTGGCTACTCCCATCGGGAACGTGGCCGACCTCAGCCTGCGAAGCCTCGCGATCCTGCAGCTGGCCGACACCGTGGCCGCCGAGGACACGCGCGTGGCCGGGCAGCTGCTCGCGCGCATCGGCGCCAGGAAGCCGCTGGTGGCCTGCGATGCGCACCGCGAGACCCAGGTCATTCCGCAGCTGCTGGCGCGCCTGGCCGCCGGCGAGCGCGTGGCCTATGTGAGCGACGCCGGCACCCCCGCGATCAGCGACCCCGGTGCGCGCCTGGTGGACGCCGCCCGCACTGCCGGCCACCGCGTGGTGCCGATCCCCGGCGCCAGCAGCGTGGCAGCCGCGGTCAGTGCCAGCGGGCTGGTGGACGGCCCCTTCCGCTTTGCCGGCTTTGCACCGAGCAAGGGCGCCGAGCGCGAGCGCTTCTTTGCCGGCCTGCTCGGCGCAGGCGAGGCACAGGTGTTCTTCGAGGCGCCGCACCGCATGGCCGACTGCGCCGCGCAGCTCGCAGGTGCCGGGGCGCGCCGGGTGAGCGTGTGCCGCGAACTCACCAAGCAGTTCGAGCAGATCGAGACCCTGGCCGCGAGCGCGCTGCCCGGCTGGGTGGCGGCCGGGGCGCACCATGCCCAGGGCGAGTTCGTGCTGGTGCTTGGCCCGGCAGCGGCGCAGACCGAGGCTGCACGTCCCCTGACCATGGACACCGATACCCTGCTCGCGCGCCTGGTGCCCTTCATGCCCGTCAAGGAGGCCGCGAAACTCGCGGCGGAGCTCACGGGTGAAGCGCGCAAGGCCCTGTACGAGCGGGCGCTGGCACTGCGCGCGGCCGGCGCACCCGCTGGCACGGACGGCGCTGCAGACAGACACGCCGATTGAGGCCAGCCCTTGCGGCAGCCGCTGAGGCGCGCGGCGTTCGGCCAGTTTGGCTGGGCCGCGACACCACCGCGGCGCGCGCTCGGCGCCCATTGACTGGCCGAAAATGCATCATTCGAGCCAATAAGTCAGTGCCTGCTACTGCATGCGCCGCGTGATCCATGAGGGTTTTGGCTCAATGCTGCATCAGACATAAAGTGGCCGAAAATCTACCGTACCGGCGCTGTCTGCGCCAGCTTTCGCAAGTCCTCCGGCAGCGGCCAGGCGGGGTACGCGGCCTGCAGCCGACTCAGTTCGGCCCGTGCGGCCTCGGTTTGGCCCGCGCGCAGCAGCGTGCGGATGGCCTCGGCCCAGCGGTCCGGGCTGCGGCGTGCCGCGTCGCTCACGCCCCCTTGCGTGGGGCCGGCCGCATTGGCGGCATCTGCCGTCTGCGCGCGCGGCTTGGCCAACAGTGCGGCCGCAGGCGCCGTGTCTGCGCGGGCCGGGTCGGGCGCAGGGACCGACTTGCTGCGCATGCTGCCTGCGGACTCTGCTGACGCAGGCGATGCAGCCGGCGGCGGCGCCGCGGCCACGACGGCGGCCTGCGGCGCTGGCTGAGGAACAGCCGCGGGCGGCGCGCTGCGCGTCGCAGCGTCCGCACGGTCCTGCATGGCGGCCGCGGTCGGGGCCGGGGGCGCCTGCGGTAGCACGATCGGCGGCGCAGGCTCGGCCGCGATCCTGGCGCTGCGCTGCGGCGGGGCAGCGGCCCCATCCGGGTTGGGTCGGGTGGCGAGCGCGCTGGGTGCTGCCGCGAGCGGCGCGGGCAGCGTGTCTGCCGCAGCCGGGCGCTCCGTTGCTGCAGTTGCTGCAGCCGCAGCCTCGGTCACGGCGGCAGTACCGGCGGCGGATTGCGCCGCGTCTGCGGTGCGCTCTGCGGCGGGCGCCGGGGGGACAGCAGGAGCCGAGGAGGCGGTCGGCACGTTCAGATCGCCGGCAGCATGCTTGGAGCCCGCTTCTTCCTGTACGCGCGGCGTCACGGCCACCACCAGCACGCCCACCATCAGCGTGGCGGCCAAGGCGTTGCCCCATACCGGCAGCTTGGGCCAGCGCAGCCAGCGCACGGTGGCCGACGCCGCGGGCTGGCGGGGCGCTCCCAGCTGCTGGGCCGGCGCTACCTCGCGCAGCTGCCGCGCGGCCACGGCCAGCACGGTGCGGCGCACCCGCGGGTCGGGCTGGGGTTCGGCATGCGTGTCGGCGGGCTCGTCGACGGGCTGGTCGGTCAGCGCCGCGTTGGCCTGCCGGTAGAGCGCCAGCACGCGGTCTGCGTCGTCGTCGAACAGTGGCGTGCGGCTCATGCGGCACCTCCTTCAGCCAGGCGACCCGCCGCGCCAAAGCCGTGCTGCTTCATCGTGTCCTTGAGCCGGTTCATGGCGTAGCGCAGGCGGCTCTTGGCGGTCTCGAAGCCCACGCCGGTGTGCCGGGCAATGTCGTCCACGCTCAGGCCGCCCTCCGCATGCAGCAGGAAGGCCTCGCGCTGCGCGGGCGGCAGCGCCTCCACGGCATCGAGAAAGGCGCGGGCCTGCTGACGCGACAGGGCCTGGGCCTCGGGTTGGCCGGCCGTATCGGCCTTGAGCTGGTCGGCCAGGGCCAGGCCTTCGTCGTCGTCGCCGGTGTCGTCAAAGGACACGTCGGGCCGCCGGGCACGGAAGTGATCGAGCACGCGGTTGCGCGCGATCGTCAGCAGCCAGGTGGTGAAGGCGGCGTTGGCCTGCGGGGTGTAGGTCTGCGCGGCGCGCACCACGGCCAGCCAGGTGTCCTGCAGCAGATCGTCGGCCACGGCCGCATCCTGTACCTGGCGCAGGATGAAGCGGTACACGGTGCGCTCGTGGCGGTCGTAGAGCCGGGCAAAGGCCTCGGCGTCGCCGCCCACATAGGCGGCAATCAGTTCGGCGTCGCTGCCCTGGTGTGCGCCCAAGGGCTCGCCAAGGGCAGGGTTCGGCGCGGGGGAAGCATCGGAGCGCTGGGCAAGCGCCAGCCGCGGCCGTGCCCGACTGGCGGGTGCGTGGCTGATGGGGTCGCCGATGGATTCGTCGATGGGCCCGGAGCTCATGGGCGCCATTATGCGGTGGCTGGATGCTGCGTTCACCTGCATTGAACGGCGCCGGATGCGCTTCGGGGTCAAGTCCCGCCGCGCCGGCGCGCTACGCTTGCCGGATGCGCATCGCCCTGATTGCCCACGACAAGAAAAAGGACGCCATGGTGGCCCTGGCGCGGGAGTTCGCTGCCGGCCTGGCGCAGCACACGCTCATGGCCACCGGCACCACCGGCGGCCGCCTGCAGCGCGAGGCCGGGCTGACCGTGGAGTGCCTGCTCTCCGGCCCGCTGGGTGGCGATCTGCAGATCGGCGCGCGCCTGGCCGTGGGCGAGGTGGATGCCGTGATCTTCCTGCGCGACCCCATGACCCCGCAGCCGCACGAGCCGGACATCAATGCCCTGGTGCGGGCCTGCGACGTGCATGACGTGCCCTGCGCCACCAACCCGGCGGCGGCGCGGCTGCTGCTCGGCGCGCTGCTGGCATGAACATGCCAGCGATGCCGGGGTCGGCGTGGTTGGCGGGCTGGCCGCCCAATGCACGACGCGCCCTGATCTGGGCGCTGGTCTTCATTGCTGCCGGCGTGCTGGTCGGTCTCATCATTCCCATGCGGCCGCTGAGCGTGCGCGAGCAGGGTGCGACTGATCTGCTCATTGGCATCCTGACTTCGATCATGGTCTATACGTGGTGCCGCGCTGAGGCGGCGGAGCGACGTGTGATACCCAGCGGCAGATTTGCACTGTGGGCGGCCGTCCTCCCGCCGGTGTTTTTCCCTGTCTATCTGTACAGAACGCGGACTGCCGGAGCAGCAACACGGACGCTGATGGGGTCAGTGCTGTACTACATCGCCATCAACCTGCTGAATGCCGCCGCGATGACCGCCGTCATTGAATTGCGAACCTGAATGAGAGGCATGTCCCGATGAACTTCCGCAACATCCTTCTAGCGGCGCTTGTGCTGAGCATTGGAGGCGCCGCGAGTGCGCAGGAACGCGTGCGCTTTGCCACCAACTGGAAGGCGCAGGCCGCGCATGGCGGCTTCTACCAGGCCGTGGCCGATGGCACCTACAAGCGCCTGGGCCTGGACGTGGAGATCCTGCAGGGTGGTCCGCAGGTGAACAACCGCCCGCTGCTGCCGGCCGGGCGCATTGAATTCCTGATGACCGGCAACCTGCTGCACAGCTTCGACAACGTGAAGAACAAGGTGCCCACCGTGGTCGTGGCCGCCACTTTCCAGAAGGACCCGCAGGCCATCTTTGCGCATCCGAATGCGGGCTACGCCAGCTTCAAGGACCTCACGCGTGCGCCGGTGGCCTTCATTGCCAAGGATGCGCAGTTCAGCTTCTGGCAGTGGATGAAGGCCGAGCACGGCTTCCGCGACGAAGCCCTGCGACCCTACACCTTCAACCTCGGCCCCTTCCTGGCCAACAAGCAGAGCATCCAGCAGGGCTACAGCATTGAGGAGCCGCTGGCGGTGAAGAAGCAGGCGGGCTTCGATCCGCTCGTCTTCCTGCTCGCCGACCAGGGTTACAACACCTACAGCACCACGATCGAGACTCGCGCCGAGCTCGTGCAGCAGAACCCGGAGCTGGTACGCAAGTTCGTCGAAGGGTCCATCATCGGTTGGAACAACTACCTCTACGGCGATCGGAAGGCAGCCCACGCGCTCATCAGAAGGGCCAACCCGGATGCCACCGACGAGCAGCTTGAAGGCAGCGTGGCGCTGATGAAAAAGTATGGCGTGGTCGATTCAGGTGATTCGCTGACACGCGGCATCGGCGCCATCGATGAGAAGCGCATTGCCGACTTCTACGCCAAGATGGTCAAGGCCGGGCTCTACAAGGCCGGCGAGGTGGACCTGAGCCGTGTGGCCACCACGCAGTTCGTGAATAAGGGCGTGGGGCTGGATGTGAAGAAGCGACTCGGGGGCAAGTGAGTTGGCAGACACCCTGATCTACCGGGTCAGCCCCTGGAAGGCGCTGTTGGTGCTGCTGGGCTCGCTGGCGTTTGTGAGCCTGGGCTGGTGGATGCGCCACGAGCACCCCTGGGTGGGCTGGGCAGGCATCCTGTTCTTCGGTTTCTGCGGTCTGGCGGGGCTGTGGATGCTGTTCGCACCCAGGTCGGTCTATCTCCAGCTGGATGCGCAGGGCCTGCTGATCGCGTCACCCTTTCGCCGGCAGCACATTCCCTGGGGCGAGATCGCCGATTTCGAGATCGTGTCGATCAAGGGCAGCCGGATGATCGCGATCCATTACCTCAGCGCGCCCACGGCCGGCCGGCAGTTCTCGGCCGCCGTCAGCGGCATTGAAGGCGCCATTCCCAACAGCTACGCCGCCCGCCTCGATGACATCCTGCAGAGCCTGCAGACCTATCTGCACCGCTACCGCGGCGCAAACACGCTGACCGAATAAAGTGTGTTTTCGGCCAGAATATGACAGTCACGCAACTGGCCGGAAAGATCCACCAGACAAGCGATACTTCGGCGGTGTGCAGAAAGAATCAGACGATTTCGGCCAAAAAATGTGGGTACTGCACAGGCCTGCTAGTGCTTGTGGGCGGGCGCAGTTCGACGCGCCCCGAAGGCTTCCACCACAAAGTCCACCTTCACCTCGCCGGCCTTCTCGAACACCAGCGTGGCTGGAATCTTCGTGCCGGCCTTCAGCGGCGCCTTCAGGTCGATGAACATGACGTGGAAGCTGCCCGGCTTGAGCTCGGTGCTGCCGCCCGCAGGCACAGGAATCTTCGGCACGGCGCGCATGCGGGCCACGCCACCTTCCATGAGGTGCGTGTGCAGCTCCACGGTCTTGGAGACGTCGGCCTTGATGGCCACGAGCGCATCGTCGGTCTTGCCGCTGTTCTTGAGCACCATGAAGCCGCCACCGACGGCTGCGGTGGGCGGCGTCTCGCGCGACCAGGCGTCGCTGACCTCGATGGCGCCGAGCTTGGCGCTCTGGGCATGGGCCGTGGCGGTGAAGGTGAGTGCAGCCAGTGCGAGCAAAGCGCGAGACGAGAGAGTCATGAGCCGTCCTTGTGGGAATCTGTTTGGCCTGCGCCGTCTGGCGCAGCGAGCAGCCTGAAATTCTAGGCGGCCAGCAGCAGGGTCGGGCTGGCCGAGTCTGCGTCAGTGCGGCGCACGAGCTGGCCACGCTCGACGAGCTCATGGACCACGTCGCGCAGCAGGCCTTCGGTGTCGCCACCGGCCCAGCGCTGTGCCACGACCCGGTAGAAGTGCGCGGGCGCGAGCAGCTGCACCAGCGCGTCCTCGGTCATGCGCTGATCGGCCATCATGCGGTACATGAGCAGCGCCTTCACGGCATAGCGGGCGTGCTTGCTGGGCGCGCGGGCAAAGCCCTCAAGCCGCACGCGGGCCCGGGCAATTGCGGCCGGTGCGTCATGGAACAGCCCGCCATGGCCGGGCAGCACGCACTCGATGTCCAGGGTCTCGATCACATCCAGCGTGCCGGCCACCTCGTCAAAGGCCTGCTCGCCTTCCAGCTCCGGAAATACCACGCCGAAGCCGTTCTCCCAGAGGGCATCGGCCGAGATCAGCAGCTTGTGCTCGCGCTGATACAGCACCACCGAGTGCGGGTCATGGCCGGGTGCGGCGAGCACCTCCCAGTGCAGCGGGCCAAGCGCAATGCGCTCGCCCGGCACGAGCACGTCGTGCACCGCAAAGCGCGGGCAGTCCTGCGCCGTGGCCCGGTAGGAGAGTGCGGCCTCGTCCCAGTTGCGCGCGGCCTGCGCCTCGCCCGGCGGCACGGCCACCCGCACCTGCGGCCAGGCCGCCAGCAGCGCGGCATTGCCGCCGCAGTGGTCCGAGTGCAGATGCGTGTTGAGGATGCGTGCCAGCGGCCCGGCAGACAGGCTGTCCAGCGCGCCCTGCACCAGCAGCACGGTCTGCGCGGCGTGGGTGCAGTAGCCGGTGTCGATGATGGCCGGCGACTCGCCACCGAACACCACGTTGTTGGCCGACAGCCAGCCGCGTTCGATGAAGCGCAGATGATCGGGCAGGGCCATGGTGTCCGGGAGGAAGGGCGTGGATCAAAGCCCCATCTGGCGCCGCAGATCCTGATTGATCGCAACGTCGATGTGCGCAAAGGCGGCCGACACTTCGCGGCTGCCGGAATAGAACACGATCCACTTGCCGTCGCGCGTGCGCACGGCCAGGCGCGTGACCATGAGCCAGGGCGCGTAGGGCACGCCGATGAAGCGGGCCTTGAGGATGTCGTCGATCGCGGTGTGCTTGTCCCACATCCAGGTCTGGCGCAGCTCGCCGTTGGCGATCGTGGTGCGGGATCGCATCAGACAGGCGTAGTACCAGCCCAGCAGGCCCAGAATCGCCGCCGCCAGCAACCAGTGCACCCACTTGACCTGATGCAGCAGCTCGCCGCTGGCCACGTCCCAGGCGCGGATGGCCGTGACCAGCGTGCCCAGCACCAGGGCGGTGGCTACCCAGCGCACGGCAGCCGGGTAGGCGTAGCCCGTGGCCGACAGGCCCTTGGCGGAATCGAGACTGACTTGGACGTCCTGTTTGGCGCTCATGTGGATCGGGTTGGCAGCAGACAAGCTGCTATTTGAACTGATCGGCCTGGCGCTGCTCGATCTGCGCCCAGACGCGGCGTTTGTCGGCCTCCGAGGCGCTGCCCCAGGCGACGATCTCATCGATGTTGCGCAGGCAGCCGCGGCACAGGCCGGTGGCGGCGTCCATGCTGCACACATTGATGCAGGGCGAGGGCACCGGCTGTCCTTCGGGCAAGGCGCGAACCTGTTCGGGCGTCATCAAAGGCCTGCCTTGGTCTTCTTCTCGGCGAGCTTGCCGTTGAACCGGGCGGGGTCGATCACGAAGCGCTCGTGCGTGCCTTCGCAGATCTTGTCGTGATCGTCCCAGGCTTCGACGCGGAACTTCAGGCGCCGGCCGTCCACCTCCAGCACCTCGCCCTCGATGCGCAGGCTCATGCCCGGCGGCGTGGCGGCCGTGTGGGTGAAGTTCACCATCGTGCCCACGCTCTGCACGCGCGGCCAGTCCACGTAACGCATGATGGCCCGCGTGCAGGCCAGCTCCATGATGCCCACCATGTAGCCGGTGGCCAGTACATCCGGCATGTCCGCGCAGAAGTCGACTGTGGGATACAGGCGCGGCACGGTCATGAAGTCTTCGACGCGGAAGCGATCTTCAAACTTCAGGCCGGGTTGGAGGTCGGGAGAGATCATGAATGCTCGAAGGAAAGTCGTTTAGCCACAGATGGCCACAGATGAACACAGACCGGACATCGGCCTACATTCGGCGGCGCTTGACTTCCACACGCTGTCCAAAGTGGATCAGTCAGCCCAATTTCAGCTCACTTGCTCGAAGGTAGTTCATCAGCTGGGCTTCATGCTCCGGGGCGATCCCGCTGCCCGCCTTGAGCTCGACGATCACTTCGTCATCCACCAGCAGATCGGCCTTGAAGCTGCCGACTGCCTGTGACTTGTAGTGCACCGTGAGCTGTGCTTCGGGCTGCACGGCGTGACCGCGCGCCTGAAGCTCGATGGTCAGTGCTCGACCGTAGACACTTTCAAGAAATCCTGCACCGAGCTGGCGATGAACTTCGAACGCCGCACCGATGATGCTGTGCGTGAGGGGATCGCGAGCTTCGGAATCTGTGTTCATCTGTGGCCATCTGTGGCTAAGAGATCGGCCGCTTGGCCAGCAGGGCGCGGCCGGCGCGTGCGGCGTAGGGGAGGCCGATAGCCTGTGCGATCCAGGCGCCGGTGTCGATCAGCGCATCGAGGTCCACGCCGGTGTCGATGCCCAGACCGTGCATCAGATACACCACATCCTCGGTAGCCACGTTGCCGGTCGCGCCCTTGGCATAGGGGCAGCCGCCCAGGCCGGACACGCTCGATTCAAACGTGCTCACGCCCAGCTCCAGGCAGGCATACACGTTGGCCAGGGCTGTGCCGTAGGTGTCATGGAAGTGGCCGCTGATGCGCTCGATCCCCACCACCGCAGCCACGGCCTCGATCACGCGCTTGGTGTGCTCGGGCGTGCCCACGCCGATGGTGTCGGCAATGCAGAACACCTGCGTACCCAGATCCTTGAGGCGCTGCACCACATCCACCACGGCACTGATGGGCACCTCGCCCTGATACGGGCAGCCCAGGCAGCAGGAGATCGCCGTGCGCAGCTTGCGCCGGTCTGCCAGCGCGGCCTGTGCCACCGGGCGGAAGCGCTCGATAGATTCTGCGATGCTGCAGTTGATGTTCTTCTGGCTGAAGGCTTCGCTGGCGGCGCCGAAGATCACCACTTCATCGGCGCCTGCGGCCTGCGCACCCTCCAGACCCTTCATGTTGGGCACCAGAGCCGCATAGGTGGCGCCCGGCGTGCGCTTGACGCCGGCTAGAACCTGCGCACCGTCGGCCATCTGCGGCACCCACTTGGGCGACACGAAGCTGGCCGCCTCCAGATGGCGGATGCCGGCAGCGGTCAGGCGCTCGATCAGTTCGATCTTGATGGCGGTGTCGATCGGCGTCTTTTCGTTCTGCAGGCCGTCGCGCGGGCCGACGTCGATCAGGTGAACATGCTTGGGAAGCGTCATTTGGGATTCTCAATAGCCGCGGGTTCGATCCACCACGCCGGTCACGGATTCACCGCGCATGAGCGCGGCGATCTTCCCGGTGATCTGCGTGGCCGAGGTGCTGACCACGGTCTTGGCCGAGATGTGAGGCGTGACGGTGACTTTCGGATGCGTCCAGAACGGGTGGGATTCGGGCAGCGGTTCGGTGCGAAACACGTCCAGCGTGGCGCCGGCCAGCGTGCCTTCGTCCAGCGCCGCGAGCAGGTCCTTCTCCACCACCAGCGCACCGCGGGCCACGTTGATCAGATAGCTCGGCCGCGCCATCTTGCGCAGCGCATCAAGCGTGATGAGGTCTTGTGTCTCTCGCGTGAGCGGCGCGAGCAGCACGAGCACGTTCAGGCCATTCAGGAAGGCGTCCAGTCCGTGGCTGGCGTCCATGTGCTGCACGCCCGGGATGTAGGCCTGCGGATCGCGCGCGCCGCGCGAGAAGCCGCGCACGGCAAAACCCAGACCATCGAGCGTGGCAGCCACCTGCTCGCCCAGCACGCCCATGCCCAGCACACCCACGGTGCAGGTATCGGCCTCGGCAAACAGGCGGTTGGTCCAGCGGCGCTCGCGCTGCGCTGCCTGCAGGGCGTCAAAACCGTAGAGATGCCGCAACGCCGCCCAGCTCACGTAATGCGCCATCTGCGCGCCCATGCCCGCGTCTTCCACGCGGATGATCGGCAGCGAATTCGGCAGACCGGGCACGCCCAGGATGTGATCCACGCCCGCGCCCACCGAGAACAGGGCCTGCAGCCCCGCGCCCTGCTCGGCCATGAACTGGGCCGAGGGCGACCAGCTGATGGCGAAGTCGGCCTGCGCATCGCCCGGCACCCATACAGACACGTGGGCGTCCAAGCCGGCGGCGCGCAGGGCCTCCGGCATTGCAGCCAACCAGCTGTCTGGCCGGCCGCCGTTGATGTGGATGGCAATTTTCATTGCGGCGGTTCGTTGGGCGGGGTTGAGTCTTTGGTCTGTATCGATCGCGGCAGGATGAAGCGCCGCGCGATCCACAGCGCCGCCCAGGGCAGGGCGGCGAGCAGCACCGCGGCCAGCAGGCGCTGCCCGGTGGCCATCAGCGGCACCGCAAAGAACGCACCGCCCAGCAGCGCACCCAATACGATCAGCGTGGCCGCGAGATGCCGGCCAATTTGCTGACGCACCATGAAGGCCGCAATCATCTCGCCGCCCATCATCAATACCGGCGCCAGTGCGGCGAGCAGCAGCACGACGGAGGCGAGGGCGAGGAGGACGGCCATGTTCAGTGCGTCTTGATGATGATGTGAGTGAGCGCACCCAGCTCGAGCGCGAGCAACGAGACCGTCAATCGTTCAAGCACACCGATCTCGATGCGCTTGGCCCATACGTGTGGTGCGGGCACCAACCAGCCGACAGCCGCACCGAACCATCCCCCGACAAGCTGCACAGCTCGATACTGCAGCATCAGGATCCACCCAAAACACACCATCAAGAAGCCTCCGGCGCCTACAAGGATCATCAGCAGCTCGGGCGGCACGAGCACAACGGCGAGTGTGCCGAGCACCGCCATGGCGAGCAACCAGAGCTGAAGCATCCAGGCGCGCATCCATCAGCCCTTGGCTGCAAAGCGCACCAGCTGCGCGCCCTCGGTCACCTGATCACCCACGGCAAACAGCACCTCTTCGAGCACGCCGGCGGCCGGCGCGGTGATGGTGTGCTCCATCTTCATGGCCTCCATCACCACGAGCGGCGCGCCCTTCTCGACCGCTGCACCGGGCTGGGCGAGCACGGCGCCGATCTTGCCGGGCATGGGCGCTGTGGGGCCGCCACCCTCGCCTGCGTCTTCGCCCGCATGGGCGAGCGGATCGACGAGGGTGAGCACGGTGAGCGTGCCGTTCTCGAACACGTGCAGCTCCTCACCGCGTGTGATCACCTCGCCGCCGAATCGCTCAGTGGCGGTGCTGACCACGGGTGCCGAGCCCTTGGGGCTGATGTCGAAGGGAATGCTTTCGCCGTTGATCCATGCGCGATAGCCCGGCTCGTCGGCACCCGGATACTGCACGGGCACGGTGAAGGTGC
Source organism: Burkholderiales bacterium (assembly GCA_027484405.1). GTDB lineage: Bacteria > Pseudomonadota > Gammaproteobacteria > Burkholderiales > Burkholderiaceae_C > Piscinibacterium. Next base: position 28,234 of record JAIXTA010000132.1, read on the forward strand.
CGGTCTCGTGCTCGAAGACGAAGCTGCGCGTGGCGCTGCCGGCGATGCGAAAACCCGTGCGGGTGTTCCATGGGTCGTGGCTGTCGAGCACCACTTCTTCGGCCAGGCGCTTGGCGATCGCCAGCAGCACGGCACGGCGGCTGGGTACCGCAGCCGCGGGCAGCAGCTCGGCGCGCTCCTGCTCGATCAGCCCGGTATGTACCGCGCCGCTGGCAAAGGCGGCATTGCGCACGCAGCGCGCCAGAAACGCCACATTCGTCTTCGGGCCGACGATGTGCGTGGCATCCAGCGCCGCCGCGAGGCGTGCGAGGGCCTGGGCCCGGTCCTCGCCCCAGACGATCAGCTTGGCGATCATCGGGTCGTAGAAGGGCGTGATGGTGTCGCCACTGCGCACGCCGCTGTCCACGCGCACGGCGCTGTTGCGTGTGAAGCTGGAGTGCGCCGGAAAGTGCAAGTGCGCCAGCGTGCCGGTGGAGGGCAGGAAGCCGCCTTCCGGGTGCTCGGCATACACGCGTGCCTCGATCGCATGGCCGGTGATGCGCAGCTGCTCCTGGCGCACGGGCAGGGATTCGCCCGCAGCCACGCGCAGCTGCCACTCCACGAGGTCGTGGCCGATGACCATTTCGGTGACCGGGTGCTCCACCTGCAGACGGGTGTTCATCTCCATGAAAAAGAACGTGCCGTTCTGGTCGGCAATGAACTCCACCGTCCCCGCACCCACATAGCCCACGGCCATGGCGGCGGCCACGGCGGCCTCACCCATGGCCGCGCGGCGCTCGGGTGTCATGCCCGGTGCCGGCGCTTCCTCCAGCACCTTCTGGTGGCGGCGCTGCAGCGAGCAGTCGCGCTCGAAGCAGTACACGGCGTGGCCCTGCGTATCGGCAAAGACCTGGATCTCGATATGGCGCGGGCGGGTGATGTACTTCTCCACCAGCACCTTGTCGTCACCGAAGGCATTGATCGCCTCGCGCTTGCAGCTGGCCAGCGCGTCGGCGAAATACACCGCCTCATTCACCACGCGCATGCCCTTGCCGCCACCGCCGGCCGCGGCCTTGATGATGACCGGGTAGCCGATCTTGTCGGCCTCGGCCTTGAGGAAGGCCGGGTCCTGGTTGTCGCCGTGGTAGCCGGGCGTGAGCGGCACGCCGGCCTTTTCCATCAGGGCCTTGGCGGCGGACTTGCTGCCCATGGCGGCAATGGCCGAGGCCGGCGGGCCGATGAAGACAATGCCGGCCTGCGCAAGCGCCTGCGCGAAGTCCTCGTTCTCGCTCAAAAAGCCGTAGCCCGGGTGTACCGCCTGCGCGCCCGTGGCCTTGGCCGCGGCGATCACGGCATCGGCGCGCAGATAGCTGTCCTTGGGTGCGGCGCCGCCGATGTGCACGGCCTCATCGGCCATGGCCACATGTTTGGCGTCGCGGTCCGCGTCGGAATACACGGCCACGGTCTTGATGCCCAGGCGGCGCGCGGTGGTGATCACCCGGCAGGCGATTTCGCCGCGGTTTGCAATCAGGATTTTGGAGAACATTCGATTCAACTCGGTACGGTTCCGGAAGGGCTTTCCGCTTGTCTGGTGCTTGCCCGAGGGTTTCGCCGAGCATGCTCGGCGCTCGGGCAAGAGCTTGCGCTTGCCAGCGCAAGCCCCATAGCACCACTATTCGCTTGTCTGGTGCGGTTCTTCAGCCAATTTGGGCTGGAGAGGCGCATGAAATGGACTTCTACGTTTTCACTTGCGGTCCGACACGGCCATCGCCACGGCCAGACTCAGGAACAGGCTGCCGGTCACGCGGTTCATGATGCGCGCAAAGCGCAGATTGGTCAGCAGGCGCCGCGCGGCGCTGCCCGCGCCCCAGCCCAGCAGGCCATAGGCGGTGCCGGTGATGAGTGCGAAGGACAGGCCCATCAGCAGCATCTGCGGCGTCACGGGGTGGGCGGGGTCGATGAACTGCGGCAGAAAGGCGAGGAAGAACAGCATCACCTTGGGGTTGAGCGCGTTCATCAGAAAGCCGTTGGCCAGCAGGCGTGCGGCGGGCTGCGGCGCCGTCTGACTGACGGGCAGGCTTGATGCCCCGGCGCGCCAGGCCTGCACACCGAGATAGACCAGGTAGGCGATGCCGACCCACTTGATGGCCGCAAACAGCGTGGCCGAGGCCGCAATCACGGCGGCGATGCCGAGCGTGGCCCAGAGGGTGTGCGTGAGACACCCCAGCCCCACGCCAATGCCGTACAGGCTGCCGGCGCGCCGGCCCTGGCTGGCGGCCACCGAGACGGTGGTGAGGCTGTCCGGCCCGGGTGCGGCAATGCACACCATGGCCGCGGCCAGATAGGCGAGGTAGTTCGCCAAGGGCATGAGGTCGAAATACACGGGATCAGGATTCATCAGGCGTGGGCTCGGGCAGGTGCCACGACGGCTTGCGCTTCTCCAGGAAGCTCCGCACGCCTTCGCGGCCTTCTTCGCTGGCACGAATGTCGGCAATGCGCTCGGCGGTGTCGGCAATCAGCGCATCGGTCAGCGGCGCATGGGCGAGGTCGTGCACCAGGCGCTTGGCCTCGCGCACAGCGTTCGGCGAGTTATCGACCAGCAGGCCGAGCAGGGCGTCGATGGTGTCGTCGAGCTCCTCGTCCGGGCAGATCTCGTGGATGAAGCCGATGCGATAGGCCTCGGCGGCGCTGAAGCGCTCGGCTGACAGGAAGTAGCGCTGTGCTGCTCGCGCACCCATCGCCTGCACCACGTAGGGGCCAATCGTGGCCGGAATCAGTCCGAGCTTCACTTCGCTCAGGCAGAACTCCGCGCTCTGTGCTGCAAAGGCGAAGTCGCAGACCGCCGCCAGACCCATGCCGCCGGCAAAGCAGGGGCCGTGGATGCGCGCCACGGTGGGCTTGGGGCAGTCGTGCATGACCTTGAGCATGGTGGCCAGGGCCAGGGCGTCGGCGCGGTTCTGCTCGCGCGTGTAGTCGGCCATGGCCTTCATCCAGTTCAGGTCGGCGCCGGCGCAGAAAACCTTGCCACGGCCGCCGAGCACGATGGCGCGCACCTCGTCGTTCGCACCCAGCTCGGTGAAGGCGCGCGTGAGCTCGGCGATCACCGTCTCGTTGAAGGCGTTGCGCAGATCGGGTCGGTTGATCCACACCTGGGCCACTGGGCCGTCGGCAAGGACTTCGAGGGTTTGGTAGCTCATTGGAAGATGCGTTTCAGGAAGCGGTCGAGCTCTTCGAGGGATTCGGCGCGGGCCTTGCGGTTGCCACCGACATGAACGCCGTTCGGGTTGGTGCCGTTCGGCACACCCATCCGGAATCGCGCGGGTGTGCGGCTGTCGAAGCCGTGATAGCTGTCGGGGTAGATGCGCAGGGTCACATCGCTGCCCGGTTGTGCCGTGAGCTGCGCCGCGAGCTTCTCGCAGGGCTCGGGCGCGGTCCAGTCATCCAGCGCGCCCAGCTGCATCAGCAGCGGTACCTGCAGACCGTAGCCGCGACGCAGCAGCTCGCCGCAGCCGGGGTAGAACACCGCCGCACCCGCTACGCCCCGTGCATGCGGATCGCGCTGCGTGTTCAATGCGCTGAGGACTGTCATTGCGCCGTGCGACCAGCCCAGCAAGGCAATGCGTTTGCTGTCCACGTTGCTGCGCGATTTGAGCCATGCGATGGCGCTGATGACGTCCTCGCGCCGGGTCTCGACATTGATCGTCCGGTCCCGCGCAGCGATCTCGCAGATCGATCCACTGCCGCGCGAAGTGAAGCTGTCGGGCAACAGCACGGCGTAGCCGCGCTCATGCAGGAACTTGATGTAGTCCGGGTAGCGCTCGTCAAAGGTGACGCCATCGCTGCGGTACAGGCCCGCGCAGCCGTGAAAGGCGATCACCACAGGCTGCGGGCCGCGCGCATCCTTGAGCGGGTGCCAGTGCACCTGCAGCGCAATACCTTGCGGGCCGGCGATGCTCAGCGGGTTGGCCGCCGTCTCTGCCCGGGTCGGCAGCACCGCGGCGGCCAGCAGCAAGGCTGATGCGGCAAGGCGCAACACGGAACGGAAGCTGAGCATGAACACCACGCAGACGGCCTACATCCGGAAGATGCCGAACCGGGTGTCCGGGATCGGCGCGTTCAGGCTGGCACTCAAGCCCAGGGCGAGTAGGGTGCGTGTGTCGCGCGGGTCGATGATGCCGTCGTCCCACAGGCGCGCGGTGGCGTAGTAGGGGTGGCCCTCGCGCTCGTACTGGGCGCGGATCGGCGCCTTGAAGGCTTCCTCATCCGCAGCAACCCAGGTGCCACCCTTGGCCTCGATGCCGTCGCGCTTGACGGTGGCCAGCACGCTGGCGGCCTGTTCGCCGCCCATGACGGAGATGCGCGCATTGGGCCACATCCACATGAAGCGCGGGCTGTAG
>JAIXTA010000073.1 GCA_027484405.1 Burkholderiales bacterium
GATCTACGAGGTGCTGCAGCGCGACGGCACCGTGAGCATGGTCGAGAACCCCTCCAAGATGCCCGAGGTCTCGCGCATCGACGAGATCCGCGAGCCCATCGTCACGGTCACCATCTTCGTGCCGCAGGACTACGTGGGTTCCGTCATCACCCTGTGCACCGAGAAGCGCGGCATCCAGCTTGATATGTCCTACCACGGCCGCCAGGTCGTGCTGAAGTACGACATGCCGATGGCCGAGATCGTGCTCGACTTCTTCGACCGCCTGAAGTCCACCTCGCGCGGCTATGCCTCGATGGACTACGAGTTCAAGGAGTACCGCGCCAGTGACGTGGTGAAGGTCGACATCCTCATCAACGGCGACAAGGTCGATGCCCTGTCGATCATCGTCCACAAGAGCGCAGCGCGTTCGCGCGGCCGTGCCGTGGCCGAGAAGATGCGCGAGATCATCCCGCGCCAGATGTTCGATGTGGCCATCCAAGCCGCCATCGGCGCAGACATCATCGCCCGAGAGAACATCAAGGCCCTGCGCAAAAACGTGCTCGCCAAGTGCTACGGCGGCGACATCTCCCGCAAGCGCAAGCTGCTCGAGAAGCAGAAGGCCGGCAAGAAGCGCATGAAGCAGGTGGGTAACGTCGAGATTCCGCAGGAGGCCTTCCTGGCCATCCTGCAGGTGGGGGAGAAATAAGTGATCGATGAATTCGGGGCGAAATTCTTCGCCATGGTGCTGCTCGTCCTGACGATCATCACCGGTATCCTGTTTGTGCTGGACCTGTTCGTCTTCCGCAAGCAGCGCCGGGCCCTGGCCGATGCGGCGGCGGCGCGCTTTGATGCGGGTGAAGCCCTTTCGATCCGCGCTGCCGAGGGCGATGAAGCCGTGGCGCAGGCGCGCAAGCGTGTGATCGAAGGCCAGATGCGGCAGCCCTGGTGGCTGGAGTGGACGGCCGGGCTGTTCCCGGTCATTGCAGCAGTGTTCTTCCTTCGCAGCTTTGTGGCCGAGCCGTTTCGCATTCCGTCGGGCTCGATGACGCCGACCTTGCTCGTGGGCGACCTGATTCTCGTCAACAAGTACACCTATGGCATTCGTCTGCCGGTATCCAATTCAAAGCTGATCTCCACAGGCAGTCCGGAGCGAGGCGACGTCGTGGTTTTTCGGTATCCGCCCAATGAGCGCGCGGGGAAACCCAGCGTGGACTACATCAAGCGTGTGGTGGGCTTGCCAGGTGACGAAGTCGAGTACGTAAACAAGCAGCTTTCAATCAACGGCGTCCCCGTAGCGGCAGCGCGCGCAGGTACGTACCTTTACATTGACAATGATCGCAACACAACGTGGTCCACGGAGCGGTTTGATGAAACGCTCGGCCCGGTTAAGCACTCAATTCTGAACAATCCCGCTGCCGGCCCTGAGGTGTCGCTGATCGCTGGCGGTGACTATGAAGGCGCCTGCAGCACGCTTCCAAATGGCATTAAGTGCAGGGTGCCCTCAGGAAAATACTTTGTGATGGGCGACAACCGTGACCACAGCCAAGACTCCCGCTTTTGGGGATTCGTGGATGACGAATTTGTTGTCGGAAAAGCATTTTTCGTGTGGATGAACTTCAGTAACATCAGCCGCATCGGTCGTATCCAGTAATGGTGGGGGCAAGAGAGATGTTTTCTAAGCAACGCGGTTTGAGTCTGCTCAGCGTCGTCTTTCTGCTGGTGTTTGTCGGCGGCGGTCTGCTTCTGGGCATGAAGGTCACGCCGACGATCACCGAATATCTCGAGGTCAAGAAGGCCCTCAAGAAAGCAGCCGAAAAGGGTGACACCCCGGCGAGCGTTCGCGCCGCCTTCGATCTCATCGCCAGCGCCGGCTACATCACCAGCATCGGCGGCAAGGACATTGCTGTGACCAAGCGTGGTGAGAAGGTCGTGGCCTCCGTGGCCTATCAGAAGAAGATCGAGTTGATCGCCCCCGTCAGCCTCGTGATCGACTACGAGGCGAGCTCCGAGTAATCCTATGGATCTGAAGGGCCTCGAAGATCGTCTAGGCCATCGGTTCAAGCAGCCGGCGCTTCTGCAGCAGGCGCTGACGCACCGGAGCTTTTCTTCCGTCCACAACGAGCGCCTTGAATTCCTTGGGGATTCAGTCCTCAATCTGGCCGTCGCGCATCTGCTGTACGACAAGTACGCCAAGATCGACGAAGGTGACCTATCTCGCCTTCGCGCCAACCTTGTGAAGCAGCAGGCGCTGTTCGAGATTGCGCAGTCCGTGGGGGTTTCGCAGTACCTGAACCTGGGCGAAGGCGAACTCAAGAGCGGCGGATTTCGCCGTCCGTCCATCCTCGCGGACACGATGGAGGCTCTGTTCGGCGCCATCTTTCTGGACGCGGGATTCGACGCCGCCGCCAAGGTCGTACGCAAGCTCTATGAAGTGGTGCTGGCGCAGATCGACCCCAAGACCCTCGGCAAGGACGCCAAGACCCTGCTGCAGGAATATCTGCAGGGCCGCAAGATCGCATTGCCCACCTACAACGTCATCGCCACGCATGGCGCAGCCCACAATCAGGAGTTTGAGGTGGAATGCCTCGTGCCCAAGCTGGATGTCCGCGTAGTCGGCATGGGTGGCAGCCGGCGCGCAGCCGAGCAGGGCGCAGCCAAGCTCGCTTTAGAAGCGGTGATGGCACTGGCGCCTGCAGCGGCTAAGCGCGCGCGCAAGACCGCACGGCGCGATACGCAGCTGAGTCTGCCCGTAGCCACGGTCCAGACACCGCAGCCCGACTTGCTGACCCCGGCAGCCTCCGAACCCGGAAAGAGCGCGTGAATACGGAAGCCTCCCAAGCCGCGCCGCATCGGGCCGGTCTGGTCGCCATTGTCGGTCGCCCCAATGTCGGCAAATCGACCTTGCTCAATGCCCTGATCGGCGAGCGGCTCTCCATCACCTCACGACGGCCGCAAACGACCCGCCACCGCATTCTTGGCGTGTTGAGCCGTCCCAGCCACCAGATCGGGTTTGTCGACACGCCGGGGTTCCAGACGCGGCACGGTGGTGCCATGCCCAAGCTCATGAACCGCAGCGTTACGCAGGCCATCACCGGCGTGGAGGCCGCCTTGTTCGTCAGCGAGAACGGCGAGCTGTCTGCCGCCGACATGAAGGTGCTCGAGATCCTGCCGAAGACCTTGCCGGTCGTTGCCGTCATCAACAAGATCGATCTGCTGGCCAGCAAGGATGAACTCCTGCCTGTGATAGCGCGTTTCTCTGCCGTGCGAGACTTTGCCGCGATTGTTCCGGTGTCGGCAGAGAAGCGGCTTGGCCTTGAGCCCCTCGAGCAGGCCATTGCGAGCCTGCTGCCCGAGTCTGACCCGCTGTTTGAGGAGGACACGCTCACGGATCGAAGCGAGCGCTTTCTCGCCACCGAGCGCGTTCGCGAAAAGGTGTTCCGTCTCACCGGTGACGAAGTGCCGTTCGGTACGACGGTGGTGATCGAGACCTGGGAAGACACGCCGCGCGGCAAGCGCATTGCCGCTGCGATCGTGGTGTCTCGGGACAGCCACAAGCCCATCATCATTGGGCACAAGGGTGAACGCATCAAGCGCATCGGCCAGGAAGCACGGCTCGACCTTGCAAAGCTCTTCGACTGCCCGGTGCACCTGGAGCTCTGGGTCAAGGTCCGAGAAGGCTGGGCGGAGTCCGAAGCCAGTTTGCGCTCGCTGGGCTACGACTGAGCGGCGTTCCGTGATGGCGCCGCGTTCCCAGACCGCAGCCAGCCGGACGTTGGCATTCGTTCTCCATGTCTGGCCCTACTCCGAGAGCAGCCTGATTGCCGAGCTGCTTACTCGCGATCAGGGCCGTGTCGTCGCTCTGGGCAAGGGGGCGCGCAGGCCGCGCTCAGGGGTTCGACCGCTGCTGCAGCCCTTTGCACCCGTGACTTGCAAGCTTGTGGGCAAGTCCGAGGTGCAGGTGCTCTCCGGTCTGGAGTGGGCCGGCAGTATGGGGGTCCTGGAGGGCGAGCGTCTTCTGAGCGGCATGTACATCAATGAGCTTGTTCTCGGCCTGCTGCCGCGTCGCGACCCGCATCCGGAGGTCTTTGACCACTATGTGGATGCGCTGGCGGGCCTTGCCGCACCCGGTGCAACAGACGCCACCATCCGGCGCTTCGAGTATCGGCTGATGCGCGACCTAGGCTACATGCCCGTGCCGGATGCAAGCGTGCTTGCCGACGTTTCTCCGAATGCACCATGGTCCCTCGATGAACACGAGGGCTGGCGCATGCTGCCAGCGGGGCCGGGCGAACTGCTGACGCAAGACTTCGTCGCTCTGCTGGCCGACAATTTCGGTGATTCCGCACGCAATCGCCGCCTTCAGACGGTGCTGCGCCGAGTGATCGACCACGCGCGTGCGGGCTGCGGTGCACGTTCGCGCCAGGCTTGGCAGGAGTTCAGCCGGCTGCGGGCCAAGGCGACGCCCGTGACCTTGAGCGAGCGAGGGGCTGCGTGATCTACGGCATCGGAACGGACATCGTCGACATACGACGCATCGCGCAGACACTTGAGCGTCAGCCGCGATTTGCGCAGCGCATTCTGGGCGCGCAGGAACTCGCCGTGTTTGAGCGGCGGCGCAGCGCCAATGCAGCGCGCGGCGTCACCTACCTGGCGACCCGCTTTTCCTGCAAGGAAGCCTTCTCCAAGGCCTGTGGCCTGGGCATGCGCTCGCCCATGACCTGGCAGGCGATCGAGATCCTCAATCAGCCGGGCGGCCGTCCGGCGATCGTCGCGCATGGCGCAATGCGAGAATGGCTGGCCGCGCGCGACTTGTCTGCCCATGCCACTCTGAGTGACGAACACAACTACGCAGTCAGCTTCGTGGTGCTGGAGTCGGCGTCGCCAGCTGCGCACATCGGGGCCAACACAATCACACATCCATGAATCAAGCAGCTCTTCCCGGACCCGTCATGGTCGATGTGGCCGGCACTTCGCTGACCGCACATGAGCGCAAGCGCCTGCAGCATCCGCTCACGGGAGCGGTCATCCTGTTCGCTCGCAATTTCGAGTCGCGTGCGCAACTCACGGCGCTGTGCAACGAGATCCATGCAGTGCGTCATCCCCGGCTGCTGATCGCCGTGGATCACGAAGGCGGACGCGTGCAGCGCTTCAAGACCGACGGTTTTACCCATCTGCCCGCCATGCAGGTGCTTGGCGAGCTCTGGCAGCGTGACGCCATGGCTGCAACCCGCATGGCCACGGCCTGCGGCTATGTGCTGGCCGCAGAGCTGCGCGCCTGCGGCGTGGATTTCAGCTTCACGCCTGTGCTGGATCTTGACTTCGGCCGCAGCGCCGTGATCGGCACACGGGCCTTCCACTGGGATGCGCGGGTGGCGGCTGTGCTTGCCAAGAGCCTGATCCACGGCCTGCTCCAGGCCGGCATGCAAAGCTGCGGCAAGCACTTCCCCGGCCACGGCTATGTGGAGGCCGACAGCCACCACGAGATTCCATTGGACGACCGATCGCTTGAGGAGCTCCTTGCGGCCGATGCGCTGCCGTACGACTGGCTGTCGGAGACGCTCGCTAGCGTGATGCCAGCCCATGTGATCTACCCGAAGGTCGACGCCCAGCCGGCGGGCTTCAGCCGCGTGTGGCTGCAGGACATCCTGCGGCAGCGCTTCGGCTTCGGTGGTGCGATCTTCAGCGACGATCTGGCGATGGAGGGTGCGACTGTGGCCGGCGACATCCATGCGCGAGCCCGTGTGGCGCTGGAGGCAGGCTGCGATATGGTGCCGGTCTGCAATCGCCCCGATCTTGCTGACGAGCTGCTTGCGGCGAATGCACTGATGGTCGACCCGGTCCGTGCGCGGCGCATCCAGGCGCTTCACCCAGTCGGCGATGCGCCGGACTGGTCGGATCTGCAGGCTGATTCGCGCTACCGTGCAGCCCGCAAGCTCATCGCGCCCTTCCTGCCGCGCTGAATGAACTGCAGGGCAGGGCAATGAGCGCGATGGATCCGCACTTGCCGGAGGAGGCATCAGCCGAGCTGAGCGCGAGCGATGAACAGTCTCGCGCGGAGGCGCTTCGGGCCTACATCGCCAGCCTGCCCGGTCTGCCCGGCGTCTATCGCCATATCGGTACGGACGACAAGGTGCTCTACGTGGGCAAGGCGCGCGACCTGAAGAAACGGGTCTCGAGCTATTTCCAGAAGACCTTGAGCAGTCCGCGCATCGCACAGATGGTGTCGCAGGTAGTGCGCATCGAAGTCACCGTGACGCGATCCGAGGCCGAAGCGCTGCTGCTCGAGAACAACCTCATCAAGACGCTGGCGCCGCGATACAACATCCTGTTTCGCGATGACAAGAGCTATCCCTTCCTGAAGCTCACCGATCACCGCTATCCACGCGTCGCCTACTACCGCGGCGAGGCGGGCGGCAAGGCGCAGTTCTTCGGCCCCTATCCATCGGCCTGGGCAGTGAAGGAGAGCATCGGGCTGGTGCAGAAAGTCTTCCAGCTGCGCAGCTGTCAAGACTCGGTCTTTCGCAATCGCTCCCGGCCCTGCCTGCTGCATCAGATCGGCCGCTGCTCAGCGCCCTGTGTCGAAAAGATCAGTGAAGAGGAGTACGCGGCCGATGTGCATCGCACCGTGCAGTTCCTGCAGGGCAAGAGCGCTGACGTGCTCAATGAACTGCAGGGGCGGATGCTGGCGCATTCCGATGCACTGGAGTTCGAGAAAGCCGCGCTGGTACGCAATCAGATCTCGGCCCTGTCCAAGGTCCTGCATCAGCAGAGTGTGGATGCACTCGGTGACGAGAATGTGGATGTGGTGGCCGTAGCTGTCGCCGGAGGACGGGCCTGCGTGAACCTGGCCATGGTCCGGGGCGGACGCCATCTCGGCGACCGGCCGCTGTTTCCCAATGTGAACTTCGGCGAGGGCGAGACGGAACCGGCGGCCGAGGTGGCGGCGGCCTTCGTGTCGCAGCACTATGCAGATGGCGCGATTCCGGACGTGATCGTCTGCAACGTGGCGCTTGACGAGGAGTCCCTGGCCTTTCTTAATGCCCAGGCCGGTCGCAATGTGCGCGTGCTCAAGCAGCCGCAGGAGCAGAAGCGCATCTGGCTCGAGCAGGGCATGCGCAATGCCGAGCTTGCCCTGGCGCGCCTGCTGGCGGAGCGCGGCACGGCACAGCAGCGCACGCGCGAGCTGGCTGATGTGCTCGGCCTGGTGGTGGACGACACCGCCAAGCTGCGCATCGAGTGCTTCGACATCAGCCACACGGCCGGTGAGGCGACTCAGGCCTCCTGTGTGGTCTTTGTGCGCAACGAGATGCAGGCGGCCGAGTACCGTCGCTTCAACATCACCGGTATCACGGGCGGTGACGACTACGCCGCCATGCTGCAGGCCCTCACGCGGCGCTACGGCAAGCTTGCCGAGACCGACGATGCCGTGTGGCCGGACGTGGTGCTGATCGATGGCGGTGCCGGGCAGCTGGCACAGGCGGTCAAGGTTTTCGAGGACCTTGGCGTGGATGATGTCCTGCTCGTTGGCGTGGCCAAGGGGGAAGGGCGCCGCGTAGGCCTTGAGACCCTGATCTTTGCCGACGGGCGCGCGCCGGCCGAGCTGGGCCGCGAATCCGCGGCGCTCATGCTGGTGGCGCAGATCCGCGACGAGGCGCACCGTTTTGCCATTACGGGCATGCGGGCCAAGCGTGCCAAAGTACGCAATACTTCCAAGCTTGAGGACATCGAGGGCGTGGGGCCGCGCAAGCGGGCGCGCCTGCTTGCGCGATTCGGCGGTGTGCGACAGCTGCAGGCCGCATCGATCGACGACATTGCTTCGGTCGAGGGCATCTCCCGCGGGCTCGCCGAAACGATCTACCGCACGCTCCATTCCTAGAACAACACCGACAAGACGCTCGCCCATCCGTGCTGACTCTGCCCACCTTGCTGACCTGGCTGCGCATTCTGGCCATTCCGGTTCTGGTTGCCCTGTACTACCTGCCTGACACGATCCACCCGGTGACGCGGGACGTGATCGCGACCGTCATCTTCGTCGCTGCTGCGCTGACCGACTGGTTCGACGGCTGGCTGGCGCGCAAGACCGGCCAGACCTCGGCCTTCGGCGCATTTCTCGATCCGGTGGCTGACAAGCTGCTGGTGTGCTCGGCGCTTCTGCTGCTGCTGGAGTTCAACCGTGTCTCGGCTCTGGTGGCGCTGATCATCATCGGCCGCGAGATCACCATTTCTGCGTTGCGCGAGTGGATGGCTTCGCTGGGCAAGCGCGGCAACGTCGCGGTGAACTCACTGGGCAAGTTCAAGACCGCAGCGCAGATGGTGGCCATCCCCATGCTGCTGTTCAACGAGAAGCTCTTTGGCTTCATTCCGGTGCGCGAGATCGGCACCGTGCTGATCTATGTGGCCGCCGTGCTCACGGTGTGGTCGATGGCCTACTACCTCTGGCTTGCGCGCGTGCACATGCGCGATTGAGTCCTGCGCGTTGCACCGGAACTCGAGCGCGTCATCGAGTTCCATTCGGCCCTTCGATTTGACGACCTGAAATTCACTGTGTAATATTTAGGGCTCTGCGGGAGTAGCTCAGTTGGTAGAGCGCAACCTTGCCAAGGTTGAGGTCGCGAGTTCGAGACTCGTCTCCCGCTCCAGACAAAACAAAGGGAAGCGCCGCTTCCCTTTTTCGTTCCAGGTGCTGGTGCATGGCATGCGGGATCGTCAAGATTCAGCGTGATACAGTCGCATCACCCAGTCATGGCCGTGGCGGGTTAGCAAAGCGGTTATGCAGCGGATTGCAAATCCGTTTAGCTCGGTTCGACTCCGGGACCCGCCTCCACTTCCTCTCCTGACTGCACGCAAGCGGCCCTGCGCCGAGCCTGCGCCGCGGTGGTGAAATCGGTAGACACAGCGGACTTAAAATCCGCCGAACGGTAAAACGTTCGTGCCGGTTCGATTCCGGCCCGCGGCACCAGCCTTCCGGTTTCACGTTCCCTCTCCTCCAGCGGCTCTCCGGGCCGACACGCATCACGCCATGAAGGTTTTCGATCTGCAGTGCGAACACGGCCACCGTTTCGAAGGCTGGTTTGCAAGTCACGACGCATTCGAGGAGCAGAATGCCGGCGGCCTTGTGGTCTGTCCGATCTGCGGCTCGATCGAGATCGCGCGGCAGGTCTCCGCCGCGCGCATCAACACGGGCGCTGCTGCGCCGGCAGATGCCACCAGCGACGCCCTGGCTGTGCCGCCGCAGGCCATGTGGAAGTTCATGCGTTCCCTGGTCGATGGCAGTGAAGATGTTGGCGAGCGTTTTGCCGCCGAGGCCCGCGCCATCCACTATGGCGAGTCGCCCGAACGCTCCATTCGCGGCCGCGCCACGCCAGAAGAGCGGCAGAAGCTCGCTGAAGAGGGCATCGAGACCCTCTCGCTGCCAATGCCGTCTTTCCTCAAAGAACCGCTGCAGTAGGCCGGGCCGATGCCGCGTCCGATCCAGGCTCGCATCAGCCACGCAGCGCTCGCCCACAATCTGTCCGTTGCGCGGCGCTATGCCGGCCCGGCCTTCGTCTGGGCCGTGATCAAGGCCAATGCCTACGGGCACGGCATCGAACGCGGCGTGGCGGCGTTTGCCGCAGCCGACGGTCTGGCGATGCTGGACCTCAATGAGGCCGTGCGCTGCCGCGAGGCGGGCTGGCTCAAGCCGATCCTGCTGCTCGAGGGCATTTTCGAAGCTGCCGACCTTGATCTGGTCGAGCGCTACGGCCTGTCGATGACCGTGCATTGCGCACAGCAGATCGATCTGCTGGCCGCGCGTGCGCTGATGCATCCGGTCGATGTCTATCTGAAGATGAACA
>JAIXTA010000031.1 GCA_027484405.1 Burkholderiales bacterium
CGATCACGAGGTGGTTCGACAAGTCGAAGGTCACGCCCTTGAAGCCATAGGCTTCAAGCGAGTGCGTGTAGTCCGCGAACAGCACCAGCGCGGCCAGGCCGGCCGAGCCGATGGCGTAGCCCTTGGTCACGGCCTTGGTGGTGTTGCCCACGGCGTCCAGGGGGTCGGTGACTGCGCGCACGCTGTCGGGCAGTTCGCTCATTTCTGCAATGCCGCCGGCGTTGTCGGTGATGGGGCCGTAGGCGTCCAGCGCGACGATGATGCCGGCCATCGACAGCATCGAGGTGGCCGCCACGGCAATGCCGTAGAGCCCCGCCAGCGAGAAGGAGGCCAGAATGGCTGCACAGACGAAGATCACCGGCCAGGCGGTGGACTTCATGGACACCGCAATGCCCGCAATGATGTTGGTGCCATGGCCGGTGGTGGAGGCCTGCGCCACGTACTTGACCGGCTTGAAGTCGGTACCGGTGTAGTACTCGGTGATCCAGACCATCGCGGCCGTGAGCACCAGGCCGACCACTGCAGACAGGAAGAGCTGCATAGCGGTCACCGTCTTGCCGCCGTCCAGACTCACCTGACCAGGGAACATCTGCCGCGTAACGAACCAGAAGGCGATCAGGGAGAGCACGCCAGCGACGATCAGCCCCTTGTACAGGGCATTCATGATCTTGCCGCCGGGGCTGGCCTTGACGAAGTAGCAGCCGATGATCGAGGCGATGATCGACACGCCACCCAGCACCAGCGGATAGAGGGCCGCCTGCAGCGGCGCAGAGGCCACCAGCAGCGCGCCCAGCACCATCGTCGCCACCAGCGTCACGGCGTAGGTCTCGAAGAGGTCTGCAGCCATGCCGGCGCAATCGCCCACGTTATCGCCCACGTTGTCGGCAATCACGGCAGGGTTGCGCGGATCGTCCTCGGGGATGCCGGCTTCCACCTTCCCGACCAGATCAGCGCCGACGTCTGCACCCTTGGTGAAGATGCCGCCGCCCAGGCGCGCGAAGATCGAGATCAGCGAGGAGCCGAAGGCCAGACCGATGAGCGGCTTGATGGCGCCATAGACCTGCTCGGGCTGCACATTCTTGGTCAGGAACCAGAAGTAGCCCGCCACACCGAGCAGGCCCAGGCCCACCACCAGCATGCCAGTGATGGCGCCACCGCGAAAGGCCACAGCCAGTGCCTCGTTGAGCCCCTTGCTCGCCGCCTGCGCAGTGCGCACATTGGCCCGCACCGACACATTCATGCCGATGAAACCTGCTGCACCAGACAGCACGGCCCCCACCAGGAAGGCGAACGCCGTGACCCAGCCCAGGCCGGGGATCAGCCCGATGGCCACGAAGAGCGCGACACCGACCATGGCGATCGTGCGGTACTGCCGGGACAGATACGCTTGCGCGCCCTGCTGAATGGCGGCGGCGATCTCCTGCATTCGCGCATTGCCAGGGTCCTGCCGGTTGATCCAGCCGATTGAAATGACCCCGTAAGCCACAGCGGCCAATCCGCAGATCAGCGCAAGCAATAGTGCTTCATTGGCAGACATCAAGCTCCTCCTGTTGTGGTTACCCCGTAGTCTCCTCAAACCATTGGGGCAAAGAAAAACGCCCGCTGTCTGCACAGGCGGGCGTTCGTATCGGCGGCTGCATGGGCTACAGCATCACTCCGAATTGGGGCGCCGAGTACCACTCGGCCGATCGGTTTACGGGCACTCGACCGGTCAGGCTGCATCGATACGGCGTTTGATTGCATGCAGCGTCTGGGCGATCCGTGTTCAGCGGGCCAGGGCGGCGTCCACTCGGCTGCGGATCTCCTCCACCGCACCCACGCCGTTGACCTTGCGGTACTGCGGGGCGCCGGCCGTACCGCTTTGCGCCCACTTGCCGTAGTAGCCCAGCAGCACCTCGGTCTGCTCGTGATACACCTGCAGGCGCTTCTTGACGGTGTCCTCGCGGTCGTCATCGCGCTGAACCAGGTCTTCACCGGTGAGGTCATCCTTGCCGGCGACCTTGGGGGGGTTGTGCTTGACGTGATAGGTGCGACCGGACGCGGGATGGACACGACGGCCGCTCATGCGCTCGACGATCTCGCTGTCTGGCACATCGATCTCCAGCACATAGTCGATGGCCACGCCGGCAGCCTTCATGGCATCGGCCTGGGGAATCGTGCGTGGAAATCCATCAAACAAATAGCCGGCTGCACAGTCCGGCTGGGTGAGACGTTCCTTGACGAGGTTGATGATGATGTCGTCGGACACCAGGCCGCCGGAATCCATCACCTTCTTGGCTTCGACGCCCAATGGCGTCCCTGCCTTGACTGCAGCGCGCAGCATGTCACCCGTGGAGATCTGCGGAATGCCGAACTTCTCCTTGATGTAGCTGGCCTGTGTGCCCTTGCCGGCGCCAGGCGCGCCCAGAAGAATCAATCGCATGTGAAAAGCGTCCCAGTATTGTGTTCTAGTCTTGGCGCGAAACCCGCGGTGATCGGCACTGGGGTCGAGCCGGTCCCCAAGCGCGGGGCTTCGCCTCCCGGTGCTAACCGGTTGAAATTAACCGAGCGCTTGGAGCTTGGTCAAATGGGTGCGCAGCTTGCCGACGCAGCGCAGCCCGTAGAAAAGCAAGGGGCGCTTACGCGCCCCTTACTCGATCTAGATTCAGGTCAGACAACCTGATTCAATCGCCGGTCAACGCACGGTCACCCACCAGGAGCGCATGTAGTTGTCGGCAGCGTGGACAGCATCCACGTTGCTGCGCATGGCCCAGGGAATCATCTGGCGGTGCAGCACAACGTGATGGAACTCTTCGTTGTGCATGCGCAAGGCCGAACGGATGATGTCCGTGCGCTTCTTGACGTCCGGCTCGACCGCTGCGGCGTCGATCAGCGCATCCAGCTTGGGATTCAAGTAGCGGCCGTAGTTGTAGAAGCCCTGCTGGGTCTTCTCGTCACGCGAGTGCATGACCGGGCCCATGGTGACCTGTGCATCCGTGATCGCACCACCCCATCCCAACATGTAGAAGCTGGTGTCGGCGCGCTCAAGCTTGGGGAAGTAGGTCGTGCGCGGCATCGTGGTCAGCTTCACCTTCACGCCGATGCGGGCCAGCATGCCGACCACGGCCTGGCAGATTTCTTCGTCGTTGATGTAGCGGTTGTTCGGGCAGTCCATGCCGACCTCGAAGCCATTCGGGTAGCCGGCGTCGGCCAGCAGCTTCTTGGCGGCATCCACGTTCACGCCAGGCCGCTCCCTGTCGAGCTCAGGCGCGAGGCAGGCCAGCGGCGACGGGGTCATGCACCAAACCACTTGAGCCTGGTCGCGCATGATGCGCTTCTTGATGGCTTCTGCATCGATGGCGCGGTGGAAGGCCTCGCGCACGCGCCGATCCTTGAAGGGGTTCTTGCCCTTCACGTCGCTGTACAGCAGCTCGTCGCGGTTCTGGTCAAAGCCCAGGAAGATCACGCGATTTTCCATGCCGAACAGGATCTTGGTCGGACCGCCCTGCTGGTTAAGCCGCTGCACGTCCTGAGGTGCGGGATCCAGAACAAGATCGATCTCGCCGGAGAGCAGGGCCGCAGTGCGGGTGGCATCAGCGCGGATGGGGGTGTAGACCACCTCAGTGACATTGCCCTTGATCGGCCGCCAGTAGTTCGGATTGCGAACCATCACGGTGCGCA
Source organism: Burkholderiales bacterium (assembly GCA_027484405.1). GTDB lineage: Bacteria > Pseudomonadota > Gammaproteobacteria > Burkholderiales > Burkholderiaceae_C > Piscinibacterium. The sequence continues at coordinate 3,661 of JAIXTA010000031.1, forward strand.
CATCCGGCTCGCGGCTCTTGAGCATGTAGGGACCGGTGCCGTTCGCATTGCGCGAGGCAAAGGTTTCTTCCTTGTCCTTGAACGACAAGGGGCGCTCGACCTTGTTCTTCTCGGCCCAGGCCTTGTTCATGATGAAGATCGTGCTGGCGTGCTCGAGGAAGATCGGATTCGGCTTATCCATCTTGAACTCGACCGTCAGGTTGTCGACCTTACGCGGCGTACCCATGGCGCGCGAATACGGCGCGATCTGGCTGTTGGGATGGGCGGCGCGCTGGTAGCTGAACACGACGTCATCGGCTGTCATGGTCGAACCATCATGGAACTTCACGTTCGCTCGCAACTTGAAGCGCCAGGTGACGGCATCGATTTGCTGCCAGCTTTCCGCCAGCTCGGGCACCTTCTCGAGCTTCTCGTTGCGGCCAACGAGATACTCGTAGATGTGGTTGTTGATGGCGTTGGTGAGACCCTCGTTCTGAGAGTACGGGTCCATCGTTTGCGGGTCCCCCTGGCTGGCCCAGCGCAGGGTTTTGGCATGCACCGCAGTGCCGAGCATGGCAGCAGCCAGCAGCACACCGAGCAGAACTCTCTTCATGGAAGAACTCCCCTCTCTTCAGGAAAGTGGCGAGGCTACCCAACTGACGCGGGGCTGCCAAGCGATTCGGCGTGCGCTCCCGCATCAAGAGTGGTGTACGTCGCGCGAACCTGCCCGGGTTTACCCGAGAAGCGCACGAACCCGAGCCAGATCCTCGGGTGTGTCGACCCCGGCAGGCGGCGCATCGGACAGCACGCGGACCGCGATCCGCTCGCCATGCCACTGCGCGCGAAGCTGCTCGAGCTTTTCGAACTGCTCGATCGGCGCCTCGGCAAGTCTCGGGAACCGGCGCAGGAAGCCTGCGCGGTATGCATACAGGCCCACGTGGCGCAATACTGCGGGGGCCTCCGCCGGCAGCGTGCCTTCGAAGGGATAGCGCTCACGGCCCCACGGAATCGGCGCACGTGAAAACAGCAGCGCCCGGCCGGACGCGTCACACACAACCTTGACCACGTTCGGATTGAAGATTTCCGCAGAATCGGAGATTGCGTGGGCACAGGTTGCAATCGCGCAGTCCGGCTGTTCATCGAGTGCTTCGGCCACATTGCCGATCAGCTCTGGCGGCAGCAAGGGTTCGTCGCCCTGCACGTTCACGACAATCTGCTCGTCTGTAAGCTCCAGCCGATCGACGACCTCAGCCAGCCGATCAGTGCCGGTCGGATGGCTGACCGAGGTGAGCATCGCAGAGATGCCGTGCGTCGTGCAGACGTCGACTACCGACTGCGCGTCCGTCGCCACCCAGCAGGCCTGTGCGCCACTGCGCTGCGCAAGACGTGCAACATGAATGACCATGGGCGCATCGCCGATCATGGCCAACGGCTTGTTGGGCAGGCGTGTAGATGCCAGCCGCGCCGGCACAACAACCACAAACGGGCTCATGCCTTGGTGGTGTCAGAGGTGTCCGGTGGGGCGTCAAGCGAACGCGCCTCCGACACCAGCATGCACGGTATGCCGTCGCGAATCGGAAACGCCAGCTTTGCCTGCACGGAAATCAGCTCACTGGCGTCGCGGTCGAGCACCAGCTTGCCCTTGGTCACCGGACAGACAAGTACATCAAGCAGCTTGGGATCCACGGATCCGCTCCACAATAAGGTCCAAGAGTTCGGATTCTAGGTGCGGGACCGCTCTCGCCACCCACAAGCGCGGATCATTCAGGCGCTCCGCCTTCACCGCATCCTTCTCGGTGATCACGATCGGTCCCGCGAGATCCCGCGCCCAGTCCACCTGCATCCAGTCAAAATGGTCCGGCAATTCCTCGCTCAGTGCCAATGCATTCAGACCGATCTTCGCTAGGCTGGCCCGAAACTGGGCGGGGTAGCCTATGCCAGCCGCCGCAGTCACCTGCGGGAATCGCTTCACGAATGCAAGGGTCGGCAGTTCCTCGCGTGTCGCCAGATGCAGGAAGGAGTCGATCTGAAGGCTCAGTCTGAATTGCGGAGCGGCTATGTGCGCCAGCGGGGCGACATCACGCAGCACAACCGCACTGACACGATCCAGCCTGGACAGTCCTTCACGCAGGGGGCCGGCTGGCATGAGCCAACCATTGCCGAATCGGCGGCTGTCCACCACGGCAAGTTCCACATCGCGCTGCAGTGCAAGGTGCTGAAGACCGTCATCCGCAATCACGACGTCGATATCAGGATGTGCCTCAAGCAAGGCTCTCGCCGCCTTGGCCCGCTGCCGACCGACCCAGACCGGCGCGC
>JAIXTA010000088.1 GCA_027484405.1 Burkholderiales bacterium
CAGATCGCTGTCGCGCGGGCCTTCCGGGTGAGACTTGAAAGGCAAGCCTTGCGAGCCGGGCGGGACCGAGGCGCCGCACATGACGTGCCGGCGAGGTGAGCGAATCCTGCCCTCGATGCCGCAGGTGGAGGGCACCCCCTTCGTGTTCCCCCTCCCGGAGGGGGAAGGACGACCCTTCAGCTTCCCTTAGATCGCTGTCGCGCGGGCCTTCCGGGTGAGACTTGAAAGGCAAGCCGGGCGGGGCCGAGGCGCCGCACATGACATGCCGGCGAGGCGACCGAATCCTGCCCTCAATGCCGCAGGTGGGGGGGCACCCCCTTCGTGTTCCCACTCCCGGAGGGGGAAGGACGACCCTGCAGCTGGCCTCAGAGCGCTGTCGCGCAGGCCTTGCGGCCGAGACTCAAAAGGCACGCCATTCGAGCGGGATTCGATGGTGTCGACGCACCGATAGACCTCAGCGCAGGTTCTTCGCCTTGCGGACCTCGTCCATCTTGCGCCGGATCTCCGGCAACAGACGCGTTGCGGCAATCTCTCCGGCCAGCACGACCTGGTTGCGCGCGTTGAAGTCGGCGGCCGAGACCTGATCGATCTCCGGGCGAATCACCACGTCGGCATGCTGGCGCAACTCGGCAGCCTTCAGGCCCAGACCCATGATCGCAATGGTCTGGTTCAGCGTGGCGGCCAGGCCGTCGACTTCGCCGCGCCGCGGCAGGGCCGAGATGTCCACGGCGATCACGAAATCTGCGCCCAGCTGGCGCGCCGCCAGGGCCGGCACCGGGCTCACGAGCCCGCCATCCACATAGTCGGCCGTGCCGATGCGCACCGGCGAAAACACGCCCGGGATGCTGCTTGAGGCGCGAACGGCCTGCCCGGCGTTGCCGCGCGTGAAGTGCACGCCGGCCCCGCTGCTGAAGTCGGCCGCCACAGCCGCAAAGGGCTTGGGAAACTGCTCCATCGGCCGGTTGGCCACCAGACGATTGACGAAGGCCTGCAGCGCCTCGCCGCGCAGCATGCCCCGGCCGGTGATGCTCCAGTCCGCAAGCGTCGCCTCATCCATGGTCATCGCCGCCTGCTGCAGCGCAAAGCCGTTCATGCCGCTGGCGTACAGCGCCCCGACGAGGCTGCCTGCGCTGGTGCCCGCGACCACGTCCACCTGGATGCCCTGGGCTTCGAGCACCTTGATCACGCCGATATGTGCGAAGCCGCGCGCTGCGCCGCCGCCCAGCGCCAGACCGACGCGCAGGGCGCGAGCTGGTGGGACCATGGCCGGCGGCGGCGTGACCGCAGGCGCAGGAACAGGCGCCGGAGCAGGCGGCTCAACGGGTGCGCGCGGTGTCGTGCAGCCCAGCGCGAGGGCCATGAGCGGCGCCAGCGCTGCGGCCAGCAGAACGCGATGGGCGCCGCGGCGTGAAGCGTCAGGCGTGTCGGAAGGGCGTCGGGTGTTGTGCATGGGTGCGGATGATATGGCCCAGCCCGGGCCGCACCGGTGTCCGCCGCACCGTCAGTCAATGATTTGCATCGACGGCAATGCGCGCGGAGCGGGCCGTTCGAGACGGTTGCGCGACGTCGATGCACGCCCCTGCCGCCGGACACGCCGTGCAGACGGTTCGCGCCAGGCTGATACAGATCAAGATGGCCCGGCTGCCCGCAGGCTAGATTTACAACTGCGAATCATTCTCGTTTATATTTGCGAAACGTTCGCATTTGGAGCGCTCGGCCCTGCGGCCCGCACGGCAAGCCACCTCAGCGGCATGCAGCCCGCCCGAGCCTCCAATGTGCAGTGCCTGCCCAAGAACCGTTCGCCTTTCTCCATTGACTCATCGACTGACCATGACCGCCAAGCTCTCTTTACCCCGCCGCGCCCTGCTTTCAGCCGCCCTGGCCACCGTCCTGGCCGCCGCCCTGCCCGCCCAGGCGCAGGAGCGCGTGCTCAACCTCTACTCGGCCCGCCACTACCAGACGGACGAGGCGCTCTACAGCAACTTCACCAAGGCCACCGGCATCAAGATCAACCGCATCGAGCTGGGCGACGAGCCGCTGTTGGAACGCCTGCGCACCGAGGGTGCCGCCTCGCCGGCGGATGTGGTGCTGCTGGTGGACGCCGCGCGCATCTGGCGTGCCCAGCAGGAGGGGCTGTTTGCACCCGTGCAGAGCCGCATCCTTACCGAACGCATTCCGGCCGACCTGCGCGCGCCTGACAACACCTGGTTCGCCTTCTCGAGCCGTGCGCGTGTGATCGTGTATGACAAGTCCAAGGTCAAGCCGGCCGAGGTCGACACCTACGAGAAGCTCGCAGCGCCCGGCAACAAGGGCAAGCTGTGCATCCGCTCGGGCAGCCACCCGTACAACCTCTCTCTGTTCGGCAGCGTGCTGGAGCGCAGCGGCGAAGCCGCCACCACCACCTGGCTCAAGGGTCTGGTGGACAACATGGCGCGCGACCCCAAGGGCGGTGACACCGACCAGATCCGCGCCGTGGCCTCCGGCGAATGCCAGATTGCCGTGACCAACACCTATTACTTCGTGCGCCTGATGAAGAGCTCGCGGCCCGAGGACAAGGAACTCGTCCAGAAGGTCGGCCTGATCTTCCCGAACCAGGCCACCAGCGGCACGCACATGAACATCTCGGGCGGCGCCATGGCCCGCAACGCGAAGAACCGGGCCGAAGCGCAGGCCTTCCTGGAATACCTCGCCAGCGACGAGGCCCAGGCCTACTTTGCCAACGGCAACAACGAGTGGCCCGTGGTGAACGGCGCCCGGGCCGCCAACCCCGAGCTGACCGCCCTGGGCGACTTCAAGCGCGAGCGCCTGTCGATCGCGACCATCGGCCGCCAGGCTGCTGCAGCCCAGCGCCTGCTGGACCGCGTCGGCTTCCGCTGAGCACGTTGCGAAGCCGGCGCACGCAGCCCGGCTTCAGCATCAACGGCCAGATGGTGCAGTAGCCTGCATTTTCTGGCCGTTTTCAATTGTTTTCAGATAGCCAAAATGGCACTTCCCGCTTGATCCAAGCGGATCTTCGGCTATTAATGTGCCTTCGTTTTTCTGTCCGAAAATGTAAGGCTGCCGTTCGACAGCCAGGCCTCCTGCGGCGGCAGGCGTGCCCTCAGGCGTTGAAGACGCCGGTGGACAGATAGCGGTCGCCGCGGTCGCAGACGATGAAGACGATCGTGGCGTCGCGCACCTCGGCGGCCACGCGCAGGGCCACGCACAGCGCCCCGGCGGCAGACACCCCGCAGAAGATGCCCTCGGTGGCCGCCATGCGGCGCGCCATCGCCTCGGCCTCGGCCTGGCTCACGTATTCCAGCCGATCGACGCGGGTCGGCTCGTAGATGCGCGGCAGATACGCCTCCGGCCACTTGCGGATGCCCGGAATGCGCGAACCCTCCTCCGGCTGCGCGCCGACGATCTGGATCGCCGGATTCTGCTGCTTCAGGTAGGTGGATACGCCGGTGATGGTGCCCGTGGTCCCCATGGCACTGACGAAGTGCGTGACACGCCCGCCCGTCTGCTGCCAGATCTCCGGGCCGGTGCCTTCGATGTGCGCCAGCGGGTTGTCCGGGTTGGCGAACTGGTCGAGCACGCGGCCCTTGCCCTCGCGCTGCATGCGCTCGGCCAGGTCGCGCGCATACTCCATGCCCTTGCTCACGCCGTCGCCGGCGGCGGGCGTGAGGATCAGCTCGGCGCCATAGGCCGTCATGGCGGCGCGGCGTTCCACGCTCAGGTCGTCGGGCATGATCAGCACCATGCGATAGCCCTTGATGGCCGCCGCCATGGCTAGCGCAATGCCGGTGTTGCCGCTGGTGGCCTCGATCAGCGTGTCGCCCGGCTTGATCTCGCCGCGCGCCTCGGCCCGGCAGATCATCGACATCGCCGGCCGGTCTTTCACCGATCCCGCCGGGTTGTTGCCTTCCAGCTTGCCCAGGATCACGTTGCCGCGCGGCGCGCCGACCTCGCCGGGAATGCGCTGCAAGCGCACAAGCGGCGTGTGGCCGATGGTCTGTTCGATCGTGGGGTACTGGGGCGAGGCGGTGTGGCTCATCCGGAAATCGTATCCGAGCCCATCACCACCTCTGCCTGATCGGCCCCGAGAAGCCCCACAAGAGAAAGGGCCGCACACCCATGGGTGGCGGCCCTGTCGCCGGACATGCACGCAACGGCCGGGCGCTGCGCGCGATTCAGATCACTTCTTCTCGTCCTTCCTGGCCTCGGGCTTGTCGGACTTCTTTTCGGCCTTCTTGTCGTCCTTGGTCGCCTTGTCGTCCTTGGCCTTCTTGCTGGCTTCGGCAGCAGCCCTGGGCAGGACAGGTCCGCCGGCAGACGCGGCGGACGCGCCAGAGGGGGCCCCCTTCGACGCGTCCTTGGCCGCGGGCGCGGCGGGTGCGGCGGGCTTGGGCAGTACCGGGCCACCGGGGGTCGTCGCGGCCTTGGGCAGATCCTTGGCCGCCGGGGCAGTGCTGGCTGACGCTGCGGCCGGTGCCACGGCAGACGGAGCCGACTTGGTTGCAGGCGCGGGGCTCGCAGCGGGCGCGGGTGCCGGCATGGTCTTGGCGGCAGGGGCCGGCGCCGGTGCCGGGGCCGGCAGGGTCTTGGCCGCCGGAGCAGGAGCCGCGACCGCTGCAGGCGCCGATGCTGCGGCAGGCGCAGCACCCTTGAACGCAGGAGAAGCCGCCGGGGTGGGCGCAGGGCTTAGCTTGGCGGGAGCGCCCGCGTAGGATTTGCCGCCCACGGTCAATCCACCTTCGCTCATGGTGACCACGGTCTTGTCGCCCACACCATTGACTCGGGCGCGGAAGTCTGCCCAATCCTTGAACGGGGCCTTCTTGCGCTCCTTGATGATGTTCTTGGAGATCGCCGGGCCGATGCCCTTGACGGCGTCCAGTTCTGCGGCGGTGGCCGTGTTCACGTCCACAGCGGCCCAGGCCAGATTGATGCTCGCCATCATCGCGAGCAGCGTGAAAACCAGTTTCTTCAGCATGAATCGTCCCTCCGTGGCTGCGGTGCAGTCCGCCTGCCCGAAACGGCATTCTGCGCCAGGGCGTTGACCCCGGCGCCGATCCAATTGTGAAGTCATGTGAGACGCACGCACCCGCCATGCAGCGCAGCCGCCCTGCAGGCTGGCCGTTCCTGGCGCGCTCAGGGGCCTACCGGGCTGGCCGCATAGGGCAGCGTGTCCCATTGCTTGCAGCCGGGGCATTGCCAGAAGAAGCGCTGCGCACGAAAGCCGCAGTTGCGGCACTCGTGGCGCTTCTGGCCGCGCAACAGGCCGCTCATCATCTGGGTGATGTGCGCTAAGTCCTCGTCGCCATCGCCCTGCATGCTGGCACGCAGGCGCAGCAGTGCATGGGCCTGCGACAGGCGCGGCAGGCGTTGCAGCGCGACACGGGCAAACTCGAGCGCCGCGGGAAGCTGGCCCGCACTCTCGAGGCGCTTGATGATGACCGCGGCCATCGCGTCGTTGGGCGAGGCATCGAACCAGCTGCGCAGCTGCGCATCCAGCGGCCGGACGCCCGGCGCGCTGAAGGCCACGTGCTGCGCGGCCTCGATGTAGGCCTCGACAATCTGCGGCGCAAATTCAGGATGCGCGAGCAGGGTCTGGTCACCCAGCTCGACGATACGTGCCCACGCCTGCTCGGCCGCGGCAATCCCGATCTCGATCTGCACGATGCGCAGCAGCGCATCATCCGCAGCGCGGGCCCGGACCAGCTGCTCGCGCGCGGCCTTGAGATCCTTGCGCTCGATGGCCGCCTCGGCCAGCTCGCAATACAGATGGGCAATGGTGCGCGCCTTGGCGGGCGTGTCGCCACCACTGCGCTGCAGGGCATCGATGCTCAGCTGCCATTCGCTCTGAAGCTGGTAGACCTCGGCCAGGAAACCCGCAGCGGCGTCGGCATGGGGCGTGTCGGCCAGGGACTTGAAGGCCGACTCGGCGCGGTCCAGCAGGCCCGCGCGCAGGTAGTCCTGCGCCAGCGCGAACAGGGCCTGATCACGAAACGCCACCGGCAGATCGGCGCGCTCGAGCAGATTGCGATGCAGGCGGATGGCGCGCTCCATCTCGCCACGGCGGCGGAACAGATTGCCCAGCGCGAAATGCAGCTCGATGGTCTCCGGGTCGAGCTTGACGACCTCGATGAAGGCCTCGATCGCGCGGTCCGGCTGCTCGTTGAGCAGGAAATTCAGGCCGTTGAAGTAGGAGCGCGGCAGCCGGGCCGATTCGCTTAGCAGCTCCTTGAGATCAAAGCCGCGCGCAATCCAGCCCAGACCGAAGATGACGGGAATGGCCAGCAGCCACCAGGTATCCATGAATGTTCTGTTCGAGATCGGCTTGAAGAGAGAAAGGCTCAGGCCCCGGCACGCTGGGCGTCATCGTCTGCGCGGGCCGCGGCGGCTGCAGCCGGGCTGCGCGGCGTGGCCTGCGCACCGGTGGGCGCCACACGGGCCGCGCCGCGGGCGTTGCGCAGTTCGCGGTTGAGGCGAAACAGCCGCGGCGCCGTGGCCAAGAGCGCGGTGAGCACCCCAGCGCCGAAAGCGATCAGCACGATCACGATCAGCGGCGCGGTCAGGCTGGCGGTTTCGGTCAGACGCAGGGTGGCGGTGTCGGAATTCTTCAGCGCCACCCAGAACATGAACAGGAACACGGCCACCCAGAGGGCGTTGGTCAGCAGCCGCAGCATGGACGCTCCACAGGCAGAAGGACGACGAAGGCGCAGGCGCAAGGCATGCCCGGCATTCTAGGCGCAGGCCACAGCCTTCTCGACGCTGCGCACAGGTCGGCACATACAGGGCGGCGCATGCAGGCTGGCACATCCACGCTGCAGGCTGCTGCGCCCCCACAAAGACAAACGGGCTGCACACTCGTGCAGCCCGCGTAGATTCCTTGAGCGTCTTGTGAAGCAGCGGGGCTCAGGCCGCCTTGGCGTCGTTGGCGCGGTTCTGCTCGTCGTCATGATGATCGACGAGAGCGCGCAGGTCCTTGCCGGGCTTGAAGTGCGGCACCCGCTTCTCGGGCACGACCACCTTTTCGCCGCTCTTGGGATTGCGGCCGGTACGCGCCGGGCGCACATTGAGCGAGAAGCTGCCGAAGCCACGGATCTCGATGCGCTGACCCTGCGCCAGCGTGGCGCTCATGGCATCGAGGATGGTCTTGACCGCGTACTCGGCATCCCGCGCGGAGAGCTGCGGATAGCGCTGCGCGAGTGCGGCAATCAGTTCGGACTTGGTCAGGTTCTGCTGGGGCATGGAGCGCCGCGAAGGAAGATGACGTTCGACCCGGGATCGGTGGTACCAGATTCGGGAATCACCGGGGCACCCGGCTGGGTGCCCCGGCGGTCCTTGGCTGGCTCTTGCAGAGCAAGCTTCAGGCGAGCCTTGCGGCTTAGCCCTTGTTGCTGTCGAGCTTGGCCTTGAGCAGCGCACCGAGGTTGGTGGTGCCGGTGGCCTTCTCTTCCTGCTTGGACATGAAGTCCGCCGTTTCGGCGCTGTCCTTGGCCTTGATCGACAACTGGATCGAACGGTTCTTGCGGTCGATGTTGATGATCATGGCTTCGACGGCGTCGCCCACCTTCAGGCGGGTACCGGCGTCTTCCACGCGGTCGCGGGAAATCTCGCTGGCGCGCAGATAGCCCTCGACCTCGTCGGACAGGGCGATCACTGCGCCCTTGGCTTCCACGCTCTTGACGGTGCCGTTCACCAGAGCGCCCTTGTCATTGACCGAGGCGTAGTTGTTGAACGGATCGCCCTCGAGCTGCTTGACGCCCAGGCTGATGCGCTCGCGTTCGGTATCGATCGCCAGCACCACGGCTTCGAGCTCGTCGCCCTTCTTGAACTTGCGGACGGCTTCCTCGCCGGTGTCGGTCCAGGACAGGTCGGACAGGTGCACCAGACCGTCGATGCCGCCGGGCAGGCCGATGAACACGCCGAAGTCGGTGATCGACTTGATCGCGCCCTTGACCTTGTCGCCACGCTTGTACAGCGCGGAGAACTCTTCCCAGGGGTTGGCACGGCACTGCTTCATGCCCAGGCTGATGCGGCGACGGTCTTCGTCGATCTCCAGGACCATGACTTCCACTTCGTCGCCCAGGGAGACGACCTTGGAGGGAGCCACGTTCTTGTTGGTCCAATCCATTTCGGAGACGTGCACCAGGCCTTCGATGCCCGGCTCGATCTCGACGAAGGCGCCGTAGTCGGCGATGTTGGTGACCTTGCCGAACAGACGGGTGCCGGTCGGGTAGCGACGGGCCACGCCGAACCAGGGGTCGTCGCCCAGCTGCTTCAGACCCAGCGAGACGCGGTTCTTCTCGGCGTCGAACTTCAGAACCTTGGCGGTCAGTTCCTGACCCACGGTCACCACTTCGCTCGGGTGACGGACACGGCGCCATGCCATGTCGGTGATGTGCAGCAGGCCGTCGATGCCGCCCAGGTCCACGAAGGCAC
>JAIXTA010000148.1 GCA_027484405.1 Burkholderiales bacterium
AGCGTGGCCAGCACCAGGTGACCCGACAGCGAGTAGGCAATGGCCGCGGTCATCGTGTCGCGATCTCGGATTTCGCCGATGAAGATCACATCTGGCGCCTGACGCAACGCGTTCTTCAACGCAGTTTGCAGGCTGCGAGAGTCACTGCCGATTTCGCGCTGATTGACAATCGACTTCTTGTTCTTGAACAGGAATTCAATCGGGTCTTCGAAGGTCAGAATATGGCCGGCGCGATTGCTGTTGCGGTGATCGATCATCCCGGCCAGCGTGGTCGACTTGCCGCTGCCGGTGGCGCCCACCACGAGGATCAGCCCGCGTCGCTCCATGATCAGCTCGTTGAGGATCGGCGGGACACCCAGCGTGTCCAATGACGGCACGTCAACCGGGATGTAACGAATCACGGCAGACACTGCACTTCGTTGACGAAAAGCCGACAGACGAAAACTGCCAACGCCAGGTACAGGAATGCCGGTGTTGAGCTCGAATGACTCCTCAAGTTCGCGCATCTGGCTCTCGCGAAGGACCTCCTTGAGCATCGCAAGGATGGTGGGCGGTGCGAGCTTCTCCTGGTTCAAGGGCACACATGTGCCGTTGATCTTGATGGTGATGGGTGCGCCCGCAGAGAGATAAACGTCGGATGCCTTCTTCTCGGCCATCAAACGAAGAATCTGCTCCATTGCCATCTCGATCTCCCCGGGACTTGTCTTGTGCGCGGATGCCTTGCGATCAATCGCCGCGAAGCAATTCGTTTATACCTGTCTTGGCACGGGTCTGGGCATCGACCTTCTTCACGATGATCGCCGCGTACAGGCTGTACTTGCCATCGGCGGATGGCAGATTGCCCGGCACGACGACAGAGCCTGCGGGCACCCGACCGTAGAGGGTCTCGCCAGTCGCGCGGTCATAGATGCGGGTGCTCTGGCCGATGAACACGCCCATGGAGATCACCGAGTTCTCCTCGACGATGACGCCCTCGACCACCTCGCTGCGCGCGCCGATGAAGCAGTTGTCCTCGATGATCGTCGGATTGGCCTGGAGGGGTTCGAGCACGCCCCCGATACCTACGCCTCCCGACAGATGCACGTTCTTGCCGATCTGGGCGCAGCTGCCCACTGTGGCCCAGGTATCGACCATGGTCCCTTCATCGACGTAGGCGCCGATATTCACGTAGGACGGCATCAGCACGGCATTGCGCGCAACGAAGCTGCCGCGCCGGGCCACGGCGGGAGGCACAACGCGGATCCCCGACTGTGCAAACTGCTCAGCCGTCCAGGCAGCGAACTTTGTCGGCACCTTGTCGTAGAACTGGAAGGGCGCAACGTCGCCGGAAAAGCCCATCGGCTGGTTGTCATTCAGACGGAAGGACAGGAGCACAGCCTTCTTGATCCACTGGTGCACCACCCAACGGCCCTCAAGCTTTTCGGCGACGCGAAGCCGGCCGGCATCGAGCTCCGCAATCACCGAATCGACCGCATCGCGAATGTCCTGCGGTGCGTTCCCCGGCGACAGGCTCGTGCGCACCTCCCAGGCCGGTTCGATGATGTTGGCAAGTGCTTGGCTCATTGCGGTTTCCAGTTCAAGTTGACGAATTCTTCAATGCGGCGCGCTGCGGTGACGCAGGCGTCTACCTGATCGACCAGCGCGATTCGAATGTAGCCCTTGCCCGGGTTGCCGGCGGCCGTGTCACGCGCCAGAAAGCTTCCCGGCAGCACGGTCACGCCCTGACTGCGGAACAGCTCGCGGGCGAAGCCGGCATCATCGCCGCCTGGAACTTCAGCCCAGAGGTAGAACGCGGCGTCCGGCAGGCCGGTCTTCAGGCAGCGCTGGATGATGGGCGTGACCTGCTCGAACTTTGCGCGGTACTGCGCGCGATTCTCTGCCACGTGTGCATCGTCGGCCCATGCGGCTGCAGATGCTGCCTGCACGGTGGGACTCATTGCGCTGCCATGGTAGGTGCGATACAGGAGAAACTGCTTGAGCAGGCGCGCGTCACCGGCCACGAAGCCGCTGCGCATGCCAGGCACATTGGAGCGCTTGGACAGGCTCGAAAACACGACCAGCCGGGCGTAGTCGCTCCGGCCGAGTCGTTTGGCCGCTTCGAGCGCACCAAGCGGCGCCTCGTCGCGGAAGTAGATTTCCGAGTAGCACTCGTCCGAGGCGATGACGAAATCGTTGGCATCGGCCAATGCGAAGAGTGCGGCCCATTCGTCGAGACTCGTGACGCGCCCGCTCGGATTGTTGGGCGAGCAGACGAACAAGAGCTGCGTCTTGGCCAATACATCTACAGGTACGGCCTCGTAGGGCACGCGATGGCCCTGGGACGGGTCTGTGTTGACAAACCAGGGCGCCAAGCCCGCGAGCAGCGCTGCACCCTCGTATATCTGATAGAACGGGTTGGGACAGATGACCCAGCCGCCGCGCTGGCGATCCAGCACGGTCTGCGCAAAGGCGAACAGTGCTTCGCGCGAGCCGTTCACGGGCAGAACCTGGGTCGCCGGATCGGGCGCTGGAATGCCATAGCGCCGAGCGATCCAGCCTGAAATCGAGGTGCGAAGCGCATCCGACCCCAGTGTGGTGGGGTAGGACGCCAGGCCGCCAAGGTTTGCCGTGAGGGCGTCGAGGATGAACTGCGGCGTCGGATGCTTGGGCTCGCCGATCGACAGATTGATCTGGGCTCGATCAGCGGGCGGGGTGGCACCCGAGAACAAGGTGCGCAGACGCTCGAAGGGGTACGGCACGAGCCGCGCAAGGTCTTGATTCATAGGCCTTTTCTAGTCCTTCAGCGGATTATACGGAGCGCAATTCGCGGTCATTTCGGCTCGGAGCGCGATGTTAAGATCAACCACAGAGCCGAGCACCCCGCGGCTCTTTTTGTTTGCCTTGCGCGCTTGGCGCGGCAGATCCTGTTGGCTTCATCCTTGCGGGTCCATCGTGCGCCTCACTCAAATCAAGCTGTCCGGATTCAAGTCATTCGTCGATGCCAGCACGATCAATGTGCCGGGCCAGCTGGTGGGCATCGTGGGACCCAACGGATGCGGCAAATCCAATGTGATCGACGCCGTGCGCTGGGTGCTGGGCGAGTCCAAGGCGAGCGAACTGCGCGGCGAGTCGATGCAGGACGTCATCTTCAATGGATCGACCAATCGAAAGCCCGCTGGACGGGCCAGCGTCGAGCTCGTGTTCGACAATGCTGCAGGCCGTGCCGCAGGCCAGTGGAGCCAGTACAGCGAGATCTCGGTGAAGCGTGTGCTGACGCGCGACGGGACCTCCAGCTACTACATCAACAACCAGAGCGTGCGTCGCCGCGACGTGCAGGACATCTTCATGGGCACCGGCCTCGGTCCGCGTGCCTACGCGATCATCGGCCAGGGCATGATCAGCCGGATCATCGAGTCCAAGCCCGAGGAGCTGCGTGTCTTCCTGGAAGAGGCTGCCGGGGTCTCCAAGTACAAGGAGCGCCGCCGCGAGACGAGCAATCGCCTGCAGGACACGCGCGAGAACCTCACCCGCGTCGAGGACATCCTGCGCGAGCTCGGCTCGCAGCTCGAGAAGCTTGAGGGCCAGGCCGAAGTGGCCACGCGCTACAACGCGCTCACGGCGGACGGCGACGAAAAGCTCCTGCTGCTCTGGGCGGCACGCCGCGAGGAGGCGCGCCAGGAGCGCGAGCGGCTGCTCAGCCTGGTCGAGCGCAGCCAGACCGATCTCGAAGCCCAGATGGCGCAGCTGCGCGAATGTGAAGCACGCCTGGAGGAGATCCGGGTGGCGCACTACGCGGCCAGCGACCGGGTGAACCACGAACAGAACGCGTTCTTCGGCGCCAAGAGCGAGGTCATGCGTCTTGAGAGCGCAATCCAGGTGGTTGTCGAGCGTCGCAACCTGCTGCAGCAGCGCCTGACCCAGATCGTCGAGCAGAAGCAGCAGTGGGCGCAGCAGGCGGAGGATGCCGGCGCTCGCCTGGAGGCGCTGGCCATCGAGCGCGAGCAGAGCGAGGAGAAGGTGGCCGCCGCCGAAGAGGTGCTGGCCCGCGCCGAAGACGCGGTTCCGGAGGCGCAGGCCGCGCTGGACGATCGTCTGGCGGTGGTGGACGCCTGCCGCACCGAGGTCAGCGATGCCGACCGCGAGTTCCGCGTTCTCGGCAATGAGCGGCAGTCACTGCAGACGCAGTTCAACCAGGCGCATATCCGCCTTGACAAGCTGACCGCCGAGCAGAAGGGGCTGAGCGCCCCGGACGAGCAGCGACTCGCCGTCCAACAGGCGGAAGCCGAACGCGTCGGGGCAGAACTTGAAGTGCTTCAGGCACAGGTCGAAGACAACCAGCACAGGCTGGCCGAAGCCGATGAGCAACGCACGAGCGCGCAGCAGGAGCTGTCTGCAGCCACCGCACTGCTCTCGGAGCTGCAGGCCAAGCAGAGCACGCTGACTCGGGTGCAGCAAGAAGCCCAGGCCGGTTCGCGCATCAAGCCTTGGCTGGCCAAGCACGGGCTCGATAGCGTGCAGCGCCTCTGGCAGAAGCTCCATACCGAACCCGGTTGGGAGACTGCGGTGCAGGCCGTACTGCGTGAATGCGTCCAGGCCGTCGAGGTGGGTGACCTGAATCGCGCCGGCGGCTTTGCCAGCGACGCCCCGCCGGCACGCTTGGCCTTCTACAGCGGGCTGACGGCTGCACCGGTGCCGGCGGGTGGCCTGCTGGTGGCGCTGATCGATCGTGTGCGCATCAACGACAACGGCCTGCGCGGCGTGCTCACCGAGTGGATGCATGGCGTCTTTGTGGCCGAGGACCTGCCGACCGCCATGGCGCAGCGCAGCCAGCTGACCGCCGGCCAGCGCATCGTGACCAGGCAGGGCCACGTGATCGACCGGGTTTCGGTGCGCTACTACGCCCCCGAGGGTCCGGACGACGGCCTGCTGGCCCGCCAGCAGGAGCTGGAAGACATTGCCAAGCGGCTGAAGGGCCAGACGCTCATCGTCGACGAGACCCGCAACCTGCTGAGCCGCTCGGAGGGCGCCGCCCAGGAGGCCCGCAGCGCCCTGCAGACGCAGCGCCTGCGCGCGCAGGAGCTCACGGCCCGGCTGCATCAGGCGCAGATGGAAGTAGCCACGCTGACACAGCGCGTTGCCGAGCACAAGGCACGCAGCCAGCGCCTCGAGGAGGACCTGGCCGAATGCAATGCGCAGATGGAGTCCCTGCAGGCCCGCATGGATGAGATCGACAACCGCATGAGCGACATGGACGCCAGCCTCGGCGAGCGGCAGCAGAAGCTCGAAGACGCCCGCTTTGCTGCCGACGAGGCCCGCGCGGCACTGGATCAGGCCCGCCAGGCGGTCAACACCGCGCAGATCGGGCTGCAGCAGGTGCGATTCGAGGTGCAGAGCATCAGCACCCGCGAGGCCGACGCGCAGCGCCTGCTGCAGATGGCGCAGGACCAGGATGCTCGGCTGGCCGCAGACGACGAGCAGATCCGCGCAGAGCTCGCCACCATTTCCGAAACCCAGGCCGCCACAGGTCTGCAGGATGCGCTGGCCGTGCTGGCCACGCGCGAGGACGCGCTGGCCCGCGTACGCACGGACCGCGACGGGCTGACCCCGCAGCTGCGCGATGTGGACGCCGAGAAGATGCGCATCGAGCAGGTGCTGCAGCCGGCACGCGACCGGGTGACCGAGATGCAGCTCAAGGAGCAGGCCGCGCGCCTGAACCAGGAGCAGTTCGACACCCAGCTGGCCGAGCGCCAGGCCGATGTGCAGGCATTGATCGAGAAGCTGGCTACGCTGCCTGGCGCTTCCGGGAAGCCCGTGCAGCTGCAGGCCGAGGTCAACCGCATCACGCGCGAGATCGAGGCGCTGGGGCCGGTCAACCTCGCCGCGCTTCAGGAGCTCGACCAGAGCCGCGAGCGCAAGCAGCACCTCGACAGCCAGTTCAAGGACCTGACCGAGGCCATCAACACACTCGAGGACGCCATCCGCAAGATCGACCTCGAGACGCGCGAGCTGCTGCAGAAGACCTTTGATGAGGTCAACGGGCACTTCGGCCGCCTGTTCCCTGCGCTTTTCGGTGGCGGCAACGCCAAGCTGGTCATGACCGGGGAAGAGATCCTCGATGCCGGGGTGCAGGTCATGGCCCAGCCGCCGGGCAAGCGCAACAGCACCATCCAGCTGCTTTCCGGCGGTGAGAAGGCGTTGACCGCGACGGCGCTGGTCTTTGCCATCTTCCACCTGAACCCGGCGCCGTTCTGTCTGCTGGACGAAGTGGATGCGCCACTCGACGATGCGAACACCGAGCGCTACGCGAAGCTGGTCACGCAGATGAGTGATGTCACGCAGTTCATCTTCATCAGCCACAACAAGATCGCCATGGAGATGGCGCAGCAGCTGGTGGGCGTCACCATGCAGGAGCAGGGGGTTTCCCGGATCGTGGCCGTGGACATGGCCGAGGCCGCACGCATGGCTGAAGCGTGATGCCACCGATGGTGTAGGCTCGCGACCGATTTCGTCACATCAATGAAGTGCGCGCAGACCGTGCGCAAGGGTTGAGCATGCAACTGCTGGTGTCTCTGCTGGTGCTGGGTGCGGTGTTCGTGGCCGGTGTGTGGGTGTGGGGTCGCGTGCAGGCGGGCCGAAACGCTCAGACCGACAGGGCGGAGCTTGCCCAGGAGCAGCAGACCAGTCTGCTGCGCCATACACGCGCTGAGCCGGCCCTTGCGCTGCCCATGGAGGCCATTGCACCGGCCGAAGTCACGGCACGCATCGGGGCCGATGCTGTGGTGCTGGAGGCCGGGCTGGACGCCGACACCGAGATGGTTGCGCGTCTGAGCGCTCAACAGCCGCTGGTGGAATCGAGCATCCGTGAGCTGGCCGGTGCGCGTGCCGCAGTTGGGCGGCGCCCTGTCCGATATGCCTGGCAGGCTGAGGCACCGTCGATCCTCGACATGGGCCTCACGCTGGCTGACCGGACCGGAGCCGTAGGCGAAGCCGATCTCAATCACTTCCTGCGCCTGGTGGATGAGGTTGCGGACCAACTGAGTGCTGATGTGGAGGTCGAGCCTGTTGAGGCTGCAATCGCACGCAGCCGTCTGCTTGATGCCCAGTGCGCCACGCTGGATACGCAGCTGCACCTGCATCTCTCCGGCCCGAGCGAGCCCAGCGGCGAGGAGCTGGCCGCTGCCGCACGCTGGGCAGGCATCACCAGTGCGCTCAAGGACGGCGCCTACGCGCTGCAGGACACGAAGGGCCGCGAGCTGGCGCGCGTGGTGCCGCGCCCCGGCCGCCGCGAGGGTTTTGTCACCCTGGTGGTGGATGTGCCTCGGGCACCGCACGGTGCGCTGGATGCCGCACTGGATGCGGCGGCCAGGATGGCCGAGATGCTCAACGCCATCCTCGTGGATGACAACGGGCGGCCGCTGTCCGACGACGCGCTGGCCCTGATCCGCGCCCGCCTGACCGACGTGGTGCGCAAGATGACTGAAGCCGGGCTCGCGCCGGGTTCCGAGCGGGCTCGCCGCGTCTTTTCCTGAGTGTTCATGACCGCTGATCTCTTTTCCAGCGCCGGTCTGGCCGACGCGCAGGCCGCCGTTCGCGCACAGGCCCTGCGCGCCGAGCTGCAGCGCCATGCCCATGCCTACTACGTGCTCGACGCGCCGCTGGTGCCGGATGCGGAGTACGACCGGCTGTATCAGGAGCTCGAGGCGCTGGAGCAGCGCTTTCCGGAACTGCGCACGCCGGACTCCCCGACGCAGCGCGTGCTGGGTGCCGTGCTCGAGGGCTTTGCCGAGGTGCGCCATGCCGTGCCGATGCTCTCCATCCGCACCGAGACCGACACCACTGCCGCCGGGGCACAGGCCTTCGACGCGAGGGTGCGCAAGGAGCTCGGGCTGGCCGAGGAGGCCGCACCGGTGGCCTATGCCGTCGAGCTCAAGTTCGACGGCCTGGCCATCAACCTGCGCTACGAGCAGGGCGTGCTTGTGCAGGCCGCCACGCGGGGTGATGGCGAGGTGGGCGAAGACGTGACCCAGAACATCCGCACCATTGGCCAGATTCCCTTGCGCCTGATGGGTGAGGCTCCTGAGGTGCTCGAAGTGCGCGGCGAGGTCTACATCCGCCGGGACGACTTCGAGGCCATGAACGAACGCCAGCGCGCCGCCGGCGAGAAGACCTTCGTCAATCCGCGCAATGCGGCTGCGGGCGCTGTGCGCCAGCTCGACTCGCGGATTGCCGCGCAGCGGCCGCTGTCCTTCTTTGCCTATGGGCTGGGTGAGGTGCGCGGGTGGAGCGTGGTCGAGCAGGCCGAGGCGACACACAGCCAGGTCATCGATGCGCTGGCGGCCTTCGGTCTGCCGGTCAACGCACACCGCGACGTGGTGCAGGGTGCCGAGGGCCTGACCGAGTTCCATGCCCGCATTGCCGCCGCGCGCGACAGCCTGCCCTTCGACATCGACGGCGTGGTCTACAAGGTGAACCGCCTGGCCGATCAGCGGCGTCTGGGCTTCGTGAGCCGAGAGCCGCGCTGGGCGGTGGCGCACAAGTATCCGGCACAGGAGCAGATGACCACTGTGCTGGAGATCGACGTGCAGGTGGGCCGCACCGGCAAGCTGACGCCGGTGGCCAAGCTGGCGCCAGTCTTCGTGGGCGGTGTGACCGTGAGCAATGCCACGCTGCACAACGAGGACGAGACCCGCCGCAAGGATGTGCGCGTGGGCGACACCGTGATCGTGCGGCGCGCCGGCGACGTGATTCCGGAAGTGGTGGACGTGGTGCGCGAAAGGCGTCCCGCCGAGGTTGGGGCCGCCGAGCCTTTCGATCTCTACAAGCGGCTGGCGGGCGCCTGTCCGGTCTGTGGCAGCCACATTGCGCGCGAAGAGGGCGAGGCCGACTGGCGCTGCACGGGTGGGCTGTTCTGCGCAGCGCAGCGCAAGCAGGCCCTGCTGCACTACGCGCAGCGCCGCGCCATGGATATCGAGGGCCTCGGCGACAAGATCGTCGAGCAGCTGGTGGACGGCCGGCACGTGCGCACTCTGGCCGATCTGTACACCCTGCGCGCAGAAGACCTGGCCGCGCTGGACCGCATGGGCGAGAAGAGCGCCGTCAAGCTGGTGGCGGCCATTGCCGCCTCCAAGGCGCCGGCGCTGCACCGTTTCCTGTTCGGACTGGGCATCCGCCACGTCGGTGAGCAGACCGCCAAGGATCTCGCCCGGCACTTTGGCGCGCTCGACGCCGTGATGGCCGCCAGCGAGGAGCAGTTTCTCCAGGTGCCCGACGTCGGCCCGGTGGTGGCGCGTAGCCTGACCGATTTCTTTGCCGAAGCCCATAACCGCGAGGTGATTGCCGCACTGCTGGCCGCGGGGCTCACGCCCTCGCACGCGGCGCCGGCTGCGGCTGCAGCGGGCAGCGGCCTGGCGGGCAAGACCTTCGTGCTGACCGGCACGCTGCCGAGCATGAGCCGCGAGGACGCGCAGGCGCGCATCGAGGCAGCAGGCGGCAAGGTCAGTGGCTCGGTGTCCAAGAAGACGTTCGCGGTGGTGGCCGGCGCCGAAGCCGGCAGCAAGCTGACCAAGGCGCAGGAGCTGGGCATTGCCATCTGGGACGAAGCTGCCTTGCTCGCCGCCCTGGAGCAGAGACCTGAGGCTGATTGATCAGCAGACCAGACAGTGAGCACCGATCCGGAACAGATATCCGGAACACCCCAAGGAGACCCCATGACCGATACCCCCAAGCCTGCGGAGGCCAAGAAGGAAGAGCCCTGGCGCGAGGCCGTGATGCAGCGTCTGGCGGAGTCGCCCGCGCGCGCCACCGGCACGGCCCAGGTCGGCACCGGCAGCGGCGCCCGGCGCATGGACTACGACTTCATCGCTCAGTACATGCCCGTGATGCCGGACGGTCTCGGCGCCAAGCCGGGTGAGCCGGAGGCGGCCGTCTACACCCTGGCCTACCTGGCCAAGCCGCAGGGTGAACGCGCCGCCGCGCGGCCCCTGCTGTTTGCCTTCAATGGCGGCCCCGGCTCCTCGTCGGTCTGGCTGCATCTGGGTGCCCTGGGGCCCAAGCGTGTCCACATCAATGAAAACGGCACCATGCCGGCACCGCCCTACGCAGTGGAGGACAACCCGCACAGCTGGTTCGAGCATTTCGACCTCGTGTTCATCGACCCGCCGCACACCGGCTATTCGGTCTCCGCCAGTGAGGACGCCCGCAAGCGTCACCTGAGCGTGGATGGTGACGTGAGCGCGCTGGCCGAAGTGATGCGGGCCTGGCTGGCGCGTCACCAGCGCTTCGGCAGCCCGGTCTATCTCGCCGGCGAGAGCTACGGCACCACGCGCGGCGCAGCGCTGGCCGACAAGATGCTCGATCTCGGCGTGGCGCTGTCAGGCGTGATCCTGGTCTCCTGCGCCATGGACTTGCAGACCCTGGTGTTCCAGGCAGGCAACGATCTGCCCTACAGCCTGTTCCTGCCGGGCTTTGCCGCCACCGCGCAGTACCACGGCAAGCTCAAGGGCGCGCTCAACGACGCGGCCGCCGCACGGGCAGCCGCCGAGGCTTTCGTGCTCGAGGACTACCTCGTGGCCCTGCATCGCGGCGCCAGCCTGGGCACCGTCCAGCGGACCAAGCTGGCCAAGCGCATCGGCGAGCTGACGGGGCTGCCGGCGGCGCTGGTCGAGCAGCAGAACCTGCGCATCACGGACCAGACCTTCTTTACCCATCTGCTGCGCGACGAGGGCAGGGTGGTCGGCCGGCTGGAAAGCCGTGTCAGCGGCCCGATGGCGGCGCGCCGCGGCTACGTGATGGAGTTCGACCCGGGCATCGAAGCCATCGTCGCGCCCTATGCCAGCGCCGTGAACGGCTACTTCGCCCAGCTGGGCATCGATACCCAGCGCCGCTACGGCATCATCAACGGCGAGGTGAACCAGGGCTGGCACTGGGGCCGCGGCCCGGTGGATGGCAAGGGCAAGATGAGCGGCAACGGCTACACCAACACCACGGTGGACCTGTCGCGCGCGCTGCGCCGCAATCCGCACCTGCGTGTACTGGTGGCCAGCGGCCACTACGACCTGGGCACGCCCTACAGCGCCACCAACTACTCGCTCGCGCAGCTGGACGTGGATGCCGAGCAGCTAAAGCGCATCGAGCACCACTACTACGACGCCGGCCACATGATGTACACGCGCCCGGCCGACTTGAAGAAGCTCAAGGACAACCTGGCCGGCTGGCTGGCGGGTGCGCGCGCATGATCGATTATCAAAAAGTATTTGAAAATCAGCGATCGAGAACGCGTATTTTCAACGCTTGATTGATAAAGCCGACAGGCCATTTCCCGCTTGTACCGCGCGGATCTTGGCCTGTTTTGGTGCCCTTGATCGAGGCGTGCATCTCACGCCGATTGTGTCAGAGGGCAGCCGTGAGATTCATGCTACGCGCCTGCCCGAAGCGTTCGATGGCCGCCTCAACCATGCCCTCCAAGCTGCCACGCGCCTCGCACTGGGTGCGCAGGAAATGCGCGTCGTTCTGGCTGCGGGCACGCAGGGCGATCAAGTCGAGCGCGCCGCGGGCGTCCAGCGCCGCGGCGTGCGGCGCCAGCCTCTCGATGGTCGCAAGAATGTCCTCGCGCAGCACCAGCTGTTCGTAGGTCTTGGGGTGAACGATCGTGCCGTCCAGCCCGAAGCGGCAGGCCTGGAAGCGGTTGTAGGTGTAGACGAGGTAATCATCTCCCTCGGGCGCTGCTTCCCTGCGCTCCAGCAGGTAGGCGCACAGGGTCTGCAGATAGCCGGCCAGCGCGGCGGCCATCTCCACCGACAGCGGGGTATCGCACACCCGCAGCTCGATGGTGCCGTACTCCGGCTTGGGGCGAATGTCCCAGTAGAAGTCCTTCATGCTCCGGACCACGCCCGTGCGCTCCATGCGCGCGAAGTAGTTCGCCTCGAAGTCGCGCCAACTCAAGGTAAAGGGCGCCCGGCCCGACAGCGGGAAGGCAAACACCGAGTTGAGCCGTGCGCTGCTGAACTGGGTATCGCGCCCCTGCACAAAGGGCGAGCTGGCCGACAGCGCAATGAAGTGCGGCACGTAGCGGCTCAGGCTATGCAGCAGGAAGAGGGCGTCGTCACCGCTGGCGCAGCCGATGTGGATGTGCTGGCCGAACACCGTGAACTGCTTGGCCAGGTAGCCGTACAGCGCAGACACTTCCTTGAAGCGCGGTTTCGAGTAGATCTTGCGCTCCGTCCACATCTGGAACGGATGCGTGCCGCCGCCGCACACGCCCACGTTCAGGCGTTCGCCAGCGCGCACCAGGCCATCGCGAATGGCCAGCAGCTCGTCGCGCAGCGGTCCGTACCGGTGCTGGATGCTGGTCGCGATCTCGATCATGCTCTCCGTGATCTCCGGTGTGACGCTGCCCGGCAGCCGGTGCTTCTCGCGCGCGAGCAGGTGCAGCATGTCGGGGCTGGCGGCGGTGAGGTCCAGATCCGACAGATTGATGAGCTGAAGCTCCAGCTCCACGCCCATCGACAGGCTGGCAGAGTCCTTGAAGGGTTCGAGCGGCATGGTCAGTCGTCCTCGTCGTTGTGCGGGGTTTCGCCCGCGGCTTTGAGCGCCCACTGTGTCAGCATCGGCCCCAAGACTTCCAACAGCAGCGCAGCCGCTGCCAGCGGGGCTAATTGATCCACCAGGTTGATGCCTACCTGCCGGGTCTGCTCCAGCAGCAGGATCACAAACGCAGACAGCGGGGTCATCGCCATCGCCGTGAGCGCGCCTTTCTTCCAGCTCACGCCACTCACGCGCGAGAACGCGGTGATCAGCGTGATGCGCGTACCGGTGCGCAGCAGCACCAGCGCCGCCCCGAGCCCGAGGCCGGCCAGGGCGATCCGCCAATCGATCGAGGCCGCCACGAACACGAAGAGCAGCAACGACAGCAGGCTGCCCAGTGGGCCGAAGTGGCGTTGCGCGGGTGCAATCACCACACGCCGGTGTCGCGCCATCAGGCCGAAGGCGAGGGTTGCAATCAGGGCCGAGAACTTGAAGGCGTGTGTCAGTGCGACCAGCAGCACCACGGCCAGCGCAAACACCACGGAGGCATCCTGCTCCGTGCGCTGCAGCAGGCGCAGCAGGGCCGGCATGGCCAGGCCTGCCAGCAAGCCGATGCCGGCGGACGCCGTGAGTGATACCGCGCTGCTGTAGGCCGCCGTCAGTGCGCTGCCCGAGCTCTCGTACACCACGTAGCCGAGGATCACCTTGAATACGAACACCGCCAGCACGCAGTTGAGTGCTGCGAGATGCAGCGTGCGCTCGGTGACCTGGCCGGAGGCGCGCTGCTCGTTGATGACACGCATGATGGCTGCCGGGGAGGTGGAGATGCACAGGGCCGCAAGCAGCAGCGCATGCGTCATGCTCTGGCCGAAGCCTTGGGCGAGCAGATACACGCAGGCAAAGGTCAGGGTCGCCTCGGTCAGACCCATGACCAGCAGCCAGGGGTTCAGACGCAGCCAGCGCAGGTTGA
Organism: Burkholderiales bacterium; assembly: GCA_027484405.1. Taxonomy (GTDB): domain Bacteria; phylum Pseudomonadota; class Gammaproteobacteria; order Burkholderiales; family Burkholderiaceae_C; genus Piscinibacterium. The sequence continues at coordinate 13,472 of JAIXTA010000148.1, forward strand.
TGCGGTAGGCAAACTCGAACAGGATCAGGCCGAAGGCCACGTTGGCCAGCAGCAGGATGGCCTCGCCTGAGGTCGGCGGCAGGATGCCCAACTGGGTATCGGCACAGATGAAGCCCACCAGCGCATAGATGGAGATGCGCGGCAGACGCATGTGTCGGTGGGCAGCCTCGCCCAGAGTCCAGGCAAGAAGCAGGATCGCGGGCCAGGCAAAGTCGCGGGTCAAGGCCTCGAATTCCGGCATGGAGTGCTCCGTTTGTCTTGCGTTGTGATGTGCGGCCGCAGCGCCGCTCGGGCGCATGCATGCGGTGGCTTCGATCTCAGCCATCCCGGGGCAAGTGCAGGGATGACCCGGTGCGCGACCCGTGCTCGGGCCGACGCAGGCTGTCTGCTCGCAGGTGGGCGCAGCCCACTGGGGCTGCATGCAGCTGCAAGGCGCCGTGCAGGTTGTCTCTTGAGTCAGAGCGGCACAGCGGGCAGGCCGCCCGGAACAGGGGCAGCTGCGGCTAATCTGAGCGCGCATGTGCAGCGGAGTTCCCGAATCGGCGAGCCGAAATGAATTGGCCTGTCAGCCGATGCAAGCGTGTGCAAAATGGCTTGCCTGATTTCAAGAACCATGTCTGTCCAAGGCAAGCGGATGATCCGCCGGCCGGGGCAACTCGAGGAGCGCATCGCGGATGTCGTCTGAAACCCTGACCGCCATCATCGGCGGCACTGCATTGAGCCAGTTGCCGGGCATGCGTGTGGAATCACGCCGCGTGGTGCGCACTCCTTTTGGCGAGCCTGCAGGTGCCCTGCTGTTTGGCCGCATCGATGGCGCGCCCATCGTCTTTCTGGCTCGCCATGGGTACGGCCACACCCTGCCGCCGCACAAGGTCAACTACCGCGCGAATCTGTTCGCCCTGCGCGAGGTCGGTGCCAGCCGCGTGTTCGCTGTGTCCTCGGTGGCCGCCCTGGTGCCCGAGCTGCTGGAGACGCGCTTCTCCATCCCGGATCAGGTCATTGACTACACCTGGGGCCGTGCCCATACCTTTGATGAGGGCGTCGATGGCCCGATCCGGCAGATCGATTTTGCCGAGCCCTTCGATACGGGCCTGCGTGGCGTGCTGCAGCGCGCGGTGCTTGGCGTGGGCAGCACGGCTCATTTCGGTGGCGTTTATGGCTGCGTCAATGGTCCGCGTCATTCCACCGCAGCCGAGATCCGCAAGCTCATTCGCGACGGCAATCACATGGTCGGCAGCACGCTCATGCCCGAGGCCGCACTGGCGCGCGAACTCGACCTGCCGTATGCCGCGCTGTGCGTGGTCACGCACATGGCTGCTGGCAGCCACAGCGGGCCCGTTGCATCGGCGGATCTGATTGCCGGCAGTCGTGCCGAGGCGGTGCCTGTGGCCCAGGTCGTCCTGGCGGAGGCCTGCAAGCTTGCCCAGAGCGGCGAGGACCGCGCATGTTGAACTGGCTCTCACGGCTGCTGGGCCGCGGCGACGCGGCGCCGTCCACAACGCCTGCCGCGCGTGCAGCGCCTGCGCAAGCGGCCGGTGCTCCGGCCGACCCTTCGTCGGGCAAGGCGGCGCTGCGCATCGAATCCTCAGTGCCCCCGGCAAACACGCCGTGTCCGCGCATTCCGCTGCTGGATCGTTCCGGGCAGATTGCCGGCTTTGAGGTGCTGCCGCCCGACGTGATGCTGCGTCGCGCGCGTGAAGGCGCCAATGTGGCGACCCTGGCTGCCTATGCCACCATGGTGCTGGCCTCGCTCAAGCCGATCCGTGCGGCCGGCCGGGCCGGCCTCACCATGCTGCCCTGGCAGCTGCTGGAGCGCCCGGCTGTCTTGCAGACCGTACCTGCTGGGGCGTCCATCGTCCTTGATGGCATCAGCGCTGCACCTGCTGAGCAGGCACGTGAGCTGATCGGCAAGCTCCAGGCGCAGCATGCCGTGGTGGGCGCGACCGAATCCACCGATCTGCCGGTGCAGTTTCTGTTTGTCGATGGCCGCCTGCGCAGCGCCGAGGAGCGGCAAGTCCTGGTGCAGTCGCACCGCAGCGCACGGCCCGGCGTGCCCTGGGTGATCGTCAATCTGCCCAATGTGGACGCCATCGAGGCGGCCCTGCGTGAAGGCGCTGAACTGGCCGCCGGCCGGCTGGATCGGACTGCGGTAGCGCCCGAAAAGGGGGCGCCCGGTCCGCAGGTCGCCAAGCTTTGCCGGTTGATCAATCAGTTGGTCAGTGGTGCGGACACCGCTGCGCTGGCCACCGAACTGCGGTCCGACGTGGCCTTGAGCTATCAGCTGCTGCGGCATGCCAACAGCCCGCTGCTGGGCGTGGCGCGCGCCGTCGACTCCGTGGACCAGGCCGTGCTGCTCATGGGGCGCGATGCGCTCTACCGCTGGCTGACGGTCATGCTTGTCAGTGCGGGCGAGCGCCGCGCCAGCTCACGTGCGCTGCAGGAGATTGCGCTGGCCCGTGCGCGACTCTTTGAACTGCTGGCACCGCGGGTGAACGTGCCGCCCCAGAGCCTGTTCACGCTGGGCCTGCTGTCAATGATCGATGTGCTGCTGCAGCTGCCCATGGCTGACGCGATTGCGCCGCTGTCCTTGGCGGACAACCTGCAGACAGCGCTTGTGCGGCGCGCCGGCTTGCTCGCGCCCCTGCTCAGCCTGGCTGAGCAGCTGGAGCGGCGGCAGCTGCCGGATGCCGAGGTCACGGCGGGTCTGTATGGCGGCATCGAGGCAGTGCTGGCCGCGTCGGAAGAGGCCTGGGTCTGGGCTGCGCAGGCTGCTGCCGAGCTGCGCGCCTAGCGGGCTTGACTCAGCGCAGCCAGGTCAGGACCGTGTCAAGACCACCGAAACGGATGCGCGTACCCGCCTGCGCGGCCACGGCCGGCTTGGCGTGATAGGCCACTGAGAGGCCGGCCACGCGCATCATCTCCAGGTCGTTGGCGCCATCGCCCATGGCAATCGCCTGGGTGGGCTGGCAACCCATCAGGGTGCAGGTGGCTTCCAGGGTCTGGCGCTTGACCTGCGCGTTGACGATCAGCTCGTTGACCAGGCGCCCGGTGAGTTTGCCGCCGATGATCTCGAGCTCATTGGAGCGTGTGTAGTCCAGGCCCAGTTCGACCTTGAGGCGGCTGGTGAAGAATGTGAAGCCGCCGGATACCAGCAGAGTCTTCAGGCCCAAGGAGCGCGCCGTATCGATCAGCTCCCGTGCTCCGGGATTGAGCTGCAGACGCTCGGCGTACACCTGTTCCAGCACGCTTGCGTCGAGCCCGGCGAGCAGCGCCACGCGCCGGCGCAGGCTCTCGTTGTAGTCGCTGATCTCGCCGCGCATGGCGGCTTCGGTGATTGCGGCAACCTCGGCCTTCCTGCCGCAGTAGTCCGCAATCTCGTCCACACACTCGATCGAGATCAGCGTGCTGTCCATGTCCATGGCCAGCAAACGGAAATCGGACAGATGAACCCCGGGCGGCAGCGCGGCCGCGTCCAGGCGCAGCGCGGCTGCCCCTTCGGACACGGCGTGCACCTGGCCGGCCTGCACGGCAAAGCGCGACCAATGCGTACCGCTGTCCGTCACCCCAGAGGCGATCGGGCGGCCCAGCGCGCCGGCCCAGACGTGCGTGGCAGCAATCGCCTGCCAGTCGCGCAGGGCGGCGCCGCTCAGTGTGAGGTCGAGCAGGCGCTCGGGATTAGCATGGGACGAGGAGGACGGGAGCGTGGTCATGGATGAGCGGGTTGGATTCGGGGACAGGGCGTTTGCAGGACCAGCACGTCAGGCGCAGAGACCTCAGCGGCGGACCGTTGCCGGTGCGGGGTCAGGCACGGCGGGGCGCGTGGCGGCTGCGCGCTCGGCAATCTCCACCTCGCGGCGCAAGCGCTGGGCCTCCGCGGCGTTGGTCGGCACGCCCAGGCCAAGCTCATAGACGGTGGCCAGCTCGCGCTTGGCGGCAGGCAGGCCGCTGGCCGCGGCGCGTTGCAGCAGGGCGGCGGCACCCTCGAAATCTCGCCGCGTGATCTGGCCACGCTGCTTGGCCAGGGCGACATCCACCATGGCGGGTGCGTCTCCGGCGGCGGCCGCCTTCTCCAGCCAGGTGAAGCCTGCGCGCTGCCGTGCGGGGTCCAGCATCAGGGTGCTGCCATGCAGGCGCATGCCCGCGGGGTGGTTGAGGCTGGCCGCACGCTCGACCAGCTCGGCCGGGGATTCGCCAGGCTGCGCGCTGGTGGCACGGGTGATGATGGCCAGTGCCAGATTGACCATGCCGTCCGCAGAACCCAACTGCGCGGCTTCACGGTAGCCGGCCACGGCGCGCGCGGGGTCCCGCGGCACGCCCAGGCCTTCGGCGTACAAGGCCCCGAGGTTGTTGATGCTCGGCGCATGCTTCTGCCGTGCGGCACGTTCATACAGCTCGGCCGCGCGGGCGTACATGCCTTCCGACTCCTCGATGCGGCCCACGGCAAAGAGCGCATCAGGCACGTCGCGGCCGGCCAGCGGGACCAGAAGCAGCTTGGCATCAAAGCTGCGGCCCTCGCGGAACAGGCGCGAGGCCTCCTGCAGGATGTTCAGTGTGTCGGCCACGCTGCCCGAGGGCGCTGTCTGCGCGTGGACGGGGGCGGCGAGCGCAGCCGCCAGGGCGTACGTGACCAGTGCGCTCGCAAGATGTCCCTGCTTCATGCCGCTACCTCCAGCTGGGCCGTGCGGGCGAGCAGACGCAGCGCCGCCCGGGTGTTGCCCACGCGCGCGGCCAGGTCCGGCGAGCTGCCGGTGATGCGCAGCTTGTCCTGGCCGGCCAACTTGATGTGTTTGTTCTTTTGCACGAGATCGATGATCGCATAGGGCTCGAAGGGCACCCTGGGGCCGAATTGAAGCGTGATGGACTCCGCATGGGCGTCGATCTTCGCCACGCCCAGGGCCTTGCCCATCACACGCAGGCGGTGCGTGTCCAGCAGGGCCTGGGCCGCCTCCGGCAGCTTGCCGAAGCGGTCGATGATTTCCTCGTGCAGGGTGTCCAGCGCCTCGGCGGTCTCTGCAGCCGAAAGCCGCTTGTACAGACTCAAGCGCTCATGCACGTCGCCGCAGTAGTCGGTGGGCAGCAGGGCGGGCAGGTGCAGGTTGACTTCGATGCCCAGGGTCAGCGGCGCCTCGAAGTCCGGCTCCTCGCCGCGCTTCAGCGCCCGCACCGCCAGATTGATCATGTCCACATACATCTGGAAGCCGACCTCCTGCATGTCGCCGCTCTGGTTCTCGCCGAGCACCTCGCCGGCGCCGCGGATCTCCAGGTCGTGCATGGCCAGGTAGAAGCCGCTGCCCAGCTCCTCCATGCTCTGGATCGCTTCTAGTCGCTGC
>JAIXTA010000086.1 GCA_027484405.1 Burkholderiales bacterium
GCACGACGGCCCCGGGCAGCTACACGGTGAACTACCAGATCTGCGCCAACCCGGCGGTGAGCCCCGCGGCCTGCGACAGCGCCAGCGCGCAGATCAGCGTGGGTGCGGCGGCCGACATGGTGGCAGGTACACCGATGTTTGGCGGTTCGTCGGTGGTGGGTGGTACGGCCACCGTGAGTTTCAGCTGTACGAACGCAGGGCCCTCGCCCGCACTGGCTGCGACTTGCACTATCGCCGGGCTGCCTGCAGGTACAACGCCTGTGTGTACGCCGAATCCGATCCCCAATCCGCTGGCTGTTGGTGCATCGATCAACTGCACCGCCAGCTTCATCGTGCCCGCGACCGCGGTGAACGCGACCGTGACTGCAGGCAGTGACCAAGTCGCCGTTCGCGATCCGAATCTCGGTAATAACACAGCAAGCAGCACTTTGACGCCGGTATCGGCCCCCGATCTGACCGTTCGGATCAGCGGTCTACCTACCGAGACGCTGCCTGGCTCCACGGTGTCCGGGACGGTCACCTGCACGAATAGCGCACCGACCGGCAGCGGCGCGGCTGACGCGGTGACGTGTACGGTGTCCTCGCCCACGCCGGGCGTCACGGTGACATTGGGCACGTGCACGCCGCCTGCGGGCAGCAGTCTTGCGCCGGGAGCGAGCATCAGCTGCGGATTCACCTATCGCCAGCCGAACTCGGGCACCGTGACGCTGGTGGGTACGACCTCCACCACAACGCCTGAGAGCAATCCGAACAACAACTCCACCACGGCGACCGTGGGCACGACAGCGACCACCGGGCTGGCCTCGGGCGTGGTGTACTCCTCGCTGCTGCGCACACCGGTCGCTGGCGCGACGGTGACCTTGCAGGGACCGCCCGGCTTCGATCCGGCTCGGCATCTGCTCGGGGGCACAGCTGCCGCCACCCAGGTGACGCAGGCGGGTGGCAGTACGGTCGTCGCGGGGGGCTATGCATTCACGCTGCTGAACGCCGGTCTGTCCGGTGGCGCGCCTGCCGGTACGTACACGTTGGTGATCCAGGCACCCGCCGGTTTCCGCGCACCCGCCACCCAGGGCGGTGTGATTCCTGCATGCCCGACACTGACGGTCGCGGGCAGCGCCGGTAGCGCCCTGCCCGTGCAGCCGCAAACCGGCGCGCCTGCAGCAGGGGTCAGCGGCGGGGCCTGCTCCACCACGGGGCAGTCTGGTACGCAGTACTTCCTGACGTTCACCATCTCCGCCGCCAGCGGCAACGTCACCAATAACCACATTCCCCTGGATCCGCTGCTTGCGGCACCGATCTTCGTCGAGAAGACGGCAGGCGCCGGCGAAGCGGAGCTTGGTCAGGTGGTGCCTTACACGATCCGGGTGCGCAGTCCGGGAGGTATCAATACGGACGTGACCCTGACCGACCGGATTCCGCGGGGTTTCATATACGTTCCAGGTTCGCTCGCGGTGGATGGGCAGCGTCAGGCTGATCCCAGCGGGGCGCCTGGGCCAGTGCTGTCGATCCCCCTGGGGTCGTTCAGCGGCGATCGGACCATCACTTACCGCCTGCGCGTCGGTGTAGGTGCAGCGGAAGGCGATGGCGTTAACCGCGCCCGCGCCGCATCTGCCGGCGGTGCACAGTCCAACGAGGCCATTGCCCGAGTACGCGTCAAGCGCGGTGTGTTCACGACGGACGCCTGCGTCGTCGGCAAGGTCTTCGTCGACTGCAATGGCAACTCGATCCAGGATCGGGAGGAGCTGGGCATCCCCGGCGTGAAGCTGCTGTTCACTGACGGCACCTACGTGGTCACTGACAGTGAGGGCAAGTACAGCTATTGCGGTCTGCCGCCCCGCACGCATGGCCTGAAGGTCGATCCGCTCACGCTGCCGCGTGGGGCGTACCTGACCACGAGCAGCAACCGCAACGCTCTGGATCCGAACTCCTTGTTCATCGACCTCAAGGCTGCAGAGTTGCATCGTGCAGACTTCATCGAGGGCACGTGCTCGCAGGACGTGATGAACCAGGTCAAGGCGCGCCGTTCGCAGGGAGAGCCCGCCGCGGCGAGCCGCGAGGGCAAGGCCGATGGCAGTCTCAGATTCCGAAGCCGAGATGCGGCAGTGGAGGGCACCCAGCAGGTGCCCGCACAGCGGCAGACTGATCCGCAACGCCAGGGAGGCCAGCAATGAGTCGCGTCCTCCTGAACCTGCGAAACACAATGAACCCGTCCTCCAAGCAGCGCACACACGAGGTGCTGCAGCCCCGCCCGACTGTCCTGGCCAGTGCCATTGCTGCGATCATGGCTCTCGGAGCCATCGCATCGACCGGACCTGCCTGGGCGCAACCCGAGAGTGTGACCAAGGCGGAGAAGCCTGAAATCGCGCGCAGTGAGCCGCCGGCTTCCGGATTCGTGCCCGTGATCCGCGATGGGGAAGGGCTGACGCCTGCCAACTCCAATCTGCCGCGTCTTGCCCCGGGCAGAAGTGATCGCATCATCGAGCTCACGACCGAGCGCAACGACATACCGGCGGACGGGCAGACACGCGTGCGCCTGCGTGTGCGTGTGCTCGACCGGCTGGACAAGCTTGTAAAGGAAGATGCGATCGCGACAGTGAGCTTCTCGGGCGGACGGCTGCAGTTGCTTGATCGGCCGCTGGACGAGACCACGGCCTATCGCGGGGATCGCAGCGGTGTGGCGTCCGGCGTTCAGGTGCCCGTCAAGGACGGCGTTGCGGAATTCGATCTGATTGCGCCGAGCGAGGCCAAGGATGTCGAGATCCGCGTGCTGGCCTATGGCAATGAAGTGGTCGGCAGCCTGCGCTTCGTGCCGGACAAACGGGAGCTGGTCGGCATCGGCGTGATCGAAGGCCTGATCGCGCTCAACAAGAACCGCACCGATGGGGTGCGTGACGATGGGGTGGAAAAGGATCTGCGCAACATCCAGCGCGAATTCGCCAATGGCCGCGGCTCGGCCGGGCTGTCGGCCCGCATGTTCTTCAAGGGCTTGGTCAAGGGCGACTACCTGCTCACCCTGGGCTACGACAGCGACAAGGAAAGCCGCAGCCGGCTGTTCCGCGACATCCAGCCCGAGGAGTACTACCCGGTCTACGGCGATTCATCCATCAAAGGCTTTGACGCGAGATCCGCGGCGCGGCTGTACGTGCGGGTGGACAAGAACCGTTCGTACGTGCTGTACGGCGACATCCAGACCGCCTCGCAGTTCGAGGCCATGGCGCTGTCGAATTACCAGCGATCACTCACCGGTTTCAAGTGGCATGGCGAGAGCGAGCGCTTCAGCGCCAATTTCTTTGCGGCACGCGACAACGTTCGCCAGGTGGTGGAGGAGCAGCCGGCGCGCGGCATTTCAGGCCCGTACTTCGTAAGCAACCTCACGGGAATCCGCAACTCCGAGCGCGTTGAACTCGTCACGCGTGACCGGAACCAGCCCGCGGTGATCCTCCAGGTGCTGCAGCAGGCGCGCTTCGTTGACTACACCTTCGAGCCTTTCTCTGGACAGGTGATCTTCAAGGGCCCCGTGCCCACGCTTGATTCAAACCTGAACCCGATCTCCGTGCGCATCACCTACGAGGTGGAGCAGGGTGGAGAGAAGTTCTGGGTGACCGGTGCGGATGGCCAGTTCAAGCTCAGCAAGGATGTGGCGGTAGGCGGCTCGATTGCGCGCGACGAGAACCCGCTGGCCAAATACACCCTGGGCGGCTTCAACACCACCGCAAAGCTGGGCGCCAACACGGTGCTGCTGGCCGAGATCGCGCGTTCCGACGGTCGCGGCGCGAGCCCCACGGTGGCGCCCTCATTGCCCGTCACGGCCAACAGTGGCAATGCGGCACGCATCGAGCTGCGTTCAGCCAGCGAGAGCGGCAGCGTTCGCGCCTACGCCGCACGCGCGGACGAGGGCTTCTACAACCCGTCGTCCTCGCTGGCAGCGGGTCGTACGGAAGCCGCCATCCGCGGCGAACTCAAGCTCAGCAACGAGCTTAAGGGCTTCACCGAAGCCATTCGCACGCAGGACGACGTCAATGGTGCCAAGCGCACCGGCGTCACCGCTGGGGTCAGCCTGCAGATGAGCAAGGCGCTGACGATCGACGTCTTTGGCCGCACCAGCCGTGACCAAGGTGCTGCCGTGACGTCCACCGTGACCGACTCCGGCATCGGCACCTTCAATCCGGGCGCCGGGCAGAACCTGTCGCCCTTCACCCTGAACGCACAGCAGGGCGTGGCTCCGCGGCTCACCAACGCCACCTCTATGGGGGTGCGTAGCCGATACCAGTGGACTGACAAGTCCGCCGTGTACGGCGAGGTCGAGACTGAGGTCGATGGCGCACGCCGCGACCGCTTCCAGGTGGGCGCGGACTATCAGCTTCTTGACGGTGTGCGCATGTATGGCCGGCACGAGTGGATCACCAGTACCTCCGGCGTGTACGACGCAGCGACCGCCAGCAATCCAAGTGCCAGCACCCGTACCACGACCTTCGGTGTGGCCGCGAACTACATGCGCAACGGCGATGTGTACAGCGAGTACCGGATCCGCGATGCGATCTCCGGCTACGAGTCCCAGGCCGCAGCAGGCATCCGCAACACCTGGCCGCTGCGCGAGGGCGTGGCCATGCTCACAAGCCTGGAGCGCGTGAAGTCGGTTGATTTCCGGCCGGGCAACGGCAGCAGCGGCTTCCCCTCAGGCAATCCGACGGATGCGATTGCCGGTGCCCTGGGCATCGAGCTGACCTACAGCCCCGACTGGAAGGCTTCCGGCAAGATCGAGGCGCGACAGGACACCCAGAACACCCAGGTGCTGTCCACGCTTGCAGGTGCCATGAAGCTGGACCGCAATGTCACCGGTCTGGTGCGCAACTACTACAACCGGAGTTTCAGTCGCACCGCGCTGGGCGCGCGTACCGAGAACCGCTTCCAGCTTGGCCTGGCGTGGCGCGATGTCGATACCAACGTGTGGTCGGCGTTGGGTCGCTATGAGTACCGCTATGCCGAGGGCAAGACCTGTGATGTCAACGGCTTCTGCACGGGTGACCTGATCCGAGCCAGCATCCTGGCCGGGACGGTGAACTACCACCCGAGCCGACCCTGGTGGCTCAGCGGCATGGCAGCCTACCGCTACGACCACGCCAAGATCGACGGCTCCAGCAGCATGTACATGGTCGGCAGCCGCGCGATCTACGACATCACCGAGCGCTGGGACTTCTCGGCGGCCGGCTTCGTGCTCGCCTCGCCCAATGGCGGCGGACGCCAGTACGCCAGCGGTCTGGAAGGCGGCTACCTGCTCGGCCAGAACCTTTGGGTGTCGGTGGGCTTCAACTGGCGCGGCTTCAAGAATGACCTCGGTGTGGACGACTACACCAACCGGGGCGTCTATATCCGGCTGCGCAGCAAGTTCGACGAAAGCCTGTTCGGCATCAACCGCGACGACAAGACCCGCACGCCGGATGCTCCGCGCGTCGGCAACTGACCTTCATTGGCGCACTGCAACGCATACTGGACACTGACCATGCAACCGCTGAACCTCAACCGAACCATCGCGCATTCGCTGATAAAGACGCCCCGCCTGGCCGTGCTGGCCATTGTTCTGCTGGCGGCCGGCTGTGCCACGCAGAACACCGCGCCGGCCGGCAGCAATCTCGCCTCGCAGAACGCTCGCATCAACGACGCGACGATCAAGGCCGACCAGGACAGCTTCAATCGCCTGCGCAAGCGCCATGAAGATCTGGCCCACGCCGGCAACCCGGTCAGCAGCTACGGCATGGCCAAGGCCATGTGCTGGCAGGACGTCGCCTTCCATGAATACACGCGCAACGACCGCTCGGCCTTCCCGGAGCTGGCGCTCAAGGAAAGCAGCAAGCTGATGGACCTGGTGGCTGCCAAGCAGTCCATCCCTCAGGACACGCCGCTGCTCAACGGCGCCAAGCGCCTGCGCGAAGACCTCTGGCAGCGTGCAGCCAAGCTCAAGGCCGACGCCGGCTACAGCTGCGTGGCTGACCGCGTGGGCTGCGCCGAGGTGCGCCTGTCCCACGCCGGGCATGAGTACGTGCAGGGCGCGGGCTTCCGTGAGGAAGGCAGCTGGCGCTATGCCACACCCTACATCGCGATTGCCGAGAACCTGTTGAGCAGCGCAGAGCGCGACGCGGTGGCCTGCCGCGGCGCAGGTACTGCAAGCCCTGCAGCACCTGCTGCGGCTGCTGTGACCGCCCTGGCACCGGCAGCAGTGCCCGTGCCGCTGGCGGCGGCGCCCAGACGCGAGATGGTGGAGGTGCCGGTTATCGTGCTGTTCGACTATGACCAGTCGGCCGCCAGGCACATCCGGCCGTTCTCGCGCGAGTCCCTGGACCGCATGGTGGCGCGCATCAAGAGCGGCGAGCTGAAGCCCGTGCGCATCGAGCTGGTGGGCCATGCGGATCGCCTGAACGCAACCGGCGACCCCAAGTACAACGACAAGCTGTCGGAAAGCCGTACACAGACGGTCATGAAGCTGCTCACCGATGCGGGCGTCACCGCGCCGCAGGTGAGCTCTGTCAGCCGAGGAGACAGCCAGCAGATTGAGGCCTGCAAGGGCAAGTTCCGCTCCGTGCACGAGGAGCGTGAATGCCTGCTGCCCAATCGCCGCGTCGAAGTGCGCGTGATTTCCGAGGTCAATGCGACCGCCCGCTGAACGCGCGCAGTCATTGGACCAAACAACAACGCCGCCCTCGGGCGGCGTTGCTGCTCTCGCAGCAGGGTTCAGGCGGCCTGGCGGATGGGCACGCGCGAATGCGCTTCACCCAGAATGACCTCTTCGATCAGACTGCGGCACAAGCGCGCGCTCGTGTGCTGGGCATCATCGAGCGTCGGGTTGAGTTCGACCAGCTCGAAGCCTGCGCAGCCCGGCTGATCGGCCAGCCCGCGCAAAGCTTCCAGCATCTCAGCGGCAGGAATGCCGCCAAGCTCCGGTGAACCGACACCCGGTGCGTCGGCCGGGTCGATCGCGTCCAGATCCAGCGTGACGCCCCAGCCCGCCGTACCGCGGCTGACGCGCTCGATGGCCTCGGCCATGCAGGTAGCCATGCCGCGCTGTGTCACCTCGGGCATGTACATCACCCGCACGCCGAGGCGCTCCAGCAGTGCCTGCTCGCCCGGCTCGTAGCTGCGCGCGCCGATCACGACCACATGTTCCGGTGCCAGCTTGGCGCGCCAGCCGAATACATCCGTGAGCTGCGGATCGCCATGGCCGAGCAGGGCGGCCAGGGGCATGCCGTGCGGCGCGCCGGACTCCGACGTGTCCGGTGTATGGCTGTCCAGGTGTGCGTCGATCCAGATCAGACCGAGCGCACCCTGCGGCCTGATGGCTTGCGCGATGCCGCTCCAGGTGCCGATGGCGCAGGAGTGGTCGCCACCCAGCACGATCGGAAAGCGCCTGGCGGCGGCCGCTGCATGACTCGCATCCGCCAGTTCCGGTGTGAAGCCCTGCACCACGGCCAGCTTGCCGTGTTCGAGCAACTCATCATGCGCCGTGACGGTGGGGCCCCACTGCGCTGCCTGCCCGGCAGTGCGCAGGCGCGCCACCAGACCCATCGCCCGCAGGCGCGCCGGGCCGAACTTGCAGCCCATCTGCTGCGCGCCTTCGCCGATCTCGGCGCTGATGAACTCGACCGTCTTCGTCACTGCTCAGGCCGCCTTGGCGGTCGGTGCGACGCCGCCCATGTCATCGAGCAGCTGCAGGAAGCGCTCCACAGCCCACTCCAGCTCGCGCTCGCCAATGACCAGCGGTGGCGAGAGGCGCACGGTGTTGCGGTGCGTGTCCTTGGTGATGATGCCGATCTCGGCGAGACCTTCAACAAACTCATGCGCATCCACCGAGCTGTGCAGCTGCACGCCCACCATCAGGCCGCGGCCGCGAATGTCGGTAATCATGGGGTGCTTGGCAGCGGCCAGGCGCCCGCGCAGCAGCTTGCCCAGACGCTCGGAGCGCTCCACCAGACCTTCGTCCTGCATCACGCGCAGGGCTTCCAGACCCACGCGCGCAGCCAGCGGGTAGCCACCGAAGGTGCTGCCATGGCTGCCCGGCACAAACAGGTCCATCACTTCCGCGGTCGAGACGAAGGCCGAAACCGGCAGCAGGCCGCCGCCCAGGGTCTTGCCCAGGCAGTAGGCATCGGGCAGCACGTCTTCGTGTTCGCAGCCGAAGTTGCGGCCCGTGCGGCCCATGCCGGTCTGGATCTCGTCGGCAATCATCAGCACGCGCTGCTCGGTGCAGAGAGCACGCAAGGCCTTGAGGAAGCCGGCGGGCGGCACCACCACGCCACCTTCGCCCTGGATGGGCTCGAACAGCACGGCTGCGGTGTTGGGCGTGATGGCGGCGCGCACGGCCTCGATGTCACCAAACGGAACGCTCTTGAAGCCCGGCGTCAGCGGGCCGAAGCCGGCCTTGTAGCTGGCGTGGCTGGAGAAGCTGATGACTGTGGTGGTGCGGCCGTGGAAGTTGTTGTCGAAGACGATGATCTCCTGTGCGCCATCGGCCACGCCCTTGATCTTGTGCGCCCACTTGCGCGCCGCCTTGATGGCGGTTTCCACGGCCTCGGCGCCGGTGTTCATCGGCAGCGCCTTGGGCAGGCCGGTCACGCGGGTGAGTTCGGCCAGGAAGGGGGCGAGCTGGTCCGAGTGCATGGCGCGCGAGGTGATGGCCAGCTTGCGCGCCTGATCCACCAGCGCGCCGACCAGGCGCGGGTGGCCGTGGCCGAAGCTCACGGCGGAATAGGCAGCCATCATGTCCAGATAGCGGCGGCCGGCGGTGTCCCAGATGTAGGCGCCTTCGGCGCGCTCGGCCACGATGGGCAGCGGGGCGTAGTTCTGCGCAGCAACCTCGTGGTCCAGCGCGATCAGGGGGTGCGGGTGGGTGTGCGAGGCGTCCGTAGACTCGATATGGGTGGCGAGGCGGGCGTTCATGACTGACTCCAATTGGGCCAACTGCCGGGAGGGCGTTGCTGGCGGACCCGCACCGGCTGAATGGCGGTGCAGGCTGGGGGTTGTCCCCATGGATCAGCACTCTATCGAGGCGGATGAATCGAATCCAGCGAAATGTTTACATTCAATTGATCGAAAATTAAGATAGATTGATCCATTTCAGGGCCCCGCCATGCATCCCGGCACCAAGTACCTTGACACCTTTTTGGCCGCCTACGAGACCGGCAGCTTTGTGCGCGCCGCAGAGAAACTCCATGTGACGCAGTCCACGGTCAGCTACCAGATCAAGCAGTTCGAGGCCTGGCTGGGCACGCCGCTGTTCGAGCGCACCGGCCGCCGCGTGCTGCCCAGCGCCCTGGCCGAGCAGCTCTATGCCGTCTGCGGCCGCTTCATGGGTGAACTGAATGCCCTGCGCGCCGGCGTACAGGGCGGGCAGGCCGCGGCGCGCCCGGTGCTGCGCCTGGCCACGGGGTCGAGCTTCGGCCGCTATGTGCTTACGCCGCTGCTGGCGGGCGAGCGCTACCGCGAGGCCATGCTGGAACTGCGCTTCGGCACTGATGAAGACGTGTGCGCCGCAGTGGCCAACGGCCAGGCGGACGCCGGCTTTGCCTACACCGTGGGGGCGAGCAATGCGCTCTCCTTCGATCTGGTCTACAGCTACCCGCTGGTACTGATCGCACCCTATGAGATGAAGCTTCCGCGAGCGTCAAAGGCCGCTGCAGCGTCCCAAGACGACTGGAAAGCCTGGGTCGAAGCCAGCAGCTTCATCACCTACGACGACTACGAAGAAACCTTCACCCGCTGGTTCGAGACCAACTTCGGCCTCATGCCGCGCCAGCTGCGCACCGCCGGCCACTGCACGGAAATCGAGGAGACCATTGCGCTGGTGGCCGCCGGCCGGGGCTTGTCGGTGGTGCCGCGCCACACGTTGGCCGCCGCGACCCGCGCCAAGACCGTGCGCGAGGTTCAGCTGCCCGGCAGCAAGGAGACGATCGACACCGTGTTCTTAGTCAGCCGCGTGGAAAGCTGGCACGACCCGGTGCTGGATCGGTTGATCGAGGATGTGCGGGCGGTGTGAGCCCATGATGAATATCGATCAATTTCGGACGAAAAAATCGACACATTGAAAAACCGGCTTTCCGCGCATCAGACAAGCGGAAAGCCGGTTTCTTGTTCTTTATTTTCGATTGATTTCGGCCAGATTTGGCGCGACTGGGCTGGGTCTGGCGGCGTATCGGCTCAGATTTCGAGGTTGTCGATCAGCCGCGTCGCGCCCAGCTTGGCGGCGGCCAGTACCACCAGCGGCTCGCCGGCGGCGAGTTCGTCGGCCGTGGGCGCGCGCAGATTGCTGCGCTTGCGGATGGCGATGTAGTCCGGCTTCCAGCCGCGGTCCTTCAACACGCCGGTGGCTGCGGCCTCCACGGCGGCCAGGTCCTTGGCGCCGTTCTTCACCTGCTTTTGCACCGCCTGCAGCTGGGCGTAGAGCACGGGCGCCTCGGCGCGCTCCTCGGCGCTCAGGTAGCCATTGCGCGAGGACAGGGCCAGGCCGTCGTCGGCGCGCACGGTCTCGTGGGCGATGATCTCGATGGGCAGCTGGAACTGCTGGCACATGCGCCGCACGATCATCAGCTGCTGGTAGTCCTTCTTGCCGAACACGGCCACGCGCGGCTGCACGCAGGCAAAGAGCTTGAGCACCACGGTCGTCACGCCGATGAAGAAGCCCGGGCGGAACTCGCCTTCCAGGATGTCGGCCAGGTCATGGGGGGGGCTGACGCGGTACTCCTGCGGCTCGGGGTACATCTCCTTTTCGAGCGGTGCAAAGCAGCAGTACACGCCGGCGGCCTGGAGCTTCTCGGCATCGGCCTGCAGGGTGCGCGGATACTTGTCGAAGTCTTCGTTCGGGCCGAACTGCAGGCGGTTGACGAACACGCTGGCCACCACCGGGTCGCCATGCAGGGCGGCCGAGCGCATGAGCTGCAGGTGACCTTCATGCAGGTTGCCCATGGTGGGCACGAAGGCGACCTTGTCGCGCCCGCGCATCTGGTCGCGCAGTTCCTGGATGGTGTGGACGAGCTTCATGGGCGGGCGATCCGAGCTAGGTGTTCTCTTGGCCCGAACGCCATGGAAGCTTGACGGTCAGGCGATGTTGAAGAACTCGCGGCGTGAGCGCATTGCGGCAATGCGTTCGAGCAGCAGGTCGAAGTCGCTCTCGCGATCCACCGGGTTGAGCGCTTCGGTGTTGACGATCAGCAAGGGCGCCGCATCATAGTCGTAGAAGGCGCGCGAATAGCTCTCGGCCAGGCGTTCGAGGTACTCCTCGGAAATGCCCTGTTCCATGCCGATGCCGCGGCGCCTGATGCGCTCGAACAGCACGGGCGTGGGCGCCTGCAGCAGGATCACGAGGTCCGGCTGCGGCGTCTGCGGCTTCACGTGCTCGAAGATGTTGCGGTACAGCGCGTATTCGTCATCCGAGAGCGTGAGCCGCGCGAACAGCGGGTCCTTGTCGAGCAGGAAGTCGCAGACCACGTGGCGCTCGAAGAAGTCGAACTGCGCGAGGCCCCGCAGCTGCTCGACGCGCTGGAACAGGAAGAACAGCTGCGTGGCCAGGGCATGACGGCTACCCTCGCGGTAGAACTTCTCCAGAAAAGGGTTTTCCTGGGGGGCCTCGAGCAGCAGCTCGCCATTCAGGCGTTCGGCCAGGCGCCGCGCGAACGAGGTCTTGCCCACGCCAATGGGGCCTTCAACAACGATGTGGCGGTAGCGGTCGAGGCTCATCGATGTGGGTCGTTCTCAGATACTGCTGCGGAACATGAAGTAGACGGCGCCCACCATGCACAGCGCCGCCCAGACATAGTCCAGCTTGAACGGCTCCTTCATGTAGAACACGGCAAAGGGCACGAAGATCGACAGGGTAATCACTTCCTGCAGGATCTTCAGCTGGCCGAGCGAGAGCACGGTGTAGCCGATGCGATTGGCTGGCACCTGCAGCAGGTACTCAAACAGCGCGATGCCCCAGCTCAGCAGCGCCGCAATCCACCAGGGCCGGTCGTTCAGGTTCTTGAGGTGCGCATACCAGGCAAAGGTCATGAACACGTTGGACAGCACGAGCAGCCCGACCGTCTGGCCAACCACCGGCCACGGGCTGAGCAGGCTCGGATTCATCGCCGATGTACTTCCTGCGTGCTCACGCCCGCAAGCAGGTCCCGCACCGGCCCGCGGCCGGGGATCACGGCGTCGGGCCACACCTCGGCCAGCGGGCGCAGCACAAAGGCGCGCTCATGCATGCGCGGGTGCGGCACAGTGAGGTGTGCGGTGTCGATGCGCTGGCTGCCGTAGAGCAGCAGGTCCAGGTCGATCAGCCGCGGGGCATTACGCACCCCACCGGTTGTTGACCGGTCGCGCCCCAGGCCCTGTTCCACTTCGTTGAGGACGGCGAGCACGGCATGCGGCGCGAGCGCGGTGTCCAGCACCTGCACGGCATTGACATACCAGGGTGGTGGTGCGTCCACCGGGGCGCTGGCGTAGATCGCAGAAAACGCCACTTCGCACAGATCCGGATGTCGGGCCAGCAGGCCGCGCGCCTGGCGGAGCTGGGCTTCGGGGTCGCCGATGTTGGCGCCCAAGCCAATGGCGATGCGGACTGGCTGCTCAGTCACCGGGGCGTGTGCAAGCAGGTTCAGTGTGCAGCGCTGTCACCGGCACCCGAAGGTGTGGCACCCGAGTCGGTGCCCTGGCCGGAACCGCCGCCCGGCTTGCGGCGACGTCGCTTCTTGGCCGGGCCGCCTTCCTTGCGCACCGGCGCAAGCGATTCGACCAGGCTGTGGCGCGCATCCGCGTCGCCGGCGGCGAACTCGGCCCACCAGGTGCCCAGTTCGGCCTCGGCCTCGCCGCTTTCGGCGCGCAGCAGGAAGAAGTCGAAAGCGGCGCGAAAGCGCGGATGCTCGGCAAACTTGATGCTCTGCTTGCCGCGCTTCTCGAAGCGCGGCTGCATGTTCCAGATCTCGCGCATGTCGGCCGTGTAGCGGCGCGGGATGGCCAGGCTGTCGCACTGCTGGTCCAGCACATCGTTCATGGCCAGGTTGAGCGCGGGATAGGCATGCTCGCCCTGGGCTTCGTAGGCGCGGGCCTTGACCAGCACCTGGTGCCAGAGCAGGGCGGCGAACAGGAAGCTGGGCGTGACCGGCCGGCCGCGGCGCACACGGTCGTCCGTATTGGCCAGGGCGGCGAACACGAAGCGCTCGCCCATGGGGTCGTCGAGCACCACATCCAGCAGGGGCAGCAGTCCGCCATGCAGACCCTCGGAGCGCAGACGCTTGAGCGTCGGTACGGCATGGCCGGAGAGCAGCAGCTTCTGGATCTCGTCGAACAGACGCGCCGGCGGCACGTTCAGAATCAGGTCGGACAGCGGGCCGATGGCCTCGGCCGTCTTCTTCTCCAGCGCAAACTGCAGCTTGGCCGCAAAGCGCACGGCGCGCAGCATGCGCACAGGGTCTTCGCGGTAGCGGGTCTCGGGGTCGCCGATCAGGCGCAGGGTCTTGGCCTGCACGTCCTTCAGGCCGCCCACATAGTCGTGCACGGTCTGGGTCTGCGGGTCGTAGTAGAGGGCGTTGACCGTGAAGTCGCGCCGGATGGCGTCGGACTCCATGCTGCCGTAGGTGTTGTCGGCCAGCACCCGGCCGTGCTCGTCCTTGGGCGCGGCTTCATCGCTGGCGCCGCGGAAGGTCGTGACCTCGATGGTTTCCTTGCCCATCATCACGTGCACGATGCGAAAGCGCCGGCCGATGATGCGGCTGCGCCGGAACAGGCGCTCGGTCTGCTCCGGCGTGGCGTCAGTCGCCACATCGAAGTCCTTGGGCGCAATGCCCAGCAGCAGGTCACGCACGGCGCCGCCCACCACAAAGGCCTTGAAGCCCGCTTCCTGAAGCACTTGCGTGACGCGCACCGCGTGGTGGGAGACCAGCTCGGGCTGGATGCCGAGTTCCGCGCTGCTGGAAATCTTGAGCGCGGGCTTGCGGGTGCGGGTCTTGCGGCCGAAGACCTGCTCGACCTTTTCAATGAATTTCTTGATCATCAAACAGCCTGACGATTGTCCATCCCCGCTCACGCGCCACCGCTTCCAGCGCGGGCGACGGGTTCGTCGCCACCGGGTCGGTCACGCGTTCGAGCAGCGGCACATCGTTGATCGAATCGCTGTAGAAGTGGCTGCGCGCGAAGTGTTCGAGCGCCAGCCCCTCTTGGGCGAGCCATTGTTGCACACGGGTGATCTTGCCTTCCTTGAAGCTGGGCGTGCCCACCCAGCGCCCGCTGAAGCCTGCGCCCGGCTGGTGCTCGGGCTCCGTGGCGATCAGCACATCAAACCCGAAGGCGCGGGCAATCGGCCCGGTCACAAAGGAATTGGTGGCGGTGACCAGCGCCAGCCGGTCACCGGCCGCGCGGTGCTGCTCCACCAGGGCGCGAGCCTGCGGCTTGATCGCGGGCGCGATCACCTCGGTCATGTACTGCGCATGCCAGGCGTCCAGCACCTCGCGCGGCTTGCGCGCCAGCAGGCCGATCAGGAAGGCCAGTGACTCGTTCGGATCCAGCCGACCGGCGTGGTAGTCGGCCATGAGCTTGTCGTTCATGGCGTGCAGGGCGGCCTGTTCGTCGGCCGGGCAGCGGGCAATGAAGAACTGGGTCCAGCGATAGTCCGAGTCCAGCGGAATCAGGGTGTGGTCGAGGTCGAAGAGGGCGAGGTTCATGGGTTCTGAGCGGGGCTTTCGCGGGCGATCAGATGAGTCGGCTCTGCTGCTGCACAAGTTCGCGCAGCAGCGGCACGGTGATGGGGCGCTTGCGTTGCATGGCGTAGGTGTCGAGCGCGTCGATGGCGCGCATCAGGCTGCCCATGTCGCGCGCGAAGCGGTTCAGCAGCCAGGGCACGACGTCGGGCGGGATGGCCAGGCCGCGCTCGGCCACCCGCTTGGCCACGGCGGCCTGGGCCTGCTCGTCGGTCAGCGGCGACAGGCCGAACACCAGACCCCAGCCCAGCCGGGTGCGCAGATCTTCACGCAGCACGACCTGGGCCACCGGGGCCGACAGACTGGCCACGATGACCGGCCGGCCCTGCTCGCGGCAGCGGTTGTACAGGTTGAACAGCACCTGCTGCTGCCAGTCGTTGAAGCGATCGACGTCATCCGCGGCCACCAGTGTGGCCTGCGCTGCCGCTTCAAAGGCGGCGCGGCTGCTGACCGGACTGAGCAGCTGACCGCCGCCCTGCAGGGCGGCATTGAGCAGATGGGTCTTGCCGCTGCCGCCCGGGCCCCAGAGCGTGATGAAGGGCGCTACGGGTAGGCGGCCCACGCGCTCGTCGTCAATCAGCTGCTGCACGGCATGCAGGGTGGTGTCGTTGGCACCCGGCAGGAAGTTGGCGAAGGTCGGTGCGGGCGGCGGGCCAAGGTCCAGCAGCAGCTGCCCGGCGGCATGCTCTGGGGGCCGCATGCTTGCGGCCAAGCTGGCGCCCGCGGAGTCATCCATCATTGCGAGCGGGTATAGAAGTCCGAGTTGCGGTAGCTGCCGTACAGGCGGCGCAGAGCCACGGCGATCACCGCCGACACCGGCAGGGCGATGAGCACACCCACAAAGCCGAACAGCTGGCCGAAGGCCATGAGCGCGAAGATCACCATCAGCGGGTGCAGGCCGATGCGCTCGCCCACCAGACGCGGCGTGAGCACGAAGCTTTCCAGCAGCTGGCCGGCGCCGTAGATCACCGCCACCGCCACAAAGCCGTAGACGGAACCGAACTGCAGCAGCGCGGCCATGAGGGCCAGGACCAGGCCGAGCGCAAAGCCCAGGTAGGGGATGAACACCAGCACGCCCGTCAGGATGCCCACGGGCAGCGCGACCGAAAAGCCGGCCAGCGCCAGCGCCGCGCTGTAATAGATTGCCAAGGCGAGCATCACAGACAGCTGCCCGCGCAGAAACTGCGCCAGAAGATCGTCAATCTCGCGCGCAATGCCGCTGGTCTGGGCTTGCCAGCGCTTCGGCACAAGCGAATGCACCTTGCCCACCCAGCTCGGCCAGCTGTCCAGCACATAGAACACCACCAGCGGCAGCAGCAGCAGGGTGCCTAGCAGACCGACCACCGCCAGGCCGCCGGACATGACGGAATTGACCAGCTTGCCGGCCGCGTCCTTGTCAAAGGTGTCCATGACCAGTGTGCGAAAGGTGCCGGCGTCCAGTTGGAGTTGCAGCCCGAGCATCTGGTTGAGCTTCGGGATGACGACCTGGTTGATCCGATCCACCACGTTGGGCAGCTGGTTGCGCATGAGTTCGGCCTGCTGGGCAACAACCGGCACGAGGATCAGCACCAGGAGCAGCATGGCCAGCAACATCAGGCTGATCATCAGCAGCGAGGCCCAGGTGCGGTTCAGGCGGTGGCGTTGCAGCCACTCCACGCCCGGGTTGAGCATGTAGGCCAGCACAATGCCCGCCACGAAGGGCGCAAGGATGGGCGACAGCAGCCACAGCACCCAGAGCAGCGCAGCGCCCACGCCGGCCCACAGCAGGGCCTGGCGCGTCTGCGGCCGCATGGCCGCCAGCAGGCCGGCTTCGGATGGCGGCAGGCCCGGTTCCGGCGCCGGCGTCGCGTCCAACGCACCGGGCGGGGCGGCGCTTGCAGACGGCTCGGCCGCCGGGCCGTCCGTCCGTGAGCTGTCCGTGCGATCGGGTCCTTGGGTCATGGGGCCTAAAATTGCAGGTTTCGGGTTGGCTGCGGATTATCCCGCACTGCGTCCGGGCTTCTGTGGCCGGGCGCACCAGCCTCCACGCCTCTTCTCACAAGAACCCGCGCATGTCCCATTCCAATCCCTCTGCCCAGCAATCCATGACCTACGCCCAGGCCGGGGTGGACATCGAAGCCGGCGACGCGCTGGTCGAGCGCATCAAGCCCTTCGCCAAGCGCACCCTGCGCCCGGAAGTGCTGGGTGGCATCGGCGGCTTCGGTGCGCTGATGAGCCTGCCGGCCAAGTACAAGGAGCCGATCCTCGTCAGCGGCACCGACGGCGTCGGCACCAAGCTCAAGCTGGCCTTTGCGCTGAACAAGCACGACACCGTAGGCCAGGATCTGGTGGCCATGAGCGTGAACGATGTGCTGGTGCAGGGCGCCGAGCCCCTGTTCTTCCTGGATTACTTCGCCTGCGGCAAGCTGGATGTCGATACCGCAGCGACCGTGATTCAGGGCATCGCCCGCGGTTGCGAGCTGGCTGGCTGCGCGCTGATCGGCGGTGAAACGGCCGAGATGCCCGGCATGTACCCCGTGGGCGAATACGACCTCGCCGGCTTCTGCGTCGGCGTGGTGGAGAAGGCAAAGATCATCGACGGCAAGAGCGTGACCGAGGGCGATGTGGTGCTGGGCCTGGCCTCCAGCGGCGCGCACTCCAACGGCTACTCGCTCGTGCGCCGCATTCTCGACAAGAGCGGGCTGGACCCGCTGCAGCCCCTGCCTGGGACTGACAAGCCCCTTCGCGACACCCTGCTCGAACCCACCCGCATCTACGTGAAGCAGGTGCTCAACGTGATGGCCAAGGTCAATCTCAAGGCCATGGCGCATATCACCGGCGGCGGCCTCACCGAGAACATTCCCCGCGTGCTGCCCGAGGGCATGACAGCCGAACTCGACAAGACCAGCTGGCCGCGCAGCGCCCTGTTCCAGTGGCTGCAGGCCGAAGGCAACGTGGCCGACCACGAGATGCACCGCACCTTCAACTGCGGCATCGGCTTTGTGGTGGTGGTCTCGCCGCGGGATGCAGAGGCCGCGATGGCCGCCTTTTCCGCAGAAGGCGAGCAGGTCTACCGCATCGGCCAGATCCGCAAGAGCGCGGCCGGCGAAGCCCCCACCGTCGTCCGCTAAGCCGACGCATGTTCACCGGCATCGTCCAGGGCGTGGCCACGGTGGCTGCGGTCACCGAGCGCCCGGGCCTGCGCAGCTTCGAGCTCGCTTTCC
>JAIXTA010000190.1 GCA_027484405.1 Burkholderiales bacterium
GAACACCAGCAGGCGCTCCTTGCCCGGCTTGCCGCCGATCACCGCCACGGCGCTGGCCTTGGGCGCAAAGCGGATCAGACCCAGCGGCTCGTCGCCTGCATCCAGGGTCAGGAAGGTCTTGCCGCCGCGCTGGCGGGTGAACAGGTCGGACAGCTTGGTGCCGAAGCCCATGCCGCCCTTGGTCGCGATGAGCAGCGGCGTGTCGGCCGCGCCGGCCAGCATGTGCAGGACCTTGCTGCCGGCTTCCAGCTCGATCAGGGTGGTGATGGGCTGGCCGTCACCGCGCGCGCTGGGCAGGCTGGCCACCGGCACGCTGTACACACGGCCGTTGCTGCCCAGCACCACCAGGTTGTCCAAGGTGGAGCATTCGAAGGCGCCGTAGAGGCTGTCGCCCTGCTTGAAGGTGAAGAGCGTGGCGTCATGGCCGTGGCCCTGGCGCGCGCGCACCCAGCCCTTCTCGCTGACGATGACCGTGACCGGCTCGTCCTCGATTCTCACCTCGATGCTGGCACGCTCGGCGGCCTGCATCAGCGTACGCCGTGCGTCGCCGTACTGCTTGGCGTCCGCCTGGATCTCCTTGATCACCAGGCGCTTGAGCGCACTTTCGTTGCCCAGCAGCTCTTCGAGTTCACTCTTCTCGGTGCGCAGTTCGGCCAGTTCCTGCTCGATCTTGATGCCCTCAAGCTTGGCCAACTGCCTCAGGCGGATTTCCAGGATGTCCTCGGCCTGCCGGTCCGACAGCCTGAACGCGGCGATCAAATCGGCCTTGGGGTCGTCGGCCGCGCGGATGATCTTGATCACCTTGTCGATGTTCAGCAGCACCGCCTGCCGGCCTTCGAGGATGTGGATGCGGTCATCCACCTTGGCCAGCCGGTGCTGGCTGCGGCGGCGCACCGTGGCCACGCGGAACTGGCCCCACTCCGTGAGGATCTCGCGCAGCGCCTTCTGCCGCGGCCGGCCATCGAGGCCGATAGTCACCAGATTCAGCGGCACATTGCTTTCGAGCGAGGTCTGCGCCAGCAGGGTGTTGACCAGCTCCTGCCGGTCGATCTTGCTGGTCTTGGGCTCGAAGACCAGGCGCACGGCGGCTTCCTTGCCGGACTCATCGCGCGCCGCATCGAGCACGCCGAGCATCTGCGCCTTGAGCTGCTGCTGCTCGGGCGTCAGGCTCTTCTTGCCGGTCTTGACCTTGGGATTGGTCAGTTCCTCGATCTCGGAGAGCACCTTGGCGGCCGACACGCCATGCGGCAGCTCGGTGATGACCAGCTGCCACTGACCGCGCGCGAGTTCCTCGAACTCGTAGCGCGAACGCACCTTCAACGAACCGCGGCCCGTGCGGTAGGCCTCGGCCACATCGGCAGGGCTGGAAATGACCTGACCGCCGCCGGGGAAGTCCGGGCCCGGCAGGATGGTCATCAGCTCCGCGTCCGGCAGGTGCTCGTTCTTGATGAGCGCCACCGCCGCCTCGGCCACTTCCTTCAGGTTGTGCGGCGGCACCTCGGTGGCCATGCCTACGGCAATGCCGCTGGCGCCATTGAGCAGCAGCATCGGCAGGCGCGCGGGCAGCAGGCGTGGTTCTTCCTGGGTGCCGTCGTAGTTCGGGATGAAGTCCACCGTGCCCTGGTCGATCTCATCGAGCAGCAGACGAGCAATGGGCGTGAGGCGCGCCTCGGTGTAGCGCATGGCCGCGGCACCGTCGCCGTCGCGGCTGCCGAAGTTGCCCTGCCCATCGATCAGCGGATAGCGCAGCGTGAAGTCCTGCGCCAGGCGCACGAGCGCGTCGTACACGCTCTGATCGCCATGGGGGTGCAGCTTGCCGAGCACATCGCCCACCACCGCCGCACTCTTGCGCGGCTTGGCCGTGGGGCCCAGGCCCATCTCATCCATGGCGTACAGGATGCGCCGCTGCACAGGCTTCAGGCCATCTTCCACCTGCGGCAGCGCCCGGCCCTTGACCACGGAGACCGCATATTCCAGATAGGCACGCTCGGCAAAATGGCCCAGGGTCACGGCATCGCCACCCCCACCGTTGCCGTCGTTGCTGAAGAGATTGGTTTGAACGTCAGTCATGTCGCTTTGGGGTCACGTTGCGTGACTCGAGAAAAAGACGTTGAGCCACAGACGGACACAGATGAACACCGATGAATGCGTCCGGCAGAGCCTCGGCCTGTCTTTTCATCTGTGAAATCTGCGTCCATCTGTGGCTCACGGGTTTGGGGTCAGGCCAGCCGCAAGGGCACGGCCCGTGCGATGGCGGCAAAGTCGCGGTCGCTCGTCAGCAGCGGCACGTCGTGCGCGATGCACAGCTGGGCGATCAGGCAGTCATCGCTGGAGCGCGGCGTGGCGCCCAGCGTGCGGCAACGGCGGTAGATGTCTGCCGCCGCGAGAAAGTCAGCCTCGTCGTCGATCTGCGCGTAGTCCAGCGCCTCGAACTGGCCACGCAGGCGCTCGGCCTGCTTGGGCTGCATCACGCCGGCCAGCACTTCCTGCAGGATCGGCCCGCAGGTCCACACATTCGCGCCATCGAGCAAGGCCAGGCCCAGGCGCTGCACCTCGCGCGTGGGGTTCTGGCGGAAGTGGTCGATCCAGACACAGCTGTCGACCATGAAGCGCTCGCCCGGCTCGGTCATCGACGCACTGCCGATCATCGGCCGCGGGCCTTGCGCGGTGCGCCTGCGGGCGCAGCGGCGGATGCAGAAGCCTCGGCGTAGGCGCCGGACATCGGCTCTTGCACCCTGGGCGTTGCAGGCAGCGCCTTGCCGCGCAGCTCGGCGGCAGAGGCCGCAAACTCGACCTGCCCCGCCATGTCCAGCAAGGCACGCATGGCCAGGCGACGGCGGTACTCCTTGAGCGCGGCTTCCACGGCCTCGCGCTTGGTCTTGTGCCCGCCTTCCCTCTGCACGTAGGCGATCAACTCGTCGTCGAGTTCGATATTGGTACGCATGATCAGCTCCTTTTTGCGCCGATCATACACACAAAAACTCAAAATCAATACACCAAACAGGCATCAGATATCTGCCTCGACCTCGTTGCCCTTCTCCTCCAGCCAGCTGCGGCGGGAGCTCGCCTCGCCCTTGCCCATGAGCATCTCGAACAGGCTGTTGGTGCCGGATTCATCCAGCTCGCCCAGCGCCACGGGCAGCAGGCGGCGGGTGTCGGGGTTCAGGGTGGTTTCCCAGAGCTGCTCGGCGGTCATTTCGCCCAGGCCCTTGAAGCGGCTGATGCTCCAGGCGGTCTCGGCAAAGCCGTCCTTGCGCAGCTTGTCCAGGGTGTGATTGAGCTCGCCTTCGTCCAGGCAGTAGAGCTTTTGCGCCGGGCGCTTGCCGCGCGCCGGCACGTCCACGCGGAACAGCGGCGGGCGCGCCACGTGTACGTGGCCGCGCGCCACGAGCTGCGGAAAATGTTTGTAGAAAAGCGTCAGCAGCAGCACCTGGATGTGCGAGCCGTCCACGTCGGCGTCGGACAGGATGCAGATCTTGCCGTAGCGCAGGTTGCTGAAGTCCACCGTGTCGCTGGGGCCGTGCGGGTCCACGCCCACGGCCACGGCGATGTCATGCACCTCGTTGTTGGCAAAGAGGCGGTCGCGCTCGACCTCCCAGGTGTTGAGCACCTTGCCGCGCAGCGGCAGGATCGCTTGAAACTCTTTATCGCGGCCCATCTTGGCGCTGCCGCCGGCGGAGTCGCCCTCCACCAGATAGATCTCGTTGCGGGCAATGTC
>JAIXTA010000215.1 GCA_027484405.1 Burkholderiales bacterium
CGGATGATGCCGTCGCCCTCGCGGCGCACGAAGGTCTTGATGGCCAGGCGGCGCTGCGGTGCGGTGGCGATCACCGACAGATCGCGCATGCCTTCCATGGCCATGCCCAGGGTGCGCGGGATCGGCGTGGCCGTCAGCGTCAGCACGTCCACCTCGGCGCGCAGGCTCTTGAGCGCCTCCTTGTGGCGCACGCCGAAGCGGTGTTCCTCATCGATGATCACCAGTCCCAGTCGCGGGTACTTCACGCTGGAAGACAGCAGCTTGTGCGTGCCGATGACGATGTCCACCTGGCCGGCATTGATGCGCTCCACCGCGTCTTTCACCTCCTTGGCGGTCTTGAAGCGCGAGAGCTCCACGATATTCACCGGCCAGTCGGCAAAGCGGTCCGAGAAGGTCTGGAAGTGCTGCTCGGCCAAGAGCGTGGTGGGCGCCAGCACGGCCACCTGCTTGCCGCCGGCCACGCACATGAAGGCGGCGCGCAGGGCCACTTCGGTCTTGCCGAAGCCCACATCGCCACAGACCAGGCGGTCCATGGGCTTGCCGCGCGTCATGTCGCCCATCACGGCGGCAATGGCAGCGGCCTGGTCGGCGGTTTCCTCGAAGCCGAAGCCTTCGGCAAAGCGCACGTAGTCTGCGGGGTCGAAATGGAAGGCGTGGCCCTGGCGCAGCGCGCGCTTGGCATAGAGGTCCAGCAGCTCGGCGGCGGTGTCACGGGCCTGGGCGGCAGCCTTCTTGCGTGCCTTTTCCCACTGACCGCTGCCCAGCTGGTGCAGGGGCGCGTCTTCCGGGTTCATGCCGGAATAGCGGCCGATCAGGTGCAACTGGCTCACCGGCACGTAGAGCTTGGTGCCACCCGCGTATTCCAGATGCAGAAACTCCATCACGCCTTCGCCCAGATCCATGGACTCCAGCCCGTGATAGCGGCCAATGCCATGCTGGGCATGCACCACCGGATCGCCGACCTTCAGCTCCGCCAGGTCGCGGATCATCATGTCGATGTTGGTGGTGGCCTCCTGCTTCTTGCGGCCGGTGCGGCCGGAGGCGGCATAGAGATCGGCCTCGGTGACGAGCGCGATGCCCTCGTCGGGCAGCACAAAGCCCGAGGCCAGCGGCGCCACGATGATGGCCACGCGCAGATCCGGCGTGAACTGGGCGACGCTTTCCACCTCGCTGACCGGCAGCTCGTTGTCCCGCAGCAGGGTGGCCATCGTCTCGCGCCGGCCGGCGCTCTCGGCCACGATCAGCACGCGGTACGGCGTCTTGTGCTGCCAGTCCAGAAAGGCGGCCAGCGGCACCTCGCGCTTGCGGTCGATGGCCAGGTTCGGCAGCGGTGCGGCCATCGGCGGGTGGTTGCTGGTGGCGTCCAGCGCCAGGCGGGCAAAGCCGCGCACCTGGGAGAAGAAGCGCTCCGCCGTGAGAAACAGCTGGTCCGGCGGCAGCAGCGGCCGCTCGCGGTCGGCACGCATGAGCTTGTATCGCTCCTGCGTGTCGGTGTGAAAGCGCTTGATGGCCTCGTTCACATCACCCACCGTGGCCAGCAGGCTGCCGGCCGGCAGGTAATCAAACAGGGTGGCGGCCTGCTCAAAGAACAGCGGCAGCCAGTACTCGATGCCCGCGCTGGCAATGCCGTTGCCCATGTCCTTGTAGATCACGGCCTTGGTCGGATCGCCCTCAAAGACCTCGCGGAAGCGCTTGCGAAAGGCCGCGCGGCTGGCCTCGTCCATCGGGAATTCGCGGCCGGGCAACAGGCGCACGTCCTTGACGGGATAGAGGCTGCGCTGCGTGTCCGGGTCGAAGGTGCGGATGGACTCGATGCTGTCGTCGAACAGATCCAGCCGGTAGGGCAGGGCGCTGCCCATGGGAAAGAGGTCGATCAGGCCGCCGCGCACGCTGTATTCGCCCGGCGAGAGCACCTGGCCCACGTGGTTGTAGCCGGCGCGTACCAGCTGCTCGCGCAGCTGCTGCTCATTGAGCTTGCCGCCCTGCTTGAAGAAGAAGGTGTAGCCCTCGATGAAGCCCGGCGGGCAGAGTCGGTGCAGGGCGGTGGAGGCGGCCGTGATCAGCACGTCCACATTGCCGCTCACGGTCTCGTGCAGGGTGGCCAGGCGCTCGGAGATCAGGTCCTGGTGCGGCGAGAAGCTGTCGTAGGGCAGGGTTTCCCAGTCGGGCAGCAGGCGGATGCGGGCCGTGGCGTCCGGGTTGCCGGAGAGCTCACGGGCGAGATAGACGAGCTCGTCATGCAGGCGCTGGGCGTCCTGGGCGCTGGCGGTCACCACCGTCAGCCGCTGGCCGCGCGCCAGCAGGTCTGGCAGCAGACGCGCCAGGCACCAGGCGTCCGCGCTGCCCGGGCCGGGGTGCGCGGCAAAGCCGTCCCCGGCGCCCATGCGTGCCAGCTGGGCGGAAAGGGCTGCGAGGGAGGAAGAGTTTTCGGCCATACAAAATGAAAACGCTCGCGCGGGCCTGAAATCGGCGTCGCAGCGATGCGGTTTATGCTGGCCGGAATGTTAGGCGAGCGCAGCTGCGTTCGACCGCGGCATTCAGCAGCGCTCCATGATCTCCGAACCCGTACGCACTGAAATTCTGAGACGCATCCGGCAAGCCGAGCACGATCACGGAGTACGTGTGCTCTTGGCTGTCGAGTCGGGTAGCCGTGCGTGGGGGTTCGAGTCTCCCAACAGTGACTATGACGCCCGGTTCATCTACGCACATGACCGAGACTGGTATTTGTCCGTCGACCTTGGGGACAAACGTGACGTGATCGAGTATCCGATCGTCGACGACATCGACCTGAACGGATGGGACGTCCGTAAGGCACTGCAGCTTTTCCATCGATCCAACCCAGCGTTCGTCGAGTGGATTCAGTCCCCGCTCATCTATGTTGAGAGCGGTCTTTTTTCGTCGGCTGTCAGAGCGCTCCTGCCTTCGGTGTACTCGTGCGTTAGCGGTATTCATCACTACCGAAGCATGGCAAAAACCAACTACCGGGGTTATCTGCGAGAAGAGCTGGTTCCGCTCAAGAAGTATTTCTATGTGCTGCGTCCGCTGCTTTCTGTGAGGTGGCTGGAGCGCTACGGCAAGCCGGCGCCCATCGAATTCTCCAAGCTGCTCCACTTGATCGACGACCAGCCAGCCCTGCTCGCAGACGTGCATGACCTGCTCGACCGGAAGCGACTTGCGCCCGAGATGGGGCTGGCTCCACAGGTCCGCAGCATTCACGCATTCATCGAAACTGAACTCGACCGACTTGCGCACATTCAGCCAACGAACGCGTCCGCGAACAGAATCGATGCACTGAACAATCTCTTTCGTTCCGTCGTTGCCGGGCAGTGATTCGCTGCAACCTGCCGCGACTAGAACAGGCGCCACAATGAATCTCAAAAGTGCTTCCCGCTTGTCCCATGCGGCTTTCCAGCCACTTTGCCCTGAAAACCCGCATGAATGCTCGATCTACGCCTTGAGGTGCAGAGCATGAGCGCGCTCTTCGGCCTGATTCCGGCGGGCGGCACGGGCAGCCGGTTCGGCGGCGACCTGCCCAAGCAGTACGCGCAGCTGGCCGGCGAGACGGTGCTTGCGCGCACGGCGCGAGCGCTGCTGGCCGATCCGCGCCTCATGAGCGTGCTGGTGGCGGCCGCGCCGGGCGATGCGCACGTGGCCAACGCCCTTGCGCCCCTGCGCGCCGAGCATGGCCGCCGCCTGACCTGGGTGCCCGCCGGCGGGGCCACCCGGGCGCGCACCGTGCGCCAGGGCCTGGATGCGCTGCTGATGGCCGGCGCGCTGGAAGACGACTGGGTGCTGGTGCATGACGCCGCGCGGCCGGGGCTGTCTGCCGATGCGCTGATGAACATGATCGACCGGCTGCAGACCCACCCCGTGGGCGGCCTGATGGCGCTGCCGCTGGCCGATACGCTGAAGCGCAGTCGATTCGCCACCGATATGGCGAGCGAGGAGGTCGAGGCCACCATCCCGCGCGAGGGCATGTGGGCGGCACAGACGCCACAGATGTTCCGCATCGGCCTCTTGGCCGCCGCGCTGGACACGGCATTTGACGCGGGCATCGAACCCACCGACGAAGCCCAGGCCATGGAAGCCGCGGGCCACGTGCCGGTACTGGTGCCGGGCACCCGGGGCAACTTCAAGATCACCGTGCAGGACGACCTGCGCGCCATGGAGCAATTGATGTCGAACACCACGATGCCCAGGATCCGCATTGGCGAAGGTTGGGACGTGCACGCCCTGGTGGCCGGCCGCAAGCTGATCATCGGCGGCGTGGAGATCCCGCACAGCACCGGCCTCCTGGGCCACAGCGACGCCGACGTGCTGCTGCATGCGATCACCGACGCGCTGCTCGGCGGGGCAGGTCTCGGCGACATCGGCCGCCACTTCCCGGACACCGACCCGCAGTTCAAGGGCGCCGACAGCAAAGTGCTGCTGGCCGAGGCATACCGCCGCGTGCAGGCCGCCGGCTGGCAGCTCGTGAATCTGGACGCCACCCTCATCGCCCAGCAGCCCAAGCTGGCGCCGCATATCCCCGGCATGGTGGCCGTGATTGCGCAGACCCTGGGCGTGGCCGAAAGCCAGATCAACATCAAGGCCAAGACCAGCGAAAAGCTCGGCTACCTCGGCCGGGAAGAAGGCATCGCCGCCCAGGCCAGCGCCTTGCTTGCAGCGGCGTAGGGTGGTGGCGCGGCTGGGCGGGGCAGGGCAGCCACGCGCCGCCGGCGGATGA
>JAIXTA010000160.1 GCA_027484405.1 Burkholderiales bacterium
GCTCGGCTACCTCGGCCGGGAAGAAGGCATCGCCGCCCAGGCCAGCGCCTTGCTTGCAGCGGCGTAGGGTGGTGGCGCGGCTGGGCGGGGCAGGGCAGCCACGCGCCGCCGGCGGATGAGTCCGCCCGGCGTGAGATGCACCGCTGAAAATCGGCTCTCTCAGCGGGGCCCAATCCGCCGGAAACCCGCACCAGATCAGCGAGAAGCCGGTTTGGGATGATTTTCAAATGAATGTTGAATCGGCCTGCCCGAAAAGGCCGATCTTCAAATGAAAATTGATAATCAACCCAAGCGCCAGCTGCCCCGCACCCAGCCCCAGGCGCCCGAGCTGCCGCCATTGATCTGCCAGACCCAGTGGCCCGGCACCCAGTAGTGGCGCGGTGAGGGCGCCACGGTGATCTGCTCCACGATCACCGGCGGCATGACCGGCACAACCTGGGCCACCCAGTGGCCGTGCACCCAGAACCAGCCGTTGCCTTCCCATTTCCAGTGGCCAGGCACCCAGCCATACCCGGTTGCAGGCGGTGCGCCGCGGTCTTCCCGGACGGGCGCCGGCATGGCTCGCACCGCGGGTGCAGGGACCACGACCTGCTCGCGCACCACCAAGCGCTCCCGCGCGGGTGCCACCACACAGCCCGCCAGGCTGGCCGCGAGCAGAGCGCCAGTCAGGCCGCCGAGCAGCATGCGGCGGCTGCGCCCGGCGCTGCTGGGCGGGCTGAGCGGGGCGGAGAGCGCGATGCGAATGTCGCTCAGGGTCGAGGGGACGAGGGTGGCACGAGGCAGAGGGCGGGGCATGTGTGCGGCCTTGGAAGAGAGGGCGGGAGCGCCTGTCTGCCTAACGGGTCGCCGCGCCGGGTGTTGACCCGAGGGGAGCGCATCGACAGGGGCGCGCAAGCCTTGTGTCGGTCTGTGACGGCGGGTTGCGCGGTGCGTCTTTCGGGAACCTTGCGCTGGCCGAACCCGGTGCGCGGCCGTGGAGTGCGCCAGCATGCGGGCGTCCGGTGCTCGGGGCGCAGGCAGACTGATCCTGCGCAAGTTGTCATTCAGCCGGCGGGGCTACGCTGGTGCCCTGTCCTGTGTCGTCTTGAACAGCACTTGCCCCGGTTGGGTGGTATCGCTGCGCAAGGGCGCGGCACGCACGACGGACCCGCCTCCATCAACTCTTCAATGCCCGCGCATGCCCAACCCCTTCGCGCTCCCGGATGCTCCCCATGCCACGCGGCCCGCGCCGGTTCGGGACGTGCCTGCGCGCCGCCCGGCCGCGTGGCTTGCGCTGGGGCTGCGTGATCTGCTGCTCTGTCCGGTGCCCGGCGTGCTTCATGGCCTGGCTGTCGCCCTGTTTGCCGGCGTGCTCCTGGCCTTTGCCCATGACCGCTTCTGGCTGCTGGCTGGGGCGTTTTCCGGCTTTCTGCTCGTGGCGCCGGTGGTGGCGACCGGGCTGTACGCGGTCAGCCGGCGGCTGGAGCAGGGGCCGGTGCAGGAGCCGCCTCAGGTCGGTGATACGGCGGCGCGTAGACCGGGTATGGGTGCAGGTGCAGGTGATGAGCCGAGTGCTGAGTTGAGTGCTGAGCGGAGTGCTCGGGCACATGGCGCCCCGCCCGCTGCCGGTCTGGCTGAGGTCTGGGCCGTCTGGCAGGGCGGGCAGCGCAGCCTGGTGGCCTTCGGCCTGCTGCTGGCCCTGGCAGGCACGGGCTGGGTGCTGACCTCCGCATCGCTGATTACCTTGTTCAGTACGCAACCCATCCGCACGCCCGCCGACTTCATCACCCATGTGGTGGCCGCGCCTGAAGGCTGGTTGTTCGAGGCCTGGGTGGCGCTGGGTGCATTTCTGGCTGCACCCATCTTTGCCAGCAGCCTGGTCTCCATTCCGCTGCTTCTGGATCGGCGCATTACGGTCTACGCGGCGGTGCTCACCAGCTGGAAGGCGGTGGCCACCAACCCGGTGATTTCAGCGGTCTGGGCGCTGCTGCTTGCCGGCCTCACGCTGCTGGGCTTCGGCACGCTGCTGGTGGGCCTGGTGGTCATCGTGCCGGTGTTGGGTCACGCCAGTTGGCACGCATACCGCGATCTGGTGGATGCCGAGGGTCTGCCGCCCCGCGTGAGTGTGTCTGCGGCGTCTCGTTCCTTTGGCTGAGGCGCACCATGAGTGAGGAGCAGATCGCGCAGCTCGGCCTCACCTGGGGGCTGGGCGGATTTATCGCCTACATGGTGTTCATCATCTTCAAGCTGGCCAAGGACTCCAAGGCTGGCAAGTTCGGCACCTTCGTGCTCTTTCTTGGCCTGGGCTTGGGCATTGTGGGCTTTCTGGCCAAGAAGGTGATTCAGCTCCTTCTCGGATTATCTTGATAAAACAGAGAGTTAAGTATCTAACCTCAAGTGATTTATGAGGATCATTCACTTGCCCTAGGCAAGCTATGGGCGAATCTTTCCTTGCGCGAGGCGCTGTCTGAGACCGTGCACGGCCAGCCTGACTGCCTGATCGAATCCCCATCGGGTGGGCGGATTGCGACCCTTGCGCCGCCCCGATCTGCTGCGCGCAGAGGGTGCTGGCGTCTGAATGGGGCTGCGTACAGGTGCGGCGCTCGGGTCTTTGAGCCGTGCGCACGGGCCAGACCTGGGGTTTACGCGCACCCCGCGAGTTCACCAAATTTCAGATTTGTAGGTCATCTGTAGGGACGGGCCGCCCATCATGCCTTCCAAGGTGCAAGGCGGCAGAGAGCTTGCAGTGGTGACTGATCCCCCACCGCTGTCAGGGAGGAGGCTGCCGTCTTGCACCGCCTAATTCAGAGAACGCTTGGCTGGAGGGCAGCATGCAAGACACGCAGGACCGTATCAGACTGCAGGACGCAAGCCGGGGCACGCTCGTGCCGGGCGCCAGCCCCATGGGCGGCGCAAGTGGTATCCAGAACGCGCTCACGCGTGACGCCTCGCTGAGCTCGCAGTGCGAACTGATCCAGGCTCCGCCGGCCTATGTGCGTCTGCTGCATACCGCCAGTGCCAGCGACGCCGCAGACAGCAGCCGGCTGGCGCAGCGCCATGCCGAACGCCTGCAGGCGCTGGCCGCGCTGGTGTCCCGCCCGGGCATGCGTCCCACCGAAGCCTCGCTGGCGGTGAGCTGCATATGGTGACCCGCGTGTTCGGCCCCCTGTCTGGCGCGGTACCTCGTCAATCTGGCGCTGGCGCGTCCGCCGCGGCGCGACGCCCGGCGACTGATCTGCGCTTTCGCGCCCTGGCCCCCGCCCCGGCGATGCGCCGCAGCCTGCCTGCCTCTCTGCAGGCGGCCACGCCCGGCGTCCACGTCCAGGCACCCTGGGCGGCTTCGCCACCCAATGCATGCACCCCCCTGGAATCCGATGACGACACCCCGGCCAGCCTGCCGGCCAACCGTGCCTGCGCCGACGCCGTGCTCATGAGCAGCCTGCTTCAACCCGAGTCTGACTGCACTGCCGAGCTCGTGAAGTCCTCGGCGCTGGCCCGGCTCGATGACCTCCACGCGATCGGCGAAGTGCTCGCGATGGACGGCGCCTACGACCGCTACCTGACCCCGTGGCAGGAGTGCATGCAGCGGCTGTCCGGCCTGTCGGTGAGTGAACGGGTGCGCCGCGGTGCGTCGCCCTTGTTCCGGCGCTGGGTGCATTCCCTGGGTCGCGCGCTGATCGACGGTGCCGATGCCGCCCGGGTGTCCATGCTGCTGGGCTATGCGCCCAACTACTGCCTGGGCTTCGGTGGCTCGGACAGCCTGAGCCTGCGAGCGCGCGGGCGCATCATCGAAACCTGGGACTGCGCCAGCAGTCTGCAGCTGCCTGTGGATGCCGAGGCGCTGGACTGGCGGGTGAAGGACATGCGCGACGAGCGCATCATCATGGCGCCCGATACGCGGGGCAGCACTCCGAGCGCTGCCGTAGGCCTGCGCGTGCAGGGCGGCGTGCCGCTGCTGCGCGATGTCTCCAACTTCGGCAGCATCGTCATCCGCAACGATCTGCCCAGCTTGCGTGTCTGCCTGGACGAAACCCGCAGTGGTGACCGCGAAGACGCCATCCTGCACGACTGGGTGGATCCGCGCGACCAGGCCTATCCCGCCGGCCAGCGCGAGGCGCTGATTGAGGCGGCCCAATGGATGTCGGACGCCTGGCCCGAGATGGTGCAGGAATGGCGTGCCATCCTCTCGGTGGTGGTGCCGCGCCTGCCGCCGCGTGGCTGGCAGATGAACGGCTTCACGCTGTCGTCCATGCAGGGCGCTGTGTGGGTGAATCCCGGGCGGCCGCTGCAGGCGCTCGAAGGCCTGCTGCATGAGGCGGCCCACGTCAAGCTGCGCTATGTGGAGGAGTTCTGCCCCATGCTCGCCGCCGCGCAAACCGCAGAACGTTTCCAGGTGAGCTGGCGCACAGACGCGCGGCCAATTACAGGGGTGTTCGAAGGCAGCTATGTCAGCGCCATGGCCGCCGAAGGCCTGCACCGCGCGGTGGAAGCCGGCGCCGTGCCGCTGCTTTCGCGCCTGTGGGCACAGCGCCGCGTGGCGGATCTGCGCCGCGGTGTGCGCCAGGCCACGGCTGTGCTGCGCAAGCACGCCCGGTTCACTCCGGAGGGTGCAAACTTCTGCGCATGGATCGAGGGCCGGATGCAGGCGCTGAGCTAGCCTCAGCGTCTGGCATGGCCTGGCGCGCCCCGGCAGCGAGGACGGGTCCGACACGGTGCCGGCGCGAGGCTGCCGCGTGGCAGTGTGGGTACGGCGCTGCAGTCAACTGCGCGCGCGCCCGATAGACTCGCGAACTTCGTGCGTGCGCGAACGGCCATGAACCATTCGCCGCCAAGGGCACAGACCGCCATCGGGGGATCAAACGTGTTGGGCAGGGCTTCTTCAACAGACGCAGACAGTCGCGAGCTTGCCGAGCGACTGGCCGCACTGCGCGAGGCCATC
This sequence comes from Burkholderiales bacterium, assembly GCA_027484405.1. Classification (GTDB taxonomy): domain Bacteria; phylum Pseudomonadota; class Gammaproteobacteria; order Burkholderiales; family Burkholderiaceae_C; genus Piscinibacterium. The sequence goes on from JAIXTA010000160.1 coordinate 4,919, forward strand.
CGTACGGAAGACCCTGTCGGCGAGTCGATCGCCGAGGCTGCGTGGGCGGCTGCCGTGCCTTCGGGCGACACCGGGACCTTGAAAACGGCCCAGTCCGAGTCTGCCTGGGCCATCTGCGGTCTGGCGCTGTTGAGCCGCTGCGAAGAATTTGCCGACGCCACGGGCTACGAACGTTGGGTCGAGCGCCGGAGCTGGCTTGAGCAGGCTGCAGGTGACACCGAGTCGCCTGTCATCCACTTCTGGCGTTGTGCAGCCGAATTGGCCTTCCGCTTCGTGACGGGCAAGACCGACCCGGCGCAACTTGACCAGATGGTCGAGGCGCTCAAGCGGGCCGGTACCGTGGATCCGGAAGACTGGATTCGTGCTGCGCGGGTCACCCTCGGGCACATGAACCTGCAGCAGGTTCTGGGTGCGGTGGATCACCTCTCGACCCTGGTGGGCGCATCGCGCCAGTATGCGCAGTGCCACCCGGCAGAACAGTCCAAGTGGAACTACACCTCGGGCTACAGCCGCTACTTCGTGCAGGACTTCGAAGGCGCGCGGCGGCTCTGGCAGTTGGCTGCGGAACTCGCGGAAGCAGCGCGCTTCGGCTCACTGGCGGTCATGGCCAAGGTCGCCATGGCGCGGCTGGACATCGAGCACAACGAGATGGCTTCGGCCGGCAAGTTGCTGCGCGAGGTGCAGAAGGATCTTGGCACGCGAAGCGCGCTGGCGCAGGTCAATGCCTATCACCTGGCGGCACGCATTGCCCTGCGCAACGATCAGCCGCAGGAGGCCTTGCAGCATCTGCAGGCTGGCGCCGCCGCCATGCAATGGGCCGGCATACCAGTGGGCCGGTGGCTGCTGCTGCAAGCCGAGTTTGCCCATGCCTACATTGCCCTGGGCCGCTACTCGGACGCGCGGGCGGCTGTTGCAAATTCATCTGGTGGCTTCACCACACGCTACGGCGAGTGTCTGGCGCAGATGGCCATGGCCATGGAGATGGAGCGCGAGGGCGACATGGGCTATGTGGACGCCTTGCGCGACGCCCTGGGGATCGCCCAGCAGATGAATCTGCGCTCCATGCTGCGTTCCTTGCCACGGCAGACCGCCTGGGTCTGTGCACGCGCGCTTGAGCACGATATTCAATCCAGCTTCGTCCAGAGTGTGGTGCTGACCCGGCAGCTGATTGCGCCCGTGGATGCACCGCCGCAATGGCCTTGGCGCGTCTGGCAGCGCCTGCTGGGTGGCTACGAGCTGCATTGCGACGGCGAGATCCTCGCCAATACCGGCAAGGCGGCCAGCAAACCGCAGGAGCTGCTCAAACTGCTCGCCGTCAGCGGTGACAACGGTCTGACGGCCGACACTGCGGCCGATGCACTGTGGCCAGACGCCGAAAACCTCGCAGCAGCGCGCAAGAACCTCGAAGTCACCTTGACCCGTGCCCGCAAGCTGCTGGCCAGCGCCGGCGAGGGCATGCTGCTGATGGCTGACGGGCGCGTGCGCTTCGACGCGCAATTCTGCGGCTCGGATGCCGCGCTGCTGCAGCGCCTTTGCGATCAGGCGGAGGCCATGGCCAACCGCTTTGGGCAGAGTGGCGCCAGTGCGGCGCGCCTCGTGGATCTCGCACGGCGCATGGCCGGCGTCTACCGGGGCGAGTTGCTCCCGGGAGAAGCCGATACGCCGTGGTTGCTGTCCGCGCGTCAGAGCCTGCGCAACGCCTATCTCCGCGCCAGCCTGGCGGTGGCGGGCGTGTTGATGCGCAGCCCGGACATGGTCCTGGGCGGCGCCAGCGCTGCTGAACATGCTGCGGCCTTGCTTGAGATCGCGATCGAGCGCGAACCGCTGGCCGAGCAGGGCTATCTTGCGCTGATGCAGTGCTACATGCAGCTCGGGCGTCATGCCGAAGCCATGCACACGTATCGTCGTTGTCGAGACGCGTTGAGCATTCGACTGGGTATCAAGCCCTCTGCCGCCATGGACGCGCTCAAGGCCAAGCTCGTGGCCTAGGCGCGAGGGCGCAGTGCCACAGGAAGTCAACCTGACCGGACCCTGCAGATCGGTCAGGCCCACCGACCCGGTGCACCGGGTCAATCATCAAGGAGGAATCGCATGCAGAACACACTCAATCAGTGGATGACGCGCCTGGGAGGCAAGTTGCTCGGAGCCTGCCTCTTGAGTCTGGCTGTCGCAGGCAGCGCAGCCGCCCAGAGCTGGGCATACGCGAATGTGGTTGGCAGTACGAGCAACGGCGCGGCGCTGATCGCCAGCGACACCGGCGGCGTGGATGTCGGCTTCAACGGTGCACGTCCGATGCTGGCCAGTGCGCCCGGCCGCACCTTCACCCAGCCCAAGCAGATGGAGCGGCCGACCAAGGAGGAATACGGCCTGCAGAACCTGTACAGCAAGGTCAACGAGACGAGCCTGACCAGCCTGCGCAATGGCAAGCTGTTCAAGGAGATCGCAGAGATCTACATCGCCCAGCAGGCCAAGGACCCGAATCTGATCATTGACGTGCTGACGGTGCCGGCGCGCGGCCCGAATGGCGTGGAGAAGTCAAAGAAGGTCGCGCTGAATGTGGCGCAGCAGCTGCGCGACAACGGCGTGAAGAACGTGCGTCTGGACTTCAACCCGGACTTCCCGCCCACCAAGCAGACCCGCCCGGCACCCAAGAGCACCTGAGCAGCGCTTCGCTTGAATGCAAAACAGCCCGGCATGCCGGGCTGTTTTCCTTGGGCCTGTGGAATTGCCGGCAAGCAGGGTCATCGCCGCTGATATACACGGACCCAGTCCACTTGCATGGTGTGCGGGAACGCATTTTCAGCCACCGTGGGCAGACCGTCGGTGGTGGTTGCACCGGTGAAGTTCTGAGGGTTGGTTCGATAGCCTCTCGGGTACGCGCCGTCGTAGGCGAGATTGAGGATGAGAAAGTTGGGCTTGTTGTAGACCCAATAGCCGCGTGCCTCGACTTCAGCGCGGGTGACCGTGCGGAACGTGCGGCCATTGAGCCGGAATTCCACCTGGTTGGGGCCCCATTCCATTTCATACTCATTCCAGTCGCCTGATCGGTACTCGGGCAGATTGCCCAGTACGACACCGGTGCTGCTGTCGGTCTTGTTGTAGGAGCCGCCAATGCTGCCCCCGCCGTAGTAGCCCGGCCCGTGCAGCGCGGAGCTGTACCACCACGAATAGCCGATGTTCTCCATGATGTCGAGTTCACCCGAGTGGGGCCACCCGACATAGGGGTCGACGACATCTTTGCCTAGCGTCCAGAAGGCGCCCCAGACTGCAACAGGGCCGTCCTTGGCCCCCGGGCCGGAGGACGGCGGCGTCTGGATCCGGATGCGTGCGACGACGCGGCCGTAGGTGAACTCGTACTTGCCCAGCGTCTTGATCCGTCCGGATGTGTAAGCCCTGTTCAAATGGTTCTTGCGCAGGGTGATGTTGAGCAACCCGTTCTGCATGAACACGTTTTCAATGCTGTTGGTGTAGTACTGGCGTTCCCCATTACCCCAGCCGCAGAGGCTGGGGCAGCCGTCTCCGATCTCGTAGTCCCACTTGCTGCTGTCAACGGGCGCCGGTGCCGCCGCGCTGTCGAACTCATCGGACCAGACCAGTTGGTAGGGGCCGTTGCCTGGCATCGGAGGCTCGGGAATCGGGTCGGGTGTCGTGCTGCTCCCGCCTGTCCCGTACACCCGGAAGTCGTACATGGATACGCCGTACTGGCTGCCGTCGCCTGCACGCCAACCTCGCTCGGTGGAATTCATCCGGATATAGCGCCAGGTGCCGCTCGCTGTGATGGTCACCCTGTCAGCGAGGGGCGGAAGCGTTGTGCCGCTCATCGTCTTGGTGATGACAGCACTCGCAGGCGTCCAGGTCGTTCGGTCATTCGAGACCTCAATGATGTAGCGAGATGAGAACGCGGTTTCCCAATCGATCTCGACGCGGGAAATCTGCGCCGGGGCACCGAGGTCCACCATGTACCAGGCGTTTGCGGCGATCCCGCTTGCCCAGCGCGTGCTGGTACTGCTGTCGATCGCGAATTGTGGGTCTGAGGCCCGATCCTGCGTCGTCGATGCATACGCCCGCTTGCCCAGACTGATCGGTGACCCGGGCGGAGGGGGCGGAGGGGGCGGTGGCGGAGGTGGCGGAGGTGGCGGAGGTGGCGGAGGCGGAGGCGGAGGTGGCGGCGGAGGCGGAGGCGAAGGGCTCTTTACCTCGGGGCCGGCCGGTGAGTCTGAACCGCAAGCAGTCAAGCCTGCACCCGTCGTGATGAGCGCGGCGAGCAGAATGACTGCCGTGCGCGCGGTCAATGTGTTGCGCGTGATTTGTGACATGGATCCCTCCCGGACAGGTCATGAACATCGAGTGGCCACTTGCAATGGCGAGCTGGCTCAGGAGGGAAGCTATCAAGCGCGAGGGGTCGGTCGGATGTGACGTTTGGCACTCGGCAGGCGGGTGATTTGCAACGAGCTGTGTCCGATCCGAGGGCGCGGCACACTGGAAACGTCGGCGCAGTGCCGACACAGAATCGCCTACCTGGCGCGATGATGAAGCAATGAGGCGTCTGCAAACACCTTGGCGATGAGTTCGGTGCGGTTTCGAACCTGAAGCTTCTGCATGCACGTCGACAGATGATTCCTGACTGTGCCTGCACTCAGAGACAGCGCCGACGCGATTTCCTTGTTGGTTGCACCGGACATCACGGATCGGATGATCTGCACTTCTCGTGCTGTCAAGGGATCGGGTAAGCCGCGTTCCTGTCCTGGACCCCAGTGGCGTTGGGTCCCGACCGAAGGGTCATTCAGCATGCGGGCGCCCGAGCGCCACAGGTCAGCTTGGCGAAGCAAGGCACGCCGCAGGCGTTCGACTTCCACCCGCTGTGCAGCCAGCTCGAAGCGAAGCAGCAGATCACGAGTGCGCAGATCCACGCCAGGGATGCCGCGAGGTGTGCGGGCATCTGGGCTGGCAGAGGCGGCCATGTCGACAGCGCGAACCGCCATCAGGGCGCGGCTGTCCGAAAGCACGTCGTGATAATGCCGCCGCTCGGCGTATGCGGCCACGCGCCGCAACAGTCTGTTCGCGCGCCGGGTCTCGCCTGCCCTGAGAAGGATCTCTGCGAGGACCACCAGCGCACTGCAGCGCTCGCGCTGTGCGCCGCCGCGCTTGAAGGTTCGTATGGCCTCGAGGGCCGAGGTCCGCGCTGGCGCCAGTGCACCGTTGAGCAAAGCGGCCTTTGCGTAGGCCGTCTGTGCAGCGGCAAGCCATCGTGGATCGAGTTCGCGGCTGCGGACTCGATGAACAGCGAACTGCGCAAGCCGATGGCTCTCCCTGGGCCGGCCTGCGCGCGCATGCAACATGGAGAGATTGACCAGGAAGACCGGCGTGAGCTCCAGCACGCCGTCGGCGCATCGATAGGCGGCGCGCATGAGCGCAATGGCATCGTCGTGCTGACCGAGGCGGGATGCAGCAAGTGCGGCACAGTTGAAGGCTCGCGACAGCTGGGCGCGGTCGCGCTGGTCGAACAGGGTCCCGACGGCGCGCAGCGCCTGTGCCAGACTGGCTTGGTACGACCCGAGATCCGCCAGGCAGACCGCAATACTGATGCGAATACGCGCCTGCCAGGTCTCATCGTTCAGGCGGATCGCGCGATCCAGCAGCGAGGTGGCCAGCTCAAACGCCTCGAGATGCTTGCCTGCGTAGTACAGCGCCTGGCCGGTGCGAAACGTGCTTTCGATGGCAGCAGCGCTGTCGGGCTCAAGGAGTGCGCGGGTTTGGGTGCATTGAGCGTCTGTGGCGCTGTTGTGTCCAGAATTGTTCGAACTCAAGCCGTCGTCCTCCAGCGGGCCACCTGCGCTGCGAGGGCTCGACCACGCAGTGCAGGTGTACCGGCAAGACTCCTACAAGGACTTGAGAAACTCAACGAGCTTCTGACGATCGTCGGCGCTGAGCCGACGAAAGTTGTCGCGGCTGCGCAGCGCCTCGCCGCCATGCCACAGGATGGCTTCCTCCACACTTCGGGCTCGCCCGTCGTGGAGATAGCGAGTTCCCGGATTGATGCGCTCGAGCTTGCCCAAACCCCAGAGCGGGCTGGTGCGGTACATCGCATTGCCCGTCGCGTCTGCCATCTGTGCGCCCATGTCATGGAGCAGAAAATTCGAGTACGGCGCGATGGGTTGGTCGCGCAGCTCGACCAGCCGATGGAACGATCCGGTTCGCATGGCCGGGGTATGACATGCGGCACATTGCGCGTTCCGAAAGAGCTGAGCGCCCTCCATCACACGACGCTTTGCGCGCTCGTCGGCAGGGGGGTCGACGCGTCCGTTGTCAAATCGGGTCGGCGCAGGCACACCGAGCAGCGCCACATAGCGCACCATCAGATCGAGCTCGGTCGCTGCGAGCCGGTTCGTCGGCTGCGCGTTGCGACAGGCACCCTGCGGTGTCTGGCCGCAGTCTGGTGCGGGTGCGATGTCCGTGAGCACGCCCATGTCCCGATTCAGGGCCAGCGCGATCTGGTCACGCAGAGAAGCAGCCTCGGCGCGCCAGCCGAAACGACCCAGACGGCGGACCGTAGGATCTGCAGCGTCGCGCACGATCGAGACTCTGCCGCGAATGCCGTCTCCGTCGCGGTCATCGGGGTCGGCAAGCGCAGCGATCGTGGATTCCGAGATCGCCTCGATCAGTCCCATCCCGACCAGGTGCGGCGCAACGCGGACCGATGCGGCGCCCAGACCCTGCAACACGTTTCCGGCTGAATCGCGCAGGGTGTAGTTGGGCTGCTGCAGTTCATAGCGCGTGCCGTCCGGGTAGCTGCCCGGCACAGCCGTGTAGCCGCTCAGCTGCAGGCTGCCCTCGGCGTTGTTTGCCGTCTGCAGGTGTGTGCCGAACAGCGGATGCGGTACGACGCGCCCATCCGCACCGGGGCTGCTCAGCGCAACGGCAAGATGGGTCAGGCGCGTACCGATGGTCGGAACGCTTTTGCCATTGGCCACGTGGCAGCTGGTGCAGCGCGCTTCGGACCGGATGGCTGTGGCGCGATTCACCTGATTCGACAACACGGGGTTGCCGCCTTCCGAGTGCGTGCCGTCGACAAAGGAGGTGTGAAACAGCCGTCTGCCCTCGACAAAGGGCTGAATGTTGTATCCCGCGATGTTGGTCGCTGCCTGCATCAACATGCGTGCCGGCTCCGCAGAGGTGTCTTCCGGCAGGGTCATCGCGCCGCCCTGTCTCGCCGCAGCTGGCAGCGGCACGGAGTCCCACGCCCGGGGTGCGTCTGCTGCCGCTCGGAACCATGGCTGTGCGCCCAGCGTCCCCACCTGGTAGGCAATGGCATCGGCGTAGTACGCACCGCGGCCGAGTTCCACGCCGTCGCGCGCCAGGAAGATGCCCAGCTCGAACTCGATGATGTCGCCGGAGCGAATCGGGCGTCGATCCATGGGCGAGACGGTGATCTGCTTGACGAAGGCATAGTCGCGCCCGGGTGGCCGCGTCAACGAGACTGCGAAGTTCTCGCGCGGGGGCTCGGCAAGCCGGTCGTAGTCAAGCAGCGGTGTGCGCGTGATGACGCCACCGGGCAGGACCTTCACTCCGCCATTGTCCGCGTAGAGCGCAAGCCGCTCCGGATCATCGGGCGTGCTCAGATCTGCGCCCACAAATCCGTAGCGAAAGTTCACGGCATACCACCACCACTGAGGTCGAACCACGATCGTGAGTACGCGATCGCCCGGACGGGTGGGCGAGGCATCGTCATAGATCGTGATCTCGTGTGTGCGGCGCTCGAAGTAGTTCGGGCCGAACTCGGCGTAGACGCCAGGCGTGCCGTTGGGGCCGGCTTCACGAGCATGCCTGCCCCGAACCCGCCCCCCGATGTGGGTGACGAGCGTGCCATCCACCTCCTGATACTGCGCGGCCGGCATCGCATCGGGCCAGCTGAGCGGCACATACCCTAGCGGTGGCGCGGCGGAGGGCGGCGGTGGGGGCGGCGCAGGTGGAGGAGGTGGAGGAGGTGGAGGAGGTGGAGGAGGTGGAGGAGGTGGAGGAGGTGGAGGAGGTGGGGGCGGCGGTGGCGGTGGCGGAACAGGCGCTGGGCCGGCACCCATGCCGGGCGGGTTGCCCGTGGCAGCGCCGGGCGCACTCGAGGAGCTTTCGCCTCCGCCGCATGCGGTCAGGGCCACTGACAGCGCAAGCGCAAGGAGCATGGTGGACGGCAGCTTGTGGCGTACCGGTGGCGTCGTTCTGATGGTGCTCATCGATTCACTCCCTGGACCTGGTTCCTGGACACGTCGCGGCCGTGTTTTGACAGCGGCTCCATGGCCCCGGACTCTAGGAAGTTGTGCGCTGCATCACATGTGACAAATGACACCCATCGGGCGCTCAGCAATGTCTTGTTTCAATGCAATGGCGTGGCCGCAGGCATCGAGCCTGCAGCGCAAGGACCGGCTCGCGCGTCTAGTGCCTGTCCGCGGCCATCCGCTTCTCCGGCAGCGGGATGAATTCGGTCTCACCGGGCACCTTGTCCATGCGCCGAGCGGCCCAGTCCTCTGCGGCCTGCAGGATGCGCTCCTTGCGGCTGGAGACGAAGTTCCACCACATGTGGCGGTGACCATCGAGCGGTGCGCCGCCGATCAGCACGCATTGCGCCGGGCCGGCAGCGCTCACGCGCACGCTGGCGCCGGGCGCGAGCACGCCCAGGGTGCAGGCGGGAAGCATCTGGCCATCGATCTCCAGGTCCGCGTCCACACAGTAGATGGCGCGCTCGGCGTGACCGGCGTCGTCTCGCGGGTTCAGCGTGACTTCACCAGCGGAAGGAAAGCGGAGATCCAGATACAGGGTGGGCGCGAAGGTCTTCACTGGCGAGGCGCAACCGAAGGCGCTGCCGATCAGCACGCGGATCAGGGCGCCCTCCTGTGTGAGCGTCGGGATGGCGTGCGCCGGGGTGTGCTCGAAGCTCGGTTGCACCTCCTCGTGTGCCACAGGCAGCGCGGCCCAGAGCTGGATGCCGTGGCTGCGGCGGGTGACGGCGCGCAGATCGTCTGGTGTGCGCTCGGAATGCACCACGCCGCGGCCGGCCGTCATCCAGTTGATGGCGCCCGGCTCGATGCGCTGCATGCTGCCCACGCTGTCGCGGTGCAGCATGGCGCCTTCAAATAGGTAGGTCACGGTGGCCAGGCCGATGTGCGGGTGAGGCCGCACGTCATGGTTGTCCGCGGGGTGCTGCTCGACCGGGCCGAAGTGGTCAAAGAACAGGAACGGCCCCACGCTCTGGCGCGGGGCGGCGGGCAGCAGGCGGCGCACGAGGAATCCGCCACCGAGATCTTTACCGTGGCCCTTGAGCGCGAGCTCGATGCCGGGTGCCGTGCTCATGGGTGTCTCCCCAGTTGGCGTGTGGTACTGACGAGAGCCTGGCAGATGCTTGTGACCGCATTCTGCTGGCGCTCATCAATCAATTTGCCTTCAGCAAAAGCTTCATTCGCTCGGCCCACGGCCAGCTGCTGGGGCAGCACGAGCATGTTGAGGTATCCGAGCACGTCGCGCGCATGAAAGAGGGCGCGCATGCCACCCAGCGGCCCCGGCGAGGTGGCCATGAGTGCGGCTGGCTTGTTGGCGTACAGCACGCCGCCGCTGCGCGCGGGATCGGCCGGGTTAGGACGTGAACACCAGTCGAGCGTGTTCTTCAGCAATGGCGGGATCGACCCGTTGTACTCGGGGGTCACGACAAGAAAGCCATCGGCCTGCGCAAACAGCTGCTGCAAAGCCACAACGGGTGCCGGCAGGCTGCCCTGGGCCAGCGCGGCGGCCTCGTCGTCCCCGTGGTAAAGCGGCAGGGGGTGATCGTTCAGATCCAGATGCATCACGTCTGCGCCGGCGACGCGCAGGGGCTCGACACATGCGGCCGCCAGCCGCTTGGACAGCGCGTCGCGCCGCGCGCTGGCGGCAAACAGGGCAATGCGGGGCGGGGCATCAGGCATGGCGAGGGGCGTAGGCGGGGTTCGGGTACGGCGGCTTCAGGCTGCGGCTGGCGCGTCCACCAGCGTGGTGCTGACTTCAGTGGTGACCTTGGTCATGAGCTTGTGCACGGGGCACTTGTCGGCCACAGAGAGCAGTTCGCGGCGCTGGGCGTCGGTGAGATCGCCGCTCACAAAGAGCTCCGCGGCCAGGCGGTAGGTGCCCTCGCGCTCGGCACTGCCATCGCGCGTGATCCGGACCTGGATGTCCTGGACCGGAATGCCTTTCTTTTTGGCGTACCAGAGCACGGTAAGGGCCTTGCAGGCACCCAGGGCGCTGTCGTAGAGGTCGTGCGGGTCCGGGCCGGTGTCGCCTCCGCCGTCGGCCGTGGCGATATCGGTGGGCAGAATGTGGTCGCGCACATGGACGATGTGGCGCATGTCGGCGGTGCGGTCGCGCAGGACCTGCACAGTGGGTGAGGGCGTGGCGCTCATGAGCAGGCTCCTGGGGGGCGAGGGATTCGCGCAGTGTGCTGCGCGTGCATGGCGAAGCTGTTTTACCCGAGGAAGCCGATGCGCCTGCTACACCTGGCGCACAGCCGGCGCAGCAGGTGGCGGGTCGGGACCCGCAAAGGCAAACGCCCCGGGCGGTGCCGGGGCGAGTGTCAGGCCGCAGACTGGCGCAACGGAAGAGGTGCCGCGGAATCAGACTGGCCGGAAATGAAACATCAAGTCAGTGAAGAAAAGCCACTTCCCGCATCATTGGTGCGGTAATCGACATGCAATGCTGCCGAAGAAAATTGGCCGAAATTGAACTAAACAAGATTTCATGCGCTTCTTCAGGTCAAAATACCTGAAAAGGCGCATGGATACAGCGAGATCGCTTTCGCTCGATCAACGCGCGTTGAGGACCTGCGCGGCCGCGTTCACCACGGCAGCAATGCGGCCGATGTCGCGCAGCTGCTGGGCGCTCAGGCCTTCGGTCTTGAGCAGGTCGTAGTGGCTCTTCACGCAGAAGTGGCACTTGCCCACGATGCTGGCGGCCAGGGCGTAGCTCTCGAACTTGGCCTTGGTCACGCCGCCGTGGCTGGCGTAGGCGGTCATGCGCAGTTCAGCGCGCTGGGTCTTCAGATCCGCGTCGTCGGCCATTTCCACGTACGGATACCAGACATTGTTCATGCCCATGAGCGAGGCGGCCGTCAGGGCAGCGTTGCGCTCGGCCTCGGGCGTGGCGGCGGCAAAGGCGTCAATCAGCAGCTTGCTCTTGGCCGCAAAGGCGGCGGCCAGGGCCACGGCCGTGGCGTCTTCGGCGGCCAGGCTCGAGCGGCCGACCACGGAATCCAGGTTCAGGCGGATGTCCTTGGCAAAGTCAGGGATCTGATCCTTGATCGATTGGAGGAATTCCATTGTCTTTTCCTATGAATTGGGTCTGAAAAATGCCCGGGAGCTTGCGCCGCCGGGCATCGTTTGCACCTGGCCGTCCGAATTACAGCGTGGCACCGCCCGCAGCGCGGTTGCAGGGGCAGAGTTCGTCGGTCTGCAGGCCGTCGAGGATGCGCAGGATTTCCTCGGGGCTGCGGCCCACGTTCAGGTTGTTCACGCTGACGTGCTGGATGGTGTTGTCGGGGTCGACGATGAAGGTGGCGCGCAGGGCCACGCCGGCGGCCTTGTCACGCACGCCCAGCTGGTCCACCAGGCTGCCGGTCACGTCGGCAAACATGTAGTGGTTCAGCTTGGACAGGTCCTTGTGCTCGCGGCGCCAGCCGAGCTTGCAGAACTCGTTGTCGGTCGAGCCGGCCAGCAGCACGGCGTCGCGGTCGGCGAAGTCCTTCTGCAGCTTGGCGAAGCCGACGATCTCGGTCGGGCACACGAAGGTGAAATCCTTCGGATAGAAGTAGATGATCTTCCACTTGCCCGAGAACGACTTCTCGGTGATCTCTTCGAACGCGCTCTGGCCGTTCTCTTCGTGGTTGTTGAAGCCGGGCTTCACGCCCACGACGCTGAATGCTTCGACCTTGTCGCCAATCGTCTTCATGGAATAACTCCGAAGTGTGTTGATTTGTAGGAGGGACGTTCTCGGTGCGGCCGCCCGGTCAGGACGTCCAGGCGCGGGGCAGGTCTCCAAGCAAAAGCCGCGTTCAACAACGCGGCTTCGCAGGATTGTCGGCCCCCGGAAGAGCACCACGGAGCGAATCTTACGCTATGGAAATCTCATCGATCATTGGATTTTGCTACTGCAACAATAGCTGCGTGCAGATCACGCGGCCGGCAGCAGCAGGGTGGCCGTAAAGCCTTCACCCTTGCGGCTTTGCAGGAGCAGGCGCCCGCCTTGTTGCTGCGCAATACGATCGACGATCGCCAGACCCAGACCGGCGCCACTGGCGTTGGTGCGCGCCGCATCACCGCGCTCGAAGGGGCGCGTCAGGCGGTCCAGGTCCTCCGGGTTGACGCCGGGCCCGTGGTCGCGCACAGCCAGCCGAACCCAGCGCTTCTGGCCAGGCTTGAGCGGCTTGCCCGGCTTGTCGGGCTCCAGGCTCAGGAGGATTTCCACGCTCGCCGTACCGTCCTTCGGGCGGCCGTAGCGCAGTGCGTTCTCGATGAGGTTGGTCAGCGCGCGCTCGATGGCGTTGAGGTCGCCGCGCACGGCTGCCTCGGCGTGGGTCGGCCGCGCCACGACCTTGCCGCGCGGGTCGTTGGCGTAGCGGTCACCCAGCTTGAGCACCAGTGGCGCAAGCACGGTGTCCTGCTCGGTGCTCACGGTGGGCCGCGCAATGTCGATGAACTGACCGACGATTGAGTCCATCTGCGCCAGATCGGTCTCGAAGCCCGAGCGTGCCGTGGGGTCCAGGCCCGCAAGCTCCAGTTCAAGCCGCATGCGGGTGATGGGGGTGCGCAGGTCATGGGAGATGCCGGCGAGCATGAGCTTGCGCTCCTCCTCGACCTTGGACAGCGCCGACACCATGTCATTGAAGCTGCGGTTCACCAGCGCGATTTCGCTCGGGCCATTGACGGCCAGCAGGCGGGGGCGCTTGCCGGCGGCCACCTTCTCTGCCGCACGGGCAAGTTCGCGCAAGGGCCGCGTGACGAAGCTCGTGATCAGCACCGCACCCACAATCGCCAGCAGCAAGGCGCCGAAGCCCCAGAACAGCCAGGCCAGCCCAGGGTTGCGTTCCAGGCGCTCGCGCTCCAGGCGCAGCCAGTACTGGTCGGTTTCGATCGTGAAGCTGATCCATACACCGGGCAGGCCGTTGACCGTGCGTGCAAACGCCGTTTGGGTGCCCAGGCTGCGGGTCACGTACTCGATGAAGCGCTGGGAGAGCAGATCGCCGCTGGGCGGCTCGATCTTGTCGGTGGGTTCGACCAGATAGACCTGCACACGCTCGTTTTCCTGCAGCTCGGCCAGGAAGGCCTGGCGGCCGATCGGGTCGGCATACACCAACGCAAAGCGCGTGAGGTTGACAATGGCCACGACCTGTTGCGCCAGCTGGCGTGCGCGCGGCTCCAGATCGAGCGTTCGAAAGCTCTGGCCGACCACCAGCAGGCTGGCTGCCAGCAGGGCCAGCAGCAGCAGCAGGGTGCGGGCAAAGAAGGACAGTCGCATTCGGCGCGGCTGTGCGTGCGGCGGCTCAGCGGCTCACGGCGGGGTCAGGGCGTAGGAATGAAGACGTAGCCCACGCCCCAGACGGTCTGGATGTAGGCGGGCTTGGACGGGTCGGTCTCGATCAGCTTGCGCAGGCGCGAAATCTGTACGTCGAGGCTGCGGTCGAAGGCCTGCAGTTCACGGCCGCGTGCCATTTCCATCAGCTTCTCGCGCGAGAGAGCGACGCGCGGGTGGCGCGCGAACACCTTGAGCACGGCGAATTCTCCGCTCGTGATCTCAATGGCCTCGCCGTCCTTGGTCAACGTGCGGCGCGCAAGGTCCAGCTTGAACGGGCCGAACTCGACCATTTCGTCATTCTGGGAGGGTGCGCCGGGAATCTCCGGCTCCGGGGCGCGGCGCAGCACGGCTGCAATGCGCGCCATGAGCTCGCGCGGGTTGAAAGGCTTGCCCAGGTAGTCGTCTGCACCCAGCTCCAGCCCGATGATGCGGTCGACATCCTCACCCTTCGCCGTGAGCATGACGACAGGCGTTTCGTCGCCGGATGAACGGATGCGCTTGAGGATGGACAGGCCGTCCTCGCCGGGCATCATCAGGTCGAGCACGTAAAGATCGAAGCGCTCCCGCTGCGTGAGGCGGGCCATGCGGTTGCCGTCTTCGGCCACCATCACATCGAAGCCCTGCTCGCCGAGATAGCGGCGCAGCAGTTCGCGCAGCCGGACATCGTCGTCCACCACCAGGATGCGCTTGGGTCGGGTCACGGAGCATCTCCCTCAGTTGTTTCTAGGCCGGTCGAACCGGCCGACACCCCGATGCTAGCCAACCTCCTGTTCGGCCGCGCATGAGCCGGCGTCGAGGGCGAAACAGCGAGTTACAAAACCTGCAAGAAAGGAGCATGGGCGCAGCCATATGCTGCAGCAGCGGTCTGCGCTTTGCGGATGGTTTGCAGGTCATTCCCCTCTTAACTGAGGAGGCTTTCAGACCCAGTGCCCCGCACCGGTCGGCTGTAATACGTATCCGCTGCACTGTGGACGCAGCAATCTTGATGAAGGTGGGAAAGTGAGAAGGATTGGGGTCATGGTCGTGTTGGTGCTGGCGCTCGCAGAGTGGCCGGTGCTTGCGCGTGACCGCGCGCCGGAGCTGCTTGCCCAAGGGCCGGTGCCTCAGGCGAGCAGCAAACCTTCGCAGACCCAGCCGGCGCCACGGGCGCCAGCCAACGACACAGCCACCAGGAAGCCTGAGCCCCCGGCCGCAAACGCACCTGCCGCCGAGTCCAGAGCACCTGCGGGCACTGGAGCAGCCGTTGGCCCACGTCGCCTCAGTGCTGAAGAGCGCGCGCAGTTGCGCGAGCAGATTCGCGACATGCGGCGCCGCTACGGTTCCAACGGCAGCTGAGCCCCGCCTGCAGCTCGGGCGGGCTCGTGAGCCTTGGCGGGCTCACTACACTTGCAGATATGCAGGTGCTTGCCCTCGCTTCCAGCACGGACACCCTTTCGGTCGCCATCACGTCGCCGACAGGCGAGCACGCGCTCGAAAGCCGTGAAAAGCGCCTGCACTCCGCGGTATTGCTCGATCTCGTCGGCGAGGTCATGACGGCTGCGTGCTTGAAGCCGCGGGAGCTCGCAGCATTGGCCGTTGACGTCGGGCCTGGCGCATTCACGGGTGTTCGAACCGCCATCGCCGCGGCACAGGGGCTCGCGCTCGCTTGGTCGCTGCCGATCATCCCAGTGAGTTCGCTGGTGGCGATGCGCATGGACTCGGCGCAGCGAGCGGGCGTTGCCGCCCAGGGAGCTGCGCTGTGCGTTTTGGATGCCCGCATGGGCGAGGTCTATCACGCGTTGGTGGACTCACTCGGCTGTTGGGTGACCGAGCCGCGGGTCGGTCCGGCTTCCGCGCTTCGGATCTACCGCGATGTGGCAGTGAGCGCGGTGCTGAGCAACCTGAGCGAGAACTTGCTCGAGGCAGCGCGGTCTGCGCTTCCGACCGTGGAACAGTGGCACGCTGCAGCACCCAGTGCGCGCGGCATACTGGCCGCGGTTCATGCGTAACCCGAATTGTTCAATGACGGCGTCGCGGCGCATGCAATTGCGCCTCTATACGTGCGCAACGAGGTCGCTCTGACCATTACGCAGCGCCAGGAGCTCGGCCATGCAGCATGAGCTCGCAGCGATGTGCCAGACATCCCACCCGGGGACGGGCCTTGGTGTGAGCGCCGTACTTGAGCCGATGACTCCGGCTGCTTTGGATGCAGTGATACGGATCGAGAACCACACCTACGCATTTCCGTGGACCCGTCAGAACTTTGCGGACTCTCTGGCTGCAGGCTACGTCTGCACGACGATGCGAGTGGCTCAGCCTCTGGCAGGTTATGTCGTACTGATGAATGCGGTCGACGATCTGCACATCCTGAATATCACCGTTGATGCCTCCTTTCGGGGCCGCGGGTTGTCTCGCGTCTTGTTGGAGCATGCGGCCCAGGTGGCCGACGAGAGCGGGTGTACTGCGCTGCTGCTTGAAGTGCGGCCGAGCAACGAGCATGCGCGTCGCGTGTACGAACATCTCGGCTTTGTCCGAATCGGGATACGTCGCGGCTACTACCCTGGGGAGCACGGACGCGAGGACGCCCTGGTCATGCGCAAGCCGCTTGCAAAGGATCCGTCCTGATGAATACACGCAGGCAGCAGATCCTTGGTGCGCTCGAGATTCCCATCTGGGTACTCCGAGGCAACGAGCCGGTCCCGGCGTCGCCCGCCGACCCGGCTGGCCATGTGCCCTTGGCCGCGCCATCGCAGCGCACTCAGGATGAGCCGGTTCGCGCGCAAGAGGCGGGCGCTGCGCAGGCCGGTATGCCACGGCTTGCTGGGCTCGATTGGGATAGCCTGGCCCATGCGGTCTCTGCGTGCACGCGCTGCGGTCTTTGCAAGTCTCGCAAGCAGACCGTGTTTGCCGCCGGGCATCCGGGGGCGTCCTGGATGGTGGTGGGCGAGGCTCCCGGCGCAGAGGAAGACCAGCACGGCGAACCCTTCGTCGGCCAGGCGGGCAAGTTGCTCGACAACATGCTGCGCTCTGTCGGCGCGGCACGAGGCCACAACGTGCTGATCGCGAATGTTCTCAAGTGCCGCCCACCGGGCAATCGCAATCCTGAGGCGGCCGAGGTGGCCGCATGCTCGCCCTACCTTCTGCGCCAGATCGAACTGGCGCAGCCCGGCTTCCTGCTGCTCATGGGAAAGTTTGCCGCATCGACCTTGTTGGGTTCGGAAGGCAGCATCGCGTCCCTTCGCGGTCGAACCCATCAGGTCGAGGTCGCAGGTCGTCAGATTCCAGCGGTCGTCACCTATCACCCGGCATATCTTCTGCGGCAGCCGGAGGAAAAGGCCAAGGCCTGGGCTGATCTGAAGCTCGCGCTTCGCACGGCCCAGCCCTGATACCCCGATCAGGGCCTCAGGCCAGGGCCTCCAGCAGTGCCTTCTCGAGCTGGATCTGCTGCTTGGGGTCCGACATGATTGGGCCGTCGATCAGAAAGGTGTCCTCGACACGCTCGCCGAGCGTCGCAATCTTGGCCATGCGCACGTTGGCACGATATTGCGACAGCAGGTAGGTCACGGTGTAGAGCAGTCCATTGCGGTCTGCTGCAGTGAGCGACAGCGTCCCGATGGAGCCCTTTTCATCGGGACGCAGATCAACGATGGGAGGAATCGGGAAGACCCGAGATTTGCGAGACAGGCGGCCGAGGACCGGCGGTGCCAGCGGTGTCCTCGCGGCCAGACGGGCGCACAAGTCGTGCTCGAGCAGCGAAATGATGTCGCGATAATGCTCCGCACGGGATTCATCGTGGACCACGAAGGTGTCCAG
This sequence comes from Burkholderiales bacterium, assembly GCA_027484405.1. Classification (GTDB taxonomy): domain Bacteria; phylum Pseudomonadota; class Gammaproteobacteria; order Burkholderiales; family Burkholderiaceae_C; genus Piscinibacterium. Next base: position 22,292 of record JAIXTA010000160.1, read on the forward strand.
CGCATGGCCCGTGCGGGTGGTGTGTACCCGGGCATCGAGAATGCTGAAGCCGGCTTCATTGAAGAAGCCGCACGTCCGTGCAAACAGATCCGGCTGGTCGGATACGTACACCATGACCTGAAGGCCGACACCGCCGGGCGCCACTCGTACTCGTACAACGCCATCCGGCTGATCTTCCTTTCCCAGAAGCATGCGCGTCATCCATGCGATATCGGCCGGCTCGTTGCGAACGAAGAAGGCCACGTCGAGACGCTGCCAGAGGCTGTCCTCGGCGCCCTCTGGCAGGGTGTGCAGACGCAGAAGACGCTGTGCCTCGGCACGACGCGCGGCCAGCTCAGTCTGCGTGTCTATGCGCTTGCCTCCAAGCTGGCGCAGGCTCGCCCGGTAAAGGTCTTCAAGCAGCTTGCCCTTCCAGCTATTCCACACCTTGGGGCTGGTACCTCGAATGTCAGCGACTGTGAGCAGATACAGCGCGGTAAGACGCCGCTCGTCCCGGACCAGTCGCGTGAACTCGCCCACCACCTGCGGGTCGGTAATGTCCATCTTTTGCGCGGTCTTGCTCATGGTCAGGTGATGCTCGACCAGAAACACCACCAGGCGGGTGTCCTCGCGCGACAGACCGTGGTCACGGCAGAACCGCCGCGCATCGGCCATGCCCAGCACGGAATGATCTCCGCCTCGCCCCTTGGCGATGTCGTGGAAGAGGGCCGCGATGTACAGCAGCCAAGGGCGTTCGAAAGACGCCATCAGCTGGCTGCAGAAGGGGTACTCATGCGCATGTTCAGGAATCGCAAACCGCCGGACGTTGCGCAGTACGGTCAGGATGTGCTGGTCGACCGTATAGATGTGAAACAGGTCATGCTGCATCTGACCGACGATGCGCCGGAACACTGGCAGATACCGGCCGAGCACTCCGGTTGCATTCAGCCGGCGGAACACATGTGTGACGCCATCCTCGAGTTGCAGCAAGGCCATGAATCGAGCACGATTCTCGGGATCGCGCCGGAAGGCAGCATCGATCAGCTTTCGAGATGACTCCAAGGAGGACAGTAGCGACGAAGAGAAGTCTTTGGCCTCCGGATGTCGAGCCAGCTCGAGGAACGCGTCGAGCATCGCGCCAGGGCGGCGAGCGAATACTTCCGGACCGGTCAGATCGAGCAGTCCGTCGCGAATACAGAATTCGGTGCTGACGACAGCCGGGCGCGCTGGTGGTGCCGCGAGAACACGAAGCTCCAGGTTTTGCAGAGCCACTTTGCTGAGTTGGGTCACAGCACGTGCAGCCCAGTAATAGGCCTGCATCAGGAACTCGCTGACGCGCCGATGGCCGTCAGTCTCGAATCCGAAGTACTGGGCCAGCTGCGTCTGCAGATCAAACACGAGCCGGTCTTCACGTCGGTTCGCCGTGTCGTGCAGCGCCAGGCGTACACGCTTCAAAAAGCGCTCGTTGCGCTGCAGCCGACCGGCCTCCTGCGCTGTGATGACGCCGGAGCGCGCCAGGTCAGCAAAAGAATGACCCAGCCCGGCTGCTCGCGCGATCCAGAGGATGACTTGCAGATCGCGCAGGCCTCCAGGCCCTTCCTTGACATTGGGCTCGAGGGCGTAGGGCGTGTCCTCGAACTTCAGGTGGCGCTGACGCATCTCAAGAAGTTTGGCGCGCATGAACCCCACGCGATCAAGATCGTTCTTGATCGCGGCGCTCATGCGCAGGCAGAGCGCCTTGTTGCCGGCGATGCGCCGCGCTTCAAGCAGTGCCGTTTGCACCGTGATATCGGCGCGAGCTTCGGCTACGCAGTGCTCGATCGTTCTGACCGAGTGGCCGATTTCCATGCCGATGTCCCATAGCGCGCCGACAAAGCGCTCGATGAGTTCACCGGTCGTCGCGTCCGCATCACGCGGCAGCAGGATCAACAGGTCGATATCGGAGTGGGGGAATAACTCAGCGCGGCCATAGCCCCCAACGGCCAGCAGCGCCGCCGATCGAGGCAAGCCAAGCTCCTGCCACAGCGCACGGATCAGTTCGTCCGCAAGCTGGGAGATTGCCTTGAGAAGCGGCTGCGGATTCCCCGTCGGCTTTCGGCTGCGAAGGAGATCACGCTTGCCTTGCGTCCATGTCTCGCGGCGAGAGGGACTCTGGGGCGCGACGGACGCCGCTGGCTGCTCTGCGGCCATGCACGATCAGGCAGCCAGGTTGCTGCTGATAAAGGAGGGGGGGCTCGGTGAGCCAGCAGACTGGGTGAGGATCTCGTAGCCGGATTCGGTCACCAGTACGGTGTGTTCCCACTGGGCTGACAACGAATGATCCTTGGTCACAATCGTCCAGCCGTCGGGCAGTTCCTTTACTTCTCGGCGCCCCGCATTGATCATGGGCTCGATGGTGAAGATCATGCCTGGCTGGATCAACTCACCGGTGCCCGGACGACCGTAGTGCAGGATCTGCGGGTCTTCGTGGAATTTCTGTCCGACGCCATGACCGCAGAATTCGCGCACCACCGAATAGCCGTGCCGCTCTGCATGGACCTGGATCGCATGCCCGATATCGCCCAGCCGATTGCCCGGACGCACTCGCGCAATTCCCATCCACATGCAGTCGTACGTCACCTCGCAGAGTCGCTTGGCGGCGACCGAGGCATTGCCAACGATGAACATCCGGCTGTTGTCACCGTGATAACCATCCTTGATCACGGTGATGTCGATGTTGATGATGTCGCCGTTCTTGAGCACTTTGTCACCAGGAATCCCATGGCAGACCACATGATTGATGGAAGTGCAGATTGAGCCGGTGAACGCGGGATACCCCGGGGGCTGGTAACCCAGCGTTGCGGGAACAGTTCCTTGCACATCGACCATGTATTCATGACACAGCCGGTCCAACTCTCGGGTACTGATGCCCGCCTGCACATACGGCGCAATGAAATCAAGGGCCTCGGACGCGAGCCGCCCGGCGACGCGCATCTTTTCGATCTGATCCGGGGTTTTGATCACGATGGCCATAGGAGCTTTGGGGCCAGAATTGGCAGTAAGTCGTTGAATTTGTTATAGTAGTGGATTGCCGTGATTCAAATGCCGAGCTATTGGAATGCGAGTCGCAAGCGCAGTCAGGTCAATCTGGGCCGGGCTCGCGGGCAAATCGCGTGACCCGGGTGCGATGGGTCCGGCGCAGGGGATCAAACCTCGCCGGGTGTCGCCCGGATCATCAGACCCAACCCACCGCAAGGAAATCAGTCATGTCCGTGACCATGCGTCAAATGTTGGAAGCCGGAGTCCACTTCGGCCACCAAACACGCTTCTGGAACCCCAAGATGGCCCCATTCATTTTCGGCCATCGCAACAAAATTCATATCATCAATCTTGAGAAGACGCTCCCCATGTACGAGGAGGCGCTCAAGTTTGTACGTCGTCTTTCTGCCAATCGCGGCACGATCATGATGGTCGGCACCAAGCGCCAGGCCAAGGAGATCGTGGCTGAGGAAGCGCAACGCGCCGGCGTTCCTTTCGTGGACAGCCGCTGGCTGGGCGGCACGCTCACGAACTTCAAGACTGTCAAGGGCTCCATCAAGCGCCTCAAGGACATGGAAGCGTTGGCGGCCGATGGTGGCCTCGATCGCATGAGCAAGAAGGAAGCGCTGCTTTTCGCACGCGAGCTCGAGAAGCTGAATAAGTCGATCGGCGGCATCAAGGAAATGACTTCTCTGCCGGACGCCCTGTTTGTGATGGACGTTGGTTTCCACAAAATCGCGGTGGCCGAAGCCGTGGCGCTCGGCATTCCCGTGGTGGCGGTTGTGGACACCAATCACTCGCCCGAAGGTATCGACTACATCATCCCGGGCAACGACGACTCCTCCAAGGCGATTCGTCTATATGCGCGTGGCATCGCTGACGCGATCCTCGAGGGCCGCGCCCAGTCCGTGCAATCCGTTGTCGAGGCAGCCGAGGGTGCAAGCGACGAGTTCGTCGAGGTCGAAGAGGCCTGAGTGCACCCTGATCGGGACGCCCCAGCTTGACCGTCTGACGGCCGAGCGCAAATTCAGAAGGGGGCCTAGCGCCCCTTTCTGCTGCCCGCGGTACAGGCAGCATTTTCAGAACAGACTTTGACTTCAGGAGTACGAAATGGCGGCAATTACCGCAGGCATGGTGGCTGAGCTGCGCGCGAAGACCGACGCGCCCATGATGGAGTGCAAGAAGGCATTGACGGAGGCGGAAGGCGATCTGGCTCGTGCCGAGGAAATCCTGCGTGTGCGTCTGGGCAACAAGGCGGGTAAGGCAGCCGCTCGCGTTGCAGCTGAAGGACTCATCGCAGTGAGCATTGCAGCCGACGGCAAGTTCGGGTCGATCATTGAGGTCAACTGCGAAACCGACTCGGTTGCAAAGAACGATGACTTTGTTGCGTTGACCACCGCGCTTGCAAACATGGTGAAGGACGTCAATCCAGCAGACGTCGAGGCGCTGTCTGCGCTGCCGTATGGCGAAGGCACTGTTGAGACGACGCGGACGGCTCTCGTTGGCAAGATCGGTGAGAACATGAGCATCCGTCGATTCAAGCGAATCGAGGCCGTTGGCCAGCTGGCCAGCTACATCCACAACGGCCGCATCGGCGTGGTTGTGGATTACACAGGTGATGAGGTCGCGGGCAAGGATGTCGCCATGCATATTGCAGCGACCAAGCCTCTGTCTCTGGATGCGTCCGGTGTCCCGGCTGAAAAGATCGCAGCCGAGCGCAGCGTGGCTGAGCAGAAGGCGGCAGAGTCCGGAAAGCCTGCAGAAATCGTCGCCAAGATGGTTGATGGCGCTGTGCAGAAGTATTTGAAGGAAGTCGCGCTGCTGTCCCAGCCCTTCGTCAAGAACGACAAGGAAACTGTCGAGCAGATGCTCAAGGGCAAGGCAACGAAGGTCAACGGATTCACCCTGTTCGTTGTGGGTGAGGGGATCGAAAAGAAGACCACCGACTTTGCCGCAGAGGTTGCGGCCCAGGCGGCCGCTGCGCGGGGTGCAGCACCCCAGCAGTAGGGAAAAAGGCGGCGTTAGCCGCCTTTTTTTCGAGTCCGTGCACTCGGAAAGGCATGATTCAACCCCGTTCACTCTGGAGAAACTCGACGATGTCGGCATACAAGCGGGTCCTGCTAAAGCTGTCTGGCGAAGCGCTGATGGGCGACGACGCCTACGGCATCAACCGAACCGTGATCGAATCCATGGTGCGCGACATTGCAGAGGTGGTCCGCGCTGGCGTTGAAATGGCCATCGTGATCGGCGGAGGCAACATCTTCCGCGGCGTAGCGGGAGGGGCCGCAGGCATGGATCGGGCGACCGCCGACTACATGGGCATGCTCGCGACACTCATGAATGGGCTTGCACTGCAAGACGCCATGAAGCACGCCGGGCTGGTCGCCCGCGTGCAGAGTGCATTGCGTGTCGATCAGGTCGCTGAGCCGTACATTCGACCCAAGGCGCTCCGATACCTCGAGGAGGGCAAGGTCGTGATCTTCGCAGCGGGAACCGGCAATCCCTTTTTCACCACAGACACTGCGGCTGCACTGCGCGGCTCCGAAATCGGTGCAGAAATCGTGCTCAAGGCGACCAAGGTCGACGGCATCTATACCGCCGATCCAAAGAAGGATCCCGCAGCGACGATGTATGACAAGATCAGCTTCGACGAAGCCATCGCACGCAACTTGCAGGTCATGGATGCCACCGCATTTGCACTGTGCCGCGACCAGCGGCTTCCCATCAAGGTATTCTCGATCTTCAAGCCCGGCGCGCTGATGCGCGTGGTGCGCGGCGAGGAGGAAGGCACGCTGGTTCACCTCTAGGCGATCTGAACAGTCTCATTGCCGATCACCCGCCCAATTTCTACTGAGTTCAAACCATGAGCGTTGCAGACATCAAGAAGGCCGCGAACGAGCGGATGCAGAAGTCGATCGAGTCATTGAAGGTCAGCTTGGCCAAGATTCGTACCGGCAGAGCACACACAGGCCTGCTCGATCACATTCATGTGGACTACTACGGCTCAATGGTGCCACTTAGCAATGTCGCCAATGTGAACCTCGCGGACGCGCGGACGATCACCGTCCAACCTTGGGAAAAGAAGATGGTCCAGGTGGTCGAAAAGGCGATCCGCGAGTCTGATCTCGGTCTGAACCCTGCAACCCAGGGCGACTTGATCCGCGTCCCGATGCCCGCACTTACCGAGGAGCGTCGCAAGGAGCTGACGAAGGTTGTGCGTTCCGAAGGCGAGGACGCGAAGATCGCTGTTCGCAACGTACGCCGTGATGCGAACGAGCAGCTCAAGAAACTCGTCAAGGACAAGCTTGCATCTGAGGATGATGAGCGTCGAGCACAGGACGAGATTCAGAAGCTCACGGACAAGTTCATCGCCGACGTGGACCGCATGGTAGCCGACAAGGAAAAGGAAATCATGACGGTTTGACCGTTGTGAGGCCTGCACTTTCTTCACAGTGAACGTACTGGCGTAATGCAATCTTCGACCCAGGTCATTCCACTCAGCACTGATGTGCCTCGCCACGTGGCCATCATCATGGACGGGAATGGTCGCTGGGCGCAGCGTCGTCTCTTGCCACGATTTGCAGGTCATGCACGCGGTGTTGAGGCTGTGCGCAATGTCGTCAAGCGCTGCGTCGAGCGAGGTGTCGAGTTCCTCACGCTGTTCGCGTTCAGCAGCGAAAACTGGCGGCGTCCGCCAGAGGAAGTCGGATTCCTAATGCGGACCTTCATGGTCGCCCTCGATCATGAGATCACCCGTATGGAGAGAAACGGGGTGCGCCTGCGTATTGCGGGCGACCTCAGTCGTTTCGACTCCACACTGCGAACCAAGATCGAAGAGGGCGAGCGGAGGACCGCGCACAACACCGCGTTGACGCTTACGGTGTGCGCGAACTACGGCGGCCGCTGGGAAATCGTTGAAGCCATCAAGCGGCTTCTTCGCGCTCATCCTCATCTGGCGCCTGACAAGGTGAGCGAGGAGCTGATCGCCACGCATATGGCGCTCGGCGACCTGCCTGAGCCTGATCTGTTCATCCGCACCGGCGGCGAGCGCCGGATCAGCAACTTTCTGCTCTGGCAGCTTGCGTACACAGAGCTGTACTTCACAGACCGCTTCTGGCCCGACTTCGATGCCAAGGCCTTGGATGAAGCCATCTCCTCGTATGCTGAACGCGAACGAAGATTCGGTCGGACAAGCGAACAAGTGCGCCAGACGGGCGCGGCGGACTGAGTCAGGCCTGCATGCTCCGTCAGCGCATTGCCACTGCTCTTGTTCTGCTAGCTGTCCTCGGGCTGAGCCTGGCGGCGGCAGATCCCGTGTGGTTTCAGCTGCTCGTGGCCTTGTTCGTCTCGATCGCGGCTTGGGAGTGGTATCGCCTGCTTGGCCAGTCGCTGGGTGCTGGTATCACTGCCGCCATCGTGATCTCTGCCATCGGATTCGCTGCGCCCCTAGTGCTCAGTCCCGCCACGCAGCTATGGATCTCCGGCGTCGCATGTCTCGCTTGGGCAATCGTCGCGTTGCCTGCACTGCATACGCCAGACTGGGTTATGCGGGTTCGTGGTCTCCAGCTGCTGCTACCGGTTGTCATGCTGAGCGCTTGTCTCACGGCGGTGTTCGCGCTTCTCGAAAAGCTGGGAGCTTGGGGGCTGCTGTCTCTGCTGGCGATTGTCTGGTTGGCTGATGTCGCAGCCTACTTTGCGGGCCGTGCGTTCGGTCGCCGCAAGCTCGCGGCAACGATCAGCCCGAACAAGACAGTGGAGGGTGCACTGGGCGGGCTACTGGCAGTCGGCGTCTACGGTCTCATCACTGCAAAGACGGACCTGGGTCCAGTGTTCTACCAAACTACTCTGAGCAATGCCTGGGGTACGGGTGTGACTCTCGCACTTCTTGTTGCGCTCGCTGCATTGTCGATTACGGGCGATCTGTTTGAATCTCTGCTCAAGCGCCGCGCCGGGTTCAAGGACAGCAGCCAACTGCTCCCTGGTCATGGCGGCGTGTTTGATCGAATTGATGCATTGGTTCCCGTCCTTCCTGTGGCGGGTCTGATTTTGACCTTGGCTGGCAGGTGATTTCGTGAGTTCAAGCACCGTGCAACGAGTGTGCGTCCTTGGGGCCACGGGTTCGATTGGCGACAGTACGCTTGATGTCATTGCCAGACATCCTGATCGGTTCGAGTTGATTGCGCTCTCTGCACACCACCAGATCGACAAGCTCTGCGGATTGATCGAGCGCCACCGCCCGCAGTACGTCGGAATTGGCTTTGCGGAGCAAGCAGCCATCATCCAGGATCGGTTTGGCTCTGAAGCGCCAGAAATCCTTGTCGGCGAATCAGCGCTATCGCAACTGGCCCAATTGCCTGAGGTCGATACGGTAGTTGCCGCCATCGTCGGGGCCGCCGGAATGCGGTCGACTTGGGCTGCTGCTTGCGCGGGCAAGCGCATTCTTCTGGCCAATAAGGAGGCGCTCGTGACGGGTGGCCGCTATATGGTGGACACAGCCAGACGCCATGGGGCGACGCTGCTTCCTCTCGATAGCGAACACAACGCCATATTCCAGTGTCTTCCACCGGATGGCACAGCAACCGGGCGAACACTTGCAGGCGTTCGAAAGCTGTGGTTGACGGCATCCGGCGGGCCATTCCGAACCCGCCCTGCAGATCAGTTTGCAACGATCACCCCAGAGCAAGCTGTCGCGCACCCCAACTGGGTCATGGGCAGAAAGATCTCTGTCGATTCGGCTTCCTTGATGAACAAGGGCCTCGAACTTATTGAAGCGCGCTGGCTGTTCGACTGTGCACCCGAAAAGCTGGATGTCGTTGTGCATCCGCAGTCCGTCATTCACTCCATGGTGGAGTACCAAGACGGTTCCTTTCTGGCGCAGTTGGGTTCGCCTGACATGCGCACACCAATTGCACACGCTCTGGGACTGCCGGATCGGATCCAGTCAGGGGCCAAGCCGATGGATCCTTGGACGTTGGCATCGCTTTCCTTTGAGCGTCCCGATCTAGACCGATTTCCCTGCCTGCGCCTAGCTATGGATGCGCTTCGCGCGGGTCATGCGCACTGCGTCGCTTTGAACGCGGCAAATGAAGTCGCAGTCGCTGCCTTCCTCGAGCGAGGACTGGCCTTCATGGACATCGCAACGGTCGTCGAGCAGGTAGTTGATCGCACGGCGCATGTGGAACTCAATAGCCTTGAGGCGATCGAAGCGCTCGACAAGCAATCGCGCGCTTTTGCGCTTGAAGCCATGGGAGCCTAGGTCGGGGTGCAGCAGCTCGCCTACTTTCTGATCACGATCAGCATCCTTGTTGTCTGGCATGAGCTCGGTCACTACTGGGCAGCGCGGCGTTGTGGGGTTCGTGTGCAGCGCTTCTCGGTTGGCTTCGGACCGGTGCTTTTCTCGCGTGTATCCCCACGGACGGGCGTGCAGTGGGCGGTTTCTGCAATTCCGCTGGGGGGCTATGTCGCCATGGACGACGACCGCGCCGCTCCAGCAGCGTTGTCGGACGCGTCATCAAGCGGCAAGTTTTCCGATCAGCCGTTGACCAATCGCGCCGTGATCATCGTGGCCGGCCCTATTGCGAACCTGGTTCTGGCGATTTTTCTGTATTGGCTGGTCGCAGTATTGGGCACCCCTGCAATTGCACCGATTGTTGCCCCCGCGCCTTCAGGGTCGCTTTTTGCATCCGCTGGTTTCACACAGCCTCTTCGGCTGACCGCGATCGATGGCATCCCTGTCACAAGCATGCGAGCTGCGAGTCTCGCGCTGCTGGACCACGCAACAGCACGTGAGCGGATTGAAGTGAAAGCCCTGCCGATCTCGCCGACCGATGGCACCGAGATTCGCCTTGGCTTGGATTTTTCTCATCTCAAGCGTGCAGACATCAAAGGCAATGTACTGATGCGGCTTGGCCTTGCTCCATACCCAGGGCCTGCCCGTGTTACCACCGTGCGCTCTGGAGGCGCTGCCGAGGTCGCAGGAGTCCGGGCAGGGGACCTGATCGTTCGAGTTGCAGGTGAACCCGTCGCATCGAGCGCCGATGTATCGGCAAAGGTGCGCGCGAACCCAAACCTCGCGATACCAATGCTGGTTGAACGTGAAGGCCAGATCACAGAGTTGAGAGTCACACCGCAGCTAGCTGAGGACGGTCGCACCGGTGTAATCGGCATCGCATTCAGCGGCCCGGAACGGCGAATAGAGAAGTTCAGCCCGATGGCGGCCGTGCCGGAGGCGCTCCGGCAAACCTGGTCCTCAACCGTATTGACACTTCGGATGCTGTGGCAGATTGCGACAGGGCAGGCTGCCCTGTCGAATTTGAGTGGTCCGATCACCATTGCGGATGTAGCCACCCAATCTGCAAGCTTCGGGCTCGTCGCCTTCCTGAGCTTTTTGGCGGTTGTGAGTGTCGGTCTCTTCGTGTTCAACCTGCTTCCCGTACCGCAGCTTGATGGGGGGCATTTGCTATATTTCGCCTACGAAGCGATGACGGGACGAGCCCCCTCGGACCGGGCGCTGCTGCTAGGGCAGCGTGTCGGTTTGGTCGTCCTGGGGCTGGTCATGGCCATCGCGCTGTCCAACGATGTCATCAGGCGCCTGCCTGCATCCTGATGCCCAGGCCTGGCATCGCATAGGTTTCAACCCACAATGTCGCGACTTCTACTTGCATTGCTGGCTTCAGCAATGATTGCGCCGGCCTTTGCCGCCGCGCCCTTCGTCATCAAGGACATTCGCGTCGAGGGGATCCAGCGCACCGAACCTGGCACTGTCTTCAGCTACGTGCCGTTCAAGGTGGGCGACAGCTTCACGGATGAGCTCGCCTCGGACACGATCCGCGCCCTCTATGCGACCGGGTTCTTCAAGGATGTGCGGGTCGACGTTCAGGGTGACGTCGTGGTCATCAGTATCGAAGAGCGGCCTGCCATAGCCGCGGTGAGCTTTGTGGGGAACAAGGAGTTCGACACCGACACGCTCAAGAAGGCGCTGCGAGATGTCGGCATCGCGGAGGCTCGGATCTACGACAAGGCAGTGATTGACCGCGCTGAGCAGGAGATCAAGAGTCAGTACCTGACGCGCAGCAAGTACGGCGCGAAGGTGGCCACCACGATCACGCCCATCGAGCGCAATCGCGTGAACGTGACATTCACGATCGATGAGGGTGAAGTCGCCAAGATCCAGGAGATCCGCTTCATTGGCAACAAGGCGTTCTCCGACAGGGAGCTCCGTGACCAGATCGTGTTGCGTACGCCCGGCTGGTTCACTTTTTTCACCAAGGATGATCAGTACTCGCGCCAGAAGCTTTCTGCAGATCTGGAGAGCCTGCGGTCGTTCTACCTGAATCGCGGATACCTCGAGTTCAACATCGAGTCGTCGCAGGTCTCGATCTCTCCTGACCGTCAGGAGATCTCGATCACGGTCAATCTTTTTGAGGGCGAGAAGTACACGGTTTCTGACATCAAGGTCTCCGGCGAAACCTTGGGTCGTACAGATGAGCTCCGGCAGCTGATCAAGATCAAGTCGGGCGAGACCTTCAATGGCGATCGTATGACGGAATCGGTCAAGGCGATGACCGATCGCTTGGGCGCCTTTGGCTTCGCATTTGCGACGGTCAATCCCCAGCCAAACATCGACCGCGACAAGCGGACAGTTGCGTTTGACTTCTTCGTTGATCCTGGTCGTCGCGCGTATGTTCGGCGCGTGAACGTGGTGGGCAACACACGCACGCGCGATGAGGTGATCCGGCGCGAGGTACGGCAGTTCGAGAGCGCTTGGTACGACTCCGAGAAGATCCGCCTGTCGCGCGATCGTGTGGACCGACTCGCGTACTTCGATTCGGTGAATGTCGACACCTCGCCAGTGCCGGGCACGGCAGACCAGATTGATGTGACGTACACGGTCAAGGAAAAGGCTACGGGCCAGATCGCTGCCGCCGTGGGCTACAACAGTACAGACAAGCTGGTCATCACGGCGTCGATCTCGCAGGCCAACGTGTTCGGTTCGGGCAAGACACTCGGTGCCGAGGTCAACACCTCCCGGGCATCGCGCGCACTCGCCATCAGTACCGTAGACCCGTACTTCACGGTCGACGGCGTATCGCGCTCCATCGACTTCTACACGCGCACGAGCAACACCGCCAACCTGAACCTGGCTCCTGTGCGAGTCGAGGCGCAGGGTGCGAGCATGCGATTCGGCGTGCCGTTCACGGACCTGGATACCGTCTTCTTCGGACTTGCGGTCGAGCGCAACCGCATCAGCAACGTGCAGGACATTCGCTACCAGGACTACATCCTGCGATACGGTGAAGAAACCTATGCTGGCATCGGCACACTGGGCTGGGGCCGCGACAGCCGCAACAGCGGCATCGCCCCGACAAAAGGCGGACTGCGCCGATTCAATGCCGAGGTGTCGGGTGGCGACCTGACCTACTACAAGCTCGACTACCAGGAGCAGCTGTTCTGGCCTGTCACCCAGACGCTCACCCTGGCGCTCAACACCCAGGCCACCTATGCCGATGGTCTTGGCAAGCGACCCTACCCGTTCTTCAAGAACCTGTACGCCGGCGGTATCGGGTCGGTGCGCGGCTTTGAGGGCGGCACCTTGGGACCGAAGCAGATTCTGTCCGATGGCACCCTGGGCAACGCATTGGGTGGCACCAAGCGACTCGTCGGCAATCTCGAACTTCAGATTCCCGTGCCCGGGCAGGGCAAGGAAAAGACGGCGCGGATGTTTGCGTTCGTCGACACGGGCTATCTGTGGGGCGAAAATGAGCGTGTGCGCCTCAACGATATGCGCTTCTCGGCCGGCGTCGGTCTGACCTGGTTGTCACCAGTGGGTCCGCTCAAGCTGTCCTATGGTCGCCCACTGGTCTCCAAGCCGGGGGATCGGGTTGAACGCTTCCAGTTCCAGGTCGGAACTGGCTTCTAAAATGGTCAACGCCATTTGGGCGGCAAACGTTGTCGTCCGAGCTGGCCTCAATGGATTGGTTGAAAGACATGCTCAAGAAGTTTCTGGTCGCGGCGGCTCTGTGCGTCGCAGCAAGCGCGGGTACCGCAGCGGCGCAGGAGGTGCGCATCGGGTACGTGAATTTCGATCGCATTCTGCGTGACTCTGCGCCTGCCCAAGCGGCTGGACAGAAGCTCGAGGCCGAATTCTCCAAGCGCAAGCGTGACCTGGAAGAGCTCGGCGGCCGTCTGAAGGCACAGTTCGACAAGCTCGAAAAGGATAGTGCCGTGCTGTCAGAGGCGGATCGCAATCGCCGGCAGCGCGAGCTATCCGAGCAAGAGCGTGATTTCCAGCGCCGCCGTCGCGAGTATGAGGAAGATCTGAATCAGCGTCGCAACGAAGAGCTCGCTGCCGTGCTGGAGCGCGCTAATCGCGCCATGCGGCAGATTGCTGAGCAAGAGAAGTACGACCTGATCGTCCAGGATGCCGTGTTCAACAGCCCGCGCATCGACATCACCGAAAAGGTGCTGCGCGCACTGACAACCGCGCGCTGAAGCACCGCGCAACCCCTCGAACGGCCGGAGCTTTCCGGCCGTTTTTGCTTTAGCGCTCACCGGCGCCTTGAAAGAGAACTCCCATGCTGCTGACCGACCTGATTGCCCGCTTCGGCGCACTGATTGAGTCCGTTGAGGGCGCAGAAGGCCCGAAGCATGTTGTCCGCGTCAATACGCTCGAGGCTGCGGCAAGCGATGAGTTTTCATTCCTTGCCAATCCCAAGTACCGCAACGGCCTGGTGGCGACGCGCGCGGGCGTGGTCGCGATCCGCCGCACGGATTTCGACACGCTCGAGCAAGCCGCGCAAACGGCGCGCGCCTTCCTGATCTGCCGTGATCCATACCTGCTGTTTGCTCGCGTTGCGCAGACACTCGATGTTCAGCCGCGCCCCCAGGGGGGGATTGCTCCCGGGGCGGTAGTGGATCGCGACGCACATATCGATCCGACGGCCAGCATCGCTTCCGGAGCCGTGATCGATGCGGGCGCGAAGATCGGAGCGAATGTGGTGGTGGGTGCACTGTGCACGATCGGCCGGGACACGGTGCTGGAGGAGGGCGTGTGGCTCTACCCGCGTGTGAGCATCTATCACGGCTGCCGCATTGGCGCCCGCACCATCATTCACTCCGGCGCGGTCATCGGTGCCGACGGATTCGGCTACGCGAACGACGCCGGGCGCTGGATCAAGATCCCACAGACGGGGGGCGTACGCATCGGCGAGGACTGTGAGATCGGTGCAAACACCACGATCGACCGCGGCGCGCTCCAGGACACTGTCATCGGCAATGGCGTCAAGCTCGACAATCAGATCCAGATTGCGCACAACGTCAGCATCGGTGACGACAGTGCGCTGGCCGGCTGCGTAGGGGTTGCGGGCTCCGCCGTGATCGGCAAGCGCGTGCAAATTGCCGGGGCCGCCAACATTCTTGGGCATCTGAGCATCGCAGATGGCACCGTGATCTCGGTCGCCTCGGTGGTGACGAGTTCCATCGATAAACCCGGCTTCTATTCGGGTACCTGGCCCTTGCAGGCGCACGAGGACTGGGAGAAGAGCGCCGTGCTGGTGCGACGGCTCGATAAAATGCGTGACGAGCTGCGCAGCTTGCGTACCGAACTGAACGCACTCAAGTCAACTTCCGGCGGCCAGTAGTTCCGCGCCATCCTCACCGATCTGATCCGGGCCAACCCATGAGCATCGCACTCGACATCCACGGCGTCCTGAAGGCGCTTCCGCATCGCTACCCGCTGCTGCTGGTGGATCGAGTCACCGAGCTCGTGCTCAACGAGAAAATCGTCGCGCTGAAGAACGTGACGATGAACGAGCCCTTTTTCCAGGGACACTTCCCGGGCTATCCGGTCATGCCAGGCGTCATGATTCTCGAGGCACTGGCCCAATCGGCCGCCTTGCTGGCCTTCGAGAGCCTGGGCATCAAGCCCGACGACAATGCCGTGGTGCTGTTCGTGGGCATTGACGGCGCGCGCTTCAAGAAGCAGGTCACCCCCGGTGACCAGCTGCGCATGGTGGTGGTACCCACGCGCAACAAGGGCGGCATCTGGAAGTTCGACGCCAAGGCCTACGTGGACGACCAAGTGGCCTGCGAAGCCGAGCTCATGTGCACCTACCGCAAGCGCGAAGGAGCCTGAGCATGGCGATTCACCGGCTGGCCTGTGTCGAGCCTGGCGCCCAAATTGATGAAGGTGTGGAGATCGGCCCGTTCGCGGTGATCGGCCCGAACGTGAAGATCGCAGCCGGCTGCTCGATCGCGGCACACGCGACCGTGACCGGCCACACCGAGATGGGGCCTGACAACCGCGTGTTCCCCCATGCCGTGATCGGCGGCGAACCGCAGGACAAGAAGTACAAGGGCGAGCCCACACGCCTCACCATCGGTCGCGGCAACACCTTCCGCGAATGCGTCACGGTGAATACCGGCACCATCCAGGACGGCGGCATCACCACGGTGGGCGACAACAACTGGATCATGGCCTACGTGCACATCGCGCATGACTGCCATGTGGGCAGCAACACCATCATGGCCAACGGCACCCAGCTCGCCGGCCATGTGCATGTGGGCGATTTCGCCGTCCTTGGCGGTCTGACCGGGGTGCACCAGTTCGTGAAGATCGGGGCGCATTCCATGACCGGCGCGGGCACCGTGCTGCTGCAGGACCTGCCGCCCTACGTCATGAGCCAGGGCTACCCAGCCTCGCCGCATGGGCTGAACAGCGAGGGCCTGAAGCGCCGCGGCTTCTCGGCAGAATCGATCAGCCTGCTCAAGCGCGCCTACCGCCTGCTGTATCGCGACGGACTGACCTTCGAGGCGGCCAAGATCGAAATTGCCAAGCTCTTCGAAGGCGCGGCAGACGAACCCGCGAGCCGCCTGCGCGTATTCACGGACTTTCTCGCCGCCGTATCGCGCGGCGTGATTCGCTAGCCCGCGCTTCACGTGACATTGCCAGCGCTGCCGCATTCGCTCGACGTGGCCATGGTGGCCGGCGAGGCGAGTGGCGACCTGATCGCAAGCCTTGCCGTCGGCCAGCTCACTGCAGCGGGGCGGCGCGTGGGCGGCATTGGTGGCCCACGCATGGCCCAGGCCGGCTTTGCCGTGCAGGTGCCGATGGAGCGTCTGTCGGTGCGCGGCTATGTGGAAGTGCTGCGTCATCTGCCGGGGCTGCTGCGCCTGCGCGCGGATCTCGCCAGGCAGTGGTCGGCTCAGCGGCCAGGTGTGTTCGTCGGCGTGGATGCGCCGGACTTCAACCTGGGTCTGGCCACCCGCCTGCGTGCGAGCGGCGTCAAGACCGTGCAGCTCGTGTGCCCAAGCATCTGGGCCTGGCGCCGCGAGCGTGCGCCCAAGATCCGCGCAGCGGTGGACGAAGTGCTCTGCGTCTTTCCCTTCGAGCCTGAGGTGCTGGCCAAGGAAGGGATTGCCGGCCGCTTTGTGGGCCATCCGCTGGCCGACATGCTGCCTGCCACGCCCGACCGGGCAGCCGCTCGCAGCCGGCTGGGTGTGCCCCAGCAGGGTTCGCCGATCGTTGCACTGCTGCCCGGCAGCCGGCGTGACGAGATCAAGCACCTCGCGCCCCGCATGATCGCCGCGGCCGCCTTGATTCAGCAGCGCATTCCCGAGACCCGCTTCGTGTTGCCCGCAGCCTCCGGCGACCGTCGCGCTGAGCTGGCGCTTCATCTGGCGCATAGCAAGGTCCCTATTCAGGTCCTGGATGGGCGTGCGCATGACGCGCTGGAAGCCGCAGACAGCGTGCTGGTGGCCAGCGGCACGGCTACGCTGGAAGCCGCGCTGTTTCACTGCCCCATGGTCATTGCCTACGCCATGCCTGCGCTGTCGTACTGGATGATGAAGGGCAAGGGCTATCTGCCCTGGATCGGCCTGCCCAACATCCTGTGCCGTGATTGGGTGGTGCCGGAGCTGATCCAGGAGGCCGCCACGCCGCAGGCCCTGGCCGATGCGGTCATCCAGCAGCTCAGCGACACGGCCCACGCCCTGGCCATCGGCCAGCGCTTTGCCGGCCTGCATGCGCAGCTGAGGCAGAACTTTCCAGTGCAGTGCGCCCAGGCCATCGAAGGGCATCTGCATGCCGCGTAAGCCCCGCGCAGCAGCGGCGTCCCAGCCGGACCTGTTCACAGATCTGCCCACGCACGGCCTCTGCGGGGTGGACGAAGCCGGCCGCGGTCCGCTGGCCGGCAGCGTGTTCACCGGCGCAGTGATCCTCGACCCCAGCCGGCCCATCGAAGGCCTGCGCGACTCCAAGCAGCTCACCGAAGCGCGCCGCGAAGCCTTGGCCGAGCAGATCCGCGAACGGGCACTGGCCTGGGCGGTGGCCAGCGCAAGCGTGGAGGAGATCGACCACCTGAACATCCTGCAAGCCACGCTGCTGGCCATGCGCCGCGCGGTGCTGGCGCTCAAGCATGCGCCGGCGCTGGTGCTGGTGGACGGCAACCGCCTGCCGGCGCTGCCCATGGAGGCCCGCGCGATCGTGAAGGGCGATGCTCTGGTGCCGGCCATTTCGGCGGCCTCCATCCTGGCCAAGTGCGCCCGCGATGCCGAAGCCCGCGCGCTGCACGCCGCCTACCCGGGCTACGGCTTCGATCTGCACAAGGGCTACGGCACCGAGCTGCACATGACGCGCCTGCAGGAACTCGGCGCCTGCCCGGCGCACCGCGCGAGCTTTGCGCCCGTGCGCGAGGCGCTCGAACGGGCGGGCACCGTGCCCTCGGCCTGGTGATCGCCATGGAACCGATCAGCGCCCGCAGCAACCCGCGTGTCAAGGCCTGGAAGCAGCTTGCCAGCGACAGTGGCAAGCCCGGCGCGGGTGGCCGCATCTGGCTGGATGGCGAGCACCTCGTCAAAGAGGCGCTGGCCGCAGGCTGGGTGATCGAGACCCTGCTGGTGACACCGCAGGCCCCGTATCTGGACGCCGGCGCCGCGCCCAAGGTGCAGGTCACAGCCGAGGTCATGTCGGCCATCAGCACCCTGGACAGTGCGCCGAGCATGGCCGCCGTGGCGGTGCCACAGCAGCGCAGGCTCGGCGAGGAGGGCGACGTGGTGGTGCTCGATGCCGTGCAGGACCCGGGCAACGTGGGCACCATCCTGCGCACCGCCTGGGCCATGGGCGCAGCCGGCGTGCTGCTGCTGCCGGGCAGCGCCAATCCATGGTCGGCCAAAAGCCTGCGGGCCGGGCAGGGCGCCCAGTGCCATCTGCCGGTGCGCCAGATCCATGACGCCGAGCTGCACGCCGCGCTGGCCGGCCGGCCGCTCTGGGTGACGGCCCTGGACGCCGACAAGACCCTGGCGCAAGCCGCTGGCCGCGGTGCACCGCGCTCGGTGGCCTGGGTATTCGGTCATGAAGGGCAGGGCGTTCGGCCTGCGCTGCAGCAGCGCGCAGCGCAGCGCGTGCGGATTCCCATGCCCGGCGAGGCCGAATCGCTCAACGTGGCGGTGGCCTGCGCCCTCTGCCTGTACGAGCGGATTCGTACATAGATTCAATTTCGGCCAAATATGGAAAACCGGCTTTCCGCTTGTCTAAAGCCGTTTCCAGCGATTTTTTACTCAAAAAAGATCGATTTCGGACTGAAATGCAAGCGAAATTCGACGCCGTCAGGCCGAGATAGGCCGTTTTCGGGCCGCGGATCGCTCCTGCAGACCGACTCAGTAGGCCTTCGTATTCAGCCCGAACTCCGTGATGATCGTGGTGGCGATCTCTTCGATGCTCTTGGTGGTCGTGTTGCAGGAGCGGATGGCCTCCTTGCGCATCAGGCGCTCGGCTTCTGCCACCTCGTAGCGGCAATTCTCCAGGCTGGCGTACTTGGAGTTCGGGCGCCGTTCGTTGCGGATCTCGGCCAGGCGGTCC
>JAIXTA010000171.1 GCA_027484405.1 Burkholderiales bacterium
CCGGCCTGGCGGCTGTACTGCTCGATCATGCGGTTGCCGATGAAGCCGTCGCACACGCCGCTGACCACCGCCGTCTTGCGGATGGTCTTGGCGACCTTCATGACCGTGGCGAGCACGTCCTTGGCCGTGGCGGCACCGCGCACCACCTCCAGCAGCTTCATGACGTTGGCCGGGCTGAAGAAGTGCATGCCGACCACGTCCTGCGGCCGTTTCGTGAAGCCGGCGATGGTGTTCACATCGAGCGTGGAGGTGTTGGAGGCCAGGATGGCGCCGGGCTTCATGAGGGCGTCCAGCTGCTTGAAGACCTTTTCCTTGACGCCCATGTCCTCGAACACGGCCTCGATGACCAGATCGGCGTCCTTGATGTCCTCGTAGCTCGTGGTCGTGCTCAGCAGGGCCATGCGCTGCTCGAGCTTGTCCTGCTTGAGCTTTCCCTTCTTGACCTGGCCCTCGTAGTTCTTGCGCATGATGCCGACGCCGCGCTCCAGGGCCTCGGTATTCATCTCGAGCAGGGTGACCGGGATGCCGGCATTCAGGAAGTTCATGGAGATGCCGCCCCCCATGGTGCCGGCGCCGATCACGGCCACCTTCCTGATCTCGCGCACCGGGGTGTCTTCGGGCACGTCCGGGATCTTGCTGGCGGCACGCTCGCCGAAGAAGGCGTGGCGCAGGGCCTTGCTCTCGGGCGTCATCATCAGCGCGATGAACTGCTCCTTCTCGAAGTTCAGGCCTTCATCGAAGGGCTTCTTGACCGCGGCTTCCACGCAGTCCACGCACTTGACGGGGGCGGGAAAGTTCTTGGCCACGGCGCGCACGGTGTTGCGGGCGAACTGGAAGTAGCCGTCGGCCTCGGCATGCTTGGCTGGGAGGTTTCTCACCAGCGGCAGCGGACGCACTTGTGCCACCTCGTTGGCAAAGGCCAGCGCCTCCTCGCCCAGGGTCTCGGCGCTCGTGCTGAGCTTGTCGAAGAGCTTCTGGCCGGGCGCCATGGCCAAGAGTTCGCTCTTGACCGGCTCGCCGCTGACGATCATGTTGAGTGCGTTTTCCACCCCGAGCGCGCGCGGCAGGCGCTGCGTGCCGCCCGCGCCGGGCAGCAGGCCCAGCTTCACCTCCGGCAACGCAATCTGCGCGCCAGGCGCGGCAATCCGGTAATGGCAGCCGAGCGAGAGCTCCAGACCGCCGCCCATGCACACCGTGTGGATGGCGGCAATGACCGGCTTGGCGCTGAGTTCCACCGTGCGGATGCAGGCATGCAGATCGGGCTGCAGTGCCATCTTGGGGGTGTTGAATTCGCGGATGTCGGCGCCGCCGGAGAAGGCTTTGCCGGCGCCCGTGATGATGACGGCCTTGACGGCGGGGTCGGCGTTGGCGCGCTCAATGCCTTCGCACAGCGCCTTGCGGGTCTCGTAGCCCAGGCCGTTGACCGGCGGGTTGTCGAGCGTGATGACGGCAACGGCGCCGTGAAGAGCGTATCTGGCGGTCATGAAGTCTCCTGCATTGGCTCGCGTGGCGGCAGCGTGCATCGGTCTGCGCGCGCTGCGCCAGCATGCACCGCAGGGTACCCCAAAACCGAACGATCGTGCTATTTGCCGGCGCGTTGCTGCGAATCAGCGAAATCGTGACGCGCCGACTGCCCGCTCAGGGCCCGAACACGGCATCCGTGCGCGGCTTCTTGCGGTTAGCTGGCGTGTCGTTGCCGCAGCGCATGTACACCCGAACCTGAAGCACGTCTTCGATGCCGTGCGCGTCGTTTTCTTCGGGCAGATCGCGGTAAACCTTGTACGGGCCATCGGGCCCCTGTGCCCAGCCGTCCAGCTCCGAATAGGTCTTCTTGTAGGTCGCGCGCATCCATTCGTTGACCTCGTCGAGGGTCGTGGCTCGCTTAAACCACGCCGGCTTGGTGGCTGAGACGTAGTTGGAAAAGTAGTCACGCATTCGGTCGGCATGCTGGACCACACTGATGGGCACGTTGAGGAAATTTGCAATCACTCGCGTCTTGGCCGCGGCGTCCCCATCCAGCGGATTCTGCCCGCTGATGACGGCCTGGTATGCGGCAACGCGTGCCCGCACGCTGCCGCTTGGGGCCATGGACTGGACCAGCTGAGCCCCTGAGGTGTCTGGCATCTTGAGTGCACCTGCGCACAGACCTTGTGCGATGCGATAGAACTGCTCGGCATGGCGTGTCTCGTGATACGCCGTGGAGCAGACCTCGACAAAGTCCTTGTAACGGATGTCGTTCTTGGCCATGTAGCTGCGCTTGATCTTGAGCGTCCAGCTCGACCACGAAAATGATCCCCAGCCGCTCACGTTTGCGAACGTCACCGTGGGCGCCTGCATGAACGAGGTCATGCGGGTGACCGCGCGAGCCAGCGCGGCCTCGCGCTGCACCGGGGACAATGTCTTCCAGCCGTTCCACAGGGCGGCGCAATCGCCCACAAAGCCGTTCATCACACTCTCAAACTGCAGACTCATCGCTCGATCCTCCACAGGTCGTCTTCGTGTGAGCAGTGTGGAGTCGAGCCCGCGAGCGGACCAATACCGAGAACGGGTGGCCGCGCTGCATGCTCAAGATGCAATGCGCTAGACCTCAAGCCACTCCTTGCGTACCTTGCCGTTGGCCTTGAGATCGGAAGGGGTCCCTTCAAACACCACGTTGCCGTGCCCCATCACGTACACGCGGTTGGAGATGTCCAGTGCAATCGCCAACTTCTGCTCGATCAGCAGGACCGATAGACCGCGGCGCTTGAGCTCCTGCAAGTACTGCGCGACCAGATCCACGATCTTGGGCGCCAGCCCCTCGGTCGGCTCGTCGATGATGATCAACTCCGGATCGCCCATGAGCGTGCGGCACAGGGTCAGCATCTGCTGCTCGCCGCCGGACAGGACACCCGCCTGGGTGTGCTGGCGCTCCTTCAGGCGCGGGAACATGCGATACATGTCCTCGTAGCTCCACTGGCCGGGTTTGGTGCCCTTCAGACCCAGCGTGAGGTTTTGCTCGACGGTGAGCGTCGGAAAGATGTCGCGGTTCTCTGGCACGTAGCCGATGCCGAGGTGCGCGATCTCGTAGGCCTTCCTGCCCACCAGTTCCGTACCCTTGAAGCGCACCGACCCGGTGGCGTCCACCAGACCCATGATCGCCTTGGCGGTGGTGGAGCGCCCCACCCCATTGCGGCCCAGCAGGCTGACGATCTCGCCCTTGCCCACCTGCATGTCAACGCCATGCAGCACATGGCTCTTGCCGTACCAGCCGTGCAGGTTGCTGATGCTGAGAAAGTCTTCAGCCATGGCTCGTCTCCGTGGCGGCGTCGCTCGACTCGTCGGTCCCGTGCCCGCCGAGATAGGCCTCCTGCACTGCGGCGTTCTCGCGAATGGCCTGCGGCGTGTCACTGGCAATCACCTCGCCGTAGACCAGCACGCTGATCCGGTCGGCCAAGCCGAATACAACGCTCATGTCGTGCTCCACCATCACGAGGGTCTTGCCGACGGTGACCTCGCGGATCAGTTCCACGGCGCGATCGCTTTCGCTGCGCGACATGCCGGCAGTGGGTTCGTCCAGCAGGATGACGTCGGCTCCGCCCGCAATCGTGATGCCGACCTCCAGCGCCCGCTGCTCGGCATAGGTGAGCAGACTGGCCTTCGTGTCGCGCCGGCGGTTCAGGCCGATGCGCTCCATCACCTGCTCGGCCCGCTCGCGCGCATCCTTGAGCTGGCTGAGCTTGTGCCAGAACGAATACCGGTAGCCCAGGCTCCAGAGCACCGCGCAGCGCAGGTTCTCGAACACGCTCAGGTTGCCGAACAGGTTGTTGATCTGGAAACTGCGCGCCAGACCCATACGATTGATCTCGAAGGGCTTGCCGCGCGTGATGTCCTGGCCGTTGAGCTCGATGCGGCCGCTGCTGACGCCGAATCGGCCGCTGATGAGATTGAACAGCGTGGACTTGCCCGCACCGTTGGGGCCGATGATGGCGTGGCGCTCCCCGGCCGCAATGCTCAGGTTCACGCCGCGGATGATCTCGGTCTTGCCGAAGGACTTGCGGACATCGGTCAGTTGGAGTGCGGCGGGCTTCATAGGACCAGCTTCTTCTGCTCTTCGTCTTCGATCTCTTCGGCAATCGCATCCCACTCGGCCTTGAAGCGCCTGCGCATGGGTTCGAAGATCAGCGTGCCGCCCACGAGGAGCGACACGGCGATGATCCAGGCCGTGACGCCAGCCGTGTCCATCTGGAAGCCGAAAATGCTGCGCACCGTGCCGTTGGCCGCCTCGAGCGTGAGGTGGTAGGTCATCTCGATGACCATGATCACACCGAGCGTCAGCAGCAGGCTGCCGGCAAACACGCCCAGGTAGGGATCGAGCAGGCGCTTGAATTTGCCGTAGCCCACCACGCGCAGGTTCATCAGGATCAGGCTGGACAGCCCGCCCGGCGCGTACATCACCATGAGCACGAAGACCACGCCGAGGTAGAGCTGCCAGGCCTTGGTGAACTCGCTCATGGAGATCGCAAAGATCACGAAGACGATCGCGCCCAGGATCGGCCCGAAGAAGAACAGCGCCCCACCGAGGAACACGGCCAGCAGCACGCCGCCCGAGCGGATCGCACTCAGCGACTCCGCACCCACGATCTCGAAGTTAATGGCAGTCAGCCCGCCCGAAATGCCGGCAAAGAAGCTGGAGGCGATCAGCACGAACCAGCGCACGCGCTGCGTGTTGTAGCCAATGAACTCCACGCGCTCCGGGTTGTCACGCACGGCATTGGCCATGCGGCCCAGCGGTGTCTGCGTGAAGGCAAACATCATCACCATGCAAACGAGCGTCCACACGGCGATGAGGTAGTAGACCTGGATGGCCGGGCCGTAGGTCAGACCGAAGAAAGGTTCACCCACCACACGGTTGCCGGTGATGCCGCCCTCCCCGCCGAAGAAGCCGGGGAACATCAGCGAGCAGGCAAACACCATCTCGCCGATACCCAGGGTGATCATGGCAAAGGGCGTGCCGGCCTTCTTGGTGGTCACGTAGCCGAAGACCACGCCGAAGAACGCGCCCGCCAGGCCGCCCACCAGCGGCAGCAGGCTCACCGGCAGGTGCAGCTTGCCGGCAGAAATCCAGTTGAGCGCGTGGATGGCGAAGTACGCGCCCAGACCCGAGTACACGGCATGCCCGAAGCTGAGCATGCCGGTCTGGCCCAGCAGCATGTTGTAGGACAGGGCAAAGATGATCATGATGCCCATCTGGGAGAGCAGCGTGATCGCAAAACCGCTGTCGAAGACCAGCGGCGCGCCGATGAACAGCAGGCTCGTGAAGCCCCAGATGAACCAGCGACCGAAGTTGATCGGCTTGAAGCGGAATGTGGTGTTCGCCATGCTCACCCTTCCCGCGTACCGAGGAGGCCCTTGGGCCGAAAGATCAGGATCAGCACCAGCAACAGGTACGGCAGCACCGGCGCCACCTGGGCCAGCGACAGCGTCCAGACGGCGTAGCCGAAGGTCTGCTCGGTCACGGTCATGCCCAGCGCGCGGAAGACATCCACGCCATTGGTATCCACCTTGACCGCCAGGTTCTGCAGCAGGCCGATCAGGATGGACGCGACAAAGGCGCCGGCCAGCGAGCCCATGCCGCCCACCACGACCACCACGAAGATGATCGAGCCGAGCGTCGCTGCCATCGCAGGCTCGGTCACGAAGGCCGGCCCGCCGATCACGCCGGCGAGCCCTGCCAGCGCGCAGCCGCCGCCAAACACCAGCATGAACACGCGCGGCACGTTGTGGCCCAGCGCTTCCACGGTTTCTGGGTGGGTGAGCGCGGCCTGAATCACCAGGCCCGTTCGCGTCTTGGCCAGCACAAGCCAGAGCACCGCAAGCATGGCGACAGCCACCCCCATCAGGAACAGCCGGTACTCCGGGAAGGTCAGGCCCATGCTCTGCTGCAGCCAGTCGATCGGCCCGGTCAGCATTTCGGGTACGCGATAGGGCACCGCAGCGCGGCCCCAGATCACCTGCACCAACTCCACGATGATGTAGGACAGGCCAAAGGTGAACAGCAGTTCGGGTACGTGGCCGAACTTGTGCACCCGCCGCAGTCCGTAGCGCTCGATCAGTGCCCCGAGCGCACCCACAATCAGCGGTGCAAGGACCAGTGCCAGCACAAAGCCAGCGTTTCCACCCAGGGCCTTTGTGCTGAGCGCGGTGATCTGATAAGCCACGTAGGCGCCGATCATGTAGAAGCTGGCGTGGGCAAAGTTCAGTACGCCCATCATCGAGAAGATGAGTGTCAGCCCCGACGAAAGCATGAACAGCAGCAGGCCGTAGGCCAGTCCGTTCAGGATGGATGTGATCCAGGTGGAGTCCATGCAGGCTCAGTAAAGAAGCGGCCGTTGGCCTGCGCCGCTGGGTAGCAATCGAGGATGCGAACGATCGTTTGTTTTTTGCTCAAACAAAAGCCGCGGAAGCCCCCCTCCGCGGCTCAGGTCGATCCATTCGTTACTTGGGTTGAGGCGGACGCTTCATCTGGCAGGACGAAGGCTGCACACCCACGAAGGCTGGTTGCACCGACTCGGTCCGCCAGCCGAAGCCAGTGTTCTCTTGGTCGATCTTCACGGACTTTCCATCGACCTTGGCCCAGGTGGCGATCACCAGGGGCTGCTGCAGCTGGTGGTCCATCGCACGCATTTCCACCTCGCCATTGAGGCTCTGGCTCTTGCGGCCGGCCATGGCGAATGCCACCTTGACGGGGTCTGCACTCTTGGAGGCATTGATGCTGTCGGCCATCATGCGGATGGCGCTGAAGGTGGCCATCGAGTAGTAGTCGTCCTTGAACTTGTCCTTCATGCGCTTGACGACGTCCTGGCCCTTGAAGGTGGCCTCGTTCGGATGCCAGTAAGCCACCATGCGCACACGGTCTGCCCCCGTGGCGCCCATGGCCGTGGGCACGCCGGTGGTACCGGCGTAATACGTGTAGAAGTTGGCCTTCAGGCCGGCGTCATTGGCGGCCTTGATCAGCAGCGCAAGGTCAGTCCCCCAGTTGCCGGTGATCACCGTATCGGCGCCGCTTTGCTGGATCTTGGCGATGTAGGGGGAGAAGTCGCGCACCTGGCCCAGGGGGTGAAGGTCTTCACCGGCAATCTTCACATCCGGCCGCTTGCGGTTGAGCATTTCCTTGGCGGAGCGCGCCACCTGCTGGCCGAAGGAATAGTTCTGGTTGATCAGGTAGACGCTCTTGATCTCCTTGCGGTTCTGCATGTAGGTCGTGAGCGCCTCCATCTTCTGCTCGACGTTGGCATCAAAGCGGAAATGCCAGAAGCTGCACTGCGCGTTGGTCAGCACGGGGTCGATCGCGGCGTAGTTAAGGAACACGAGTTCCTTGCCCGGGTTGCGCTCGTTGTGCTTGCTGATGGCGTCGGACAGGGCAATGGCCACGCTGGAGCCGTTGCCCTGCGCGACATACCGGAAGCCCTGGTCGATGGCAGTGCGCAGCACCGTCAGGCTTTCCTGCGGGCTGGTCTTGTTGTCAAAGCCGACGACCTCGAATTCATAGCCAGGGGCCCACTTCTGCTGGTTGGCCATTTCAGCCACCGTCTGCCAGCTCTTGAGCTGGTTCTGCCCCACGGGCGCGAAGGGGCCGGAGAGCGGGTCGATGAAGGCGATCCTCACCTTTTGCTGGGCAAAGGCGCTGCCCGCGAGCATTGAACCTGCGACCAGCGTTGCGGCCGCCAGCGTGTTGAAGCGCATGTTGCGCATATCCGTCTCCTTGCCTCGTTGTATGCCCGCCCTGCTTTGAGCGGGGTCTGTGCGTGTGCCCGAATGTAGGTAAACCGCAGCGCAGCATTCAATGAATGCCTTGTCGGGCTTTCCCTAAAGCGGGATGGATACAACACTGCGGTTCATTGATGGGCGATCAGCCTGGCAGCGGCGTGCTGCCGTACTGTTCGCGCAGCTTGGTCTTGAGCATCTTCCCGGTGGCGCCCAGCGGGATGGCTTCGATGAACAGCACCTCGTCGGGCATCCACCACCTGGCAATCTTTCCTTCGAAGTGAGCCACGATCTCTGCCTTGCTCACTTCCTGACCGGGCCGCTTCACCACCAGCAACAAGGGCCGCTCGTCCCATTTGGCGTGCGGCACGCCGATGCAGGCGGCCATGGCCACCGCCGGATGGCTCATGGCGATGTTCTCCAGGTCGATCGAGCTGATCCACTCGCCGCCGCTCTTGATGACGTCCTTGCTGCGGTCGGTGATCTGCATGTAGCCCTCGGGATCGATGGTGGCCACATCGCCCGTGGGGAACCAGCCGTCGGGCGTGAGCGGATCGCCCCCCTCGTTCTTGAAGTAGCTCTCCAGCACCCAGGGGCCACGCACCTGCAGGTGTCCGCTGGTCTTGCCGTCCCAGGCCAGCAGCTCGCCGGCATCGTTGACGATGCGCATGTCCACGCCGAAGACAGCGCGTCCCTGCTTGAACTGCACCGCCAGCTGCGCCTCACGGTCTTGCCCCATGTGCTGGCGCTTGAGCGTGCAGCTCGTTCCCAGGGGGCTCATTTCCGTCATGCCCCAGGCGTGCAGCACCTGCACGCCGTAGTCGAGTTCGAAGCTGCGCAGCATCGAGGGCGGGCAGGTCGATCCGCCGATCACCGTGCGCTTCATGGTGGAGAACTTCAGCTTGTGCTCCCGCATGTGGTTCAGCAGACCGAGCCAGACCGTGGGCACGCCGGCGGAAATCGTCACACCCTCCGCCTCGAACAACTCATGCAGGCTCTTGCCGTCCAGGCCGGGGCCGGGCATCACGAGCTTGCAGCCGGTGGCCGCTGCAGCATACGGCAGTCCCCAGGCATTGACATGAAACATGGGCACCACGGGCAGCAGACTGTCCCGAGCACTGATGTTCAGCGAGTCCGGCATGCAGACGCCGTAGGTGTGCAGCAGCGTGGAACGGTGGCTGTAGAGCACCCCCTTGGGGTTGCCGGTGGTGCCGCTCGTGTAGCACATGCTCGATGCCGCGCGCTCATCGATGGCCGGCCAGCCGAACGTCGTCGATGCACTGGCGAGCAGGGACTCATAGCAGCCCAGCTCAAGCCCGCTGTCGCTGGGCATATGCGGGGCGTCGGTCAGTACGACGAGCTGCTTGATGGTGCTCGCCTGCGGCAGCACGGCCTTCACCAGCGGCAGAAAGCTGCTGTCGAAGAACAGCACCTGGTCTTCGGCATGGTTGGCAATCCAGGCGATCTGGTCGGGATGCAGCCGTGGATTGATGGTGTGCAGCACCGCCCCCATGCCGGACACGCCGAAGTACAGCTCCAGGTGCCGATCGGTGTTCCACGCCAGCGTGGCCACGCGGTCGCCAGTCTTTACGCCCATGCCGGTCAGTACATTGGCCACCTGCATGGCGCGGCTGCGGATCTGCGCCCAAGTCTTGCGGCGGATTTCGCCTTCTGTCCCGCGCGAGACGATCTCGCCCTCGCCATGGTGCCTGGCGGCATGCTCGATCAGGCTTGAAATCGTCAGGGGCGCGTCCATCATCAGGCCGTGCAGCATCGTTCCGTCTCCTCGCTTCTTGTGTGGTCTTGCGCTCAGAGGCCGCAGCACGCTTGAACAGGCCGCCGCCTAGAATCTGGCCGAAAGTAGCCCATATGGATGCTCCTCTCCACTCTGCTCTGCATCTTTTTTCTAACGATACGGCGACCACCGAGATCTACACGGAACTGGTCTTCACCAAC
>JAIXTA010000123.1 GCA_027484405.1 Burkholderiales bacterium
CAGGAGAAAGCCAGCGCCGCGCTGGACGCCGCCCGCAATGTGGAAACCGGCAAGGGCGGCAGCGTGGTCACCGGCAGTGCCGGGCCGGACGGCGCCAAGGGCGAGGCCAAGAGCCTGGTGAAGTGCGACGCGCCCATTGCCGTGGTGGCTGTGAGCGAGAACCCGCGCGGCTACGCCTACGCCAGCAGCGGCCGCTACCCCAACCTGCCCGAAAGCCCCGTGCCGCTCATCCGGCTCATGCTCCAGCAAAGCGGGTGCTTCCGCGTGGTGGACCGCTTCATCGGCCTGAATGCCACCAGGCAGGAGATCGAGCTGCAGAACGAGGGCCTCACGCGCAAGAACAGCACCGTGAACCCCAAGGGCAAGGTCTATGAAAGCCAGTTCACCATCATCCCCAACCTGGTGTTCAGCGAGAAGAACGCCGGCGCAGCCATTGGCGGCGTGGTCAGCCAGATTCCGGGCGTGGGCCAGTACGCGGGGGCCCTGTCCGGCGTGAAGTTTGCCGAGGCGCAGATCACCCTCTTCGTGACCGACAACGAAACCACTGAGCAGGTGATCGCCGCCGAAGGCGCCGCGCGCGCCACCGACATGGGCGTGGGCGGCCTGATCTTCGGCCGCCTGGGCGGCGCCGGCGGCCTGGGCTGGGGCAACACCAACGAGGGCAAGGTTGTGGCCGCCGCCATGCTGGATGCCGTCAACAAGGTGGCCACGCAGGCGCAGAAGATCGTGGCGAAGGAGCAGCCGCCGGCGAGCGTGCAGGTGAAGAAGAGCTAAGGAGCGACGCCGTTGATCATCTACGTGGATGTTGACGACACCCTGATCCGCTCAGTCGGCGCCAAGCGGATTCCGATGCCGGCTGTGGTGTCGGAACTCAGGCGTCTGCACACGCAAGGCGCGGAGCTTTATCTGTGGAGCTCCGGCGGGGCCGAGTACGCGCAGCAGTCTGCAATTGAGTTGGGGATTGAAGGGCTTTTTGTGGCGTTCCTGCCCAAACCCACGGCTTACGTCGATGACCAGCCAGTCAGCGAGTGGCGCCAGACGGTGCACTTCTACCCTGCGCAAGCTCAGGAGATCGAGGTCGACGACCAGACAGTGGCGAACGTGCAGCTAAAGAAGGGTTGAGCGTGCCACCCGGACTACCGCCGTACAACTACGACCTGCGCGGCTGGGCATTCGATGATTTCGTTGACTTCATCTTTAACCGGCCAGTTCCTCCGCACCCACCAGGCGCCCGAGCGAACCCTTGGTACTACGACTGCTCGGTGAACTTCGATGAAAGCGAACTGATCGGCCACTACATCCGCCTGTTCTCGAGCCCGAGGTTTCTCGCGGAGCGATTCTCGGACGAGCAGCTCGAAGCGGGGTTCTGGGCGGTTCATGGTTCTGCATTTAATGCAGCCGCCGACCACCTGACCTTCGAACAATGTGTTCCGTTTCCGGAACGCGAGCGCTTCGTGCGCTCGATGTATCACCTGTATGCCGATCTGTTTTCCGACCACCCGCTCGATACAGCGCCGTACATGTGGTGGGACTCATTCGCCTACGGCTGGCACACGGGTGCCCGCGCTCGCGAGCGTGGCGGGGAGGACTTGAAGATGCAGGACGTCATGTGCGAGACCCTTCAGCGCATCCTTGCCCTACCGCAGGAGCACTGCCAAATGGCCGCTCTGCACGGGCTGAACCACCTGCATCACCCAGACACCGGGTCGCTGATCAACGTATTTCTTGAACGCAACCCGCACGCCAGCAACGATCTGAAGGAATACGCCGTGCAGGCCGCGAAGTTCCAGCACATGTAGACGGGGAGCAAAGAAAAGCGGCGCCGCTCTCCCGAGCAGGCGCCGTTTTCATTTCCCCCGCCAGCCATCCTTCAGCCAGCGGCATGTCGAATCACTTCGGCAGATTCCCCACCACGCCTTCGACGAGGTAGTTCATCTTGCCCATGGACGCGTCGTCCATGGCGCCCTTTTCCCACACGACCTTGCCGGTGTTGTCCTTGACCGGGCCGGTGAAGGGGTGGAACTTGCCGGCGACGATGTCGGCCTGGCGGGTGTCGATGGCCTTGCGCAGGTCGGCGGGCACGTTGGCATTCCAGCCGTCGAGCTTGATCATGCCGGCCTTGATGCCGCCCCAGGTCTGGCTGGTCTTCCAGGTGCCGGCGAGTACTTCGCGGGCGGCCTGGGTGTAGTAGTCGCCCCAGTGGTGGGTGACGGCGACGATCTGGGCCTTGGGGCCGAACTTGCTCATGTCGCTGTGGTAGGCCACGGCGCGGATGCCGCGCTCCTCGGCCACGGCCACGACCGCCGTGGAGTCGGTGTGGTGGGTCAGCACGTCAGCCTTCTGGTTGGCCAGGGTGGTGGCGGCGTCACGCTCCTTGGGCGGGTCGAACCAGCTGGCCGTCCAGACCACGCGGACTTCAGCCTTGGGGTTCACCTCGCGCGCGCCGCGCGTGAAGGCGTTGATGCCCTGCAGCACTTCGGGGATGGGGAAGGCGGCCACGTAGCCGATCACATTGCTCTTGGTGGTGCGGCCAGCGGCCATGCCGGCGAGATACCGGCCTTCATAGAAGCGGGCGTTGACGGTGGCCACGTTGGGCGCGGTCTTGAAGCCGGTGGCGTGCACGAAGCGCACGTTGGGGAACTGCTGGGCCACGCGGATGGTGGGGTCCATGAAGCCGAAGCTGGTGGTGAAGATCAGACCGGCGCCGGAAGACGCCATCTCGCGGATCACGCGCTCGGCGTCCGCGCCTTCACTCACCTTCTCCACGAAGCGGGTGGTGACCTGGCCCTTGAGCGCCTGCTCCATCTGCAGGCGGCCGCGGTTGTGCTGGCTGGTCCAGCCGGCGTCGCTCACCGGGCTGACATAGACAAAGCCGACGGTCATCGGCGCTTTGGTGGCGGCGGGTGCAGCGGCAGGCGCAGCGGTCGGGGTTTGTGCAGCAACGGAGAAACTGGCGGCACCGATTGCGGCGGCCAGCAGGCGGATTGTTCTATTCATGTGCGCGGGCTCCAGAAACACGACGGCCGCGGCGGGGGTGCATGCCCCCGTGCGGCCTGTCATCGGCGCGCAATGTAGAGCAGCGCCCAGGGCGCCGCGGGCGCGTCTGGTGAAAGCCCTAGGCGCGGTTAACCCTAGGGGTGACACCGCCTGGGGCTGAACACCGCGATGTGCGCCTAGGCGTTGGGCGTGAAGGGCTTGCCCAGGCTGGCCGGCATGTTCAGGCGGATCCACTGCGGATTGCGGGAGATCAGCACCAGCACCAGGATGCAGGCCAGATACGGCAGCATGCTCAGGAACTGCGCCGGCACCTGCACGCCCAGACCTTGCAGGTGAAACTGCAGCATGGTCACGGCGCCGAAGAGATAGGCGCCGACCACCACGCGGCCAGGCCGCCAGGTGGCGAAGGCCGTGAGCGCCAGCGCGATCCAGCCGCGGCCGGCCACCATGCCCTCGACCCACATGGGCGTGTAGACGGTGGAGAGATACGCGCCCGCCACGCCGCAGAAGGCACCGCCCACGGCCACGGCAGCAAGCCGAATGGCGCGCACCTTGTAGCCCAGGGCGTGGGCGGATTCCGGGCTCTCGCCGATCGCCCTCAGCGTGAGGCCCGCGCGGGTACGGAACAGCCACCAGGCTGCGAGCGCGGTGAGCACCATGGCCAGATACACGCCCCAGTGGTGGCTGAAGACGGCCTTGCCCAGAAACGGCAGATCCTCCAGACCGGGCACGCCCTTGGCCGGCGCCGCCAGGTTCTGGCCGACGTAGCCCTCGCCCACAAAGGCGCTCAGTCCCACGCCCAGCAGCGCAAAGGCGAGGCCCGTGGCGTATTGGTTGGTATTCAGATAGATCGCCAGCAGGCCGAAGAGCGCCGCCAGGGCCGCGCCAGTGAGCGCCCCCGAGCCGAAAGCCAGGCCCGTACTGCCAAAGTGCAGCGCGCAGGCAAAGCCGGCCACGGCGGCGACCAGCATGATCCCCTCGGCCCCCAGGTTCACCACCCCGGCCCGTTCATTGATGAGCAGGCCGATGGCGGCCAGCAGCAGGGGCGTACCGGCGTTGAGCGAGACGGCAATGAGCGCGGCGAGCGTGTCCATCAGACCGGGGCTCCGAACCTGATTTCAGACATTTTCGGCCATGAATTCTTGATCACCAAGTTCGTCCAAGAATGGCTATAGACAAGCGGAAAGTGGAAATTGGCCAGATGCTTAAAAATCATTTTTGGCCACTTTTTTGCATGCCATGCCCGGTCGCCCAGCCCACGCCCACCCAGCGCAGCCGGCTGGCAATGAAGGTGTCGCAGGCCAGCAGGCAGATCAGCAGCAGGCCCTGGAAGATGCCGGTCAGTGCCGCAGGCAGACCCAGGCGGCTCTGCGCCAGCTCGCCGCCGATGTAGAACATGCTCATCAGGAGCGCCGCCAGCACCACGCCCACCGGATGCAGGCGGCCGACAAAGGCCACGATGATGGCTGCAAAGCCATAGCCCACCGACACGTGCGGCGTAAGCTGCTTGAGCGGCCCGGTGGCCTCCACCACGCCGGCCAGGCCGGCAAAACCGCCGCTGATGAGCAGTGCCATCCACAGCGCGCGGCGCGAGGAAAACCCCGCATAGCGCGCCGCCAGCGGCGCCAGCCCGCCGACCTGCATCTGGAAGCCGGCATCGCTGCGCTGCATGAACAGCCACACCACCGGCACCAGCAGCAGCGCCAGCGCAAAGCCCAGATGCAGGCGCGAACCCTCCAGCAGCAGCGGCAGGCTGGCCGCGGGCTCGAACATCCTGGTCTGCGGGAAATTGAAGGCCATGGGGTCCTTCCAGGGCCCGAACACCAGGTAATTGAGCAACTGCTGCGCCACGTACACCAGCATCAGGCTCACCAGGATCTCATTGGCGTTGAAGCGGTCCCGCAGCAGCGCGGTGATGGCCGCCCACGCCATGCCCCCCGCAATGCCGGCCAGCAGCACGAGCGCGAGCCAGCCCTGCCCCGCCTCCGGCCCCAACTGGATGGCGAGCCAGCCGCCGCCCATGGCCCCGGCCAGAAACTGTCCTTCCGCGCCGATGTTCCAGACATTCGCTCGGAAGCACAGCGCCAGTCCGAGTGCACACAGGATCAGCGGCGTGGCCTTCACAGCAAGTTCAGTGAGCGCGTAGCGGCTCTTGATCGGCTCCCAGAAGAAGGTGGCCAGACTCTGCAGCGGGTCCTTGCCCAGGGCAGAGAACAGCAGCGCGCCGATCAGCGCCGTGAGCAGCACGGCCACCATCGGCGAGGCCCAGGCCCAGCCGCGCGAAGGGACGGCGCGGGGTTCAAGCCGCAGCATCGGCGCCCTCCTTCATGTGGGCAGCCTGCGCGGGCTCCCACAGGCCGCTCATCCATTGGCCGATCTGCTCGGTGCTGGCCTCGCGCGTGGCGATGCTGGGCGACAGCCGGCCGCCCGCCATCACATGCAGCCGGTCGGTCAGGGCAAAGAGCTCGTCCAGCTCCTCGCTGACCACCAGCACGGCGCAGCCGGCGTCGCGCAGGGCCAGCAGCGCCTGGTGGATCTGCGCACTGGCGCCCACATCCACGCCCCAGGTGGGCTGGGCCACCACGAGCACGGCGGGCTGGCTGCCGATCTCGCGGCCCATGATGAATTTCTGCAGGTTGCCGCCAGACAGGCTGCGTGCAGCAGCCTCAGGGCCGGCAGCCTTCACGCCAAAGCGCTGGATCACCTCGGCGGCCAGGCGGCGTACTTCACCCCAGCGCACCCAGCCCACCCAGCCGTCCAGCAGGGTCTGCGGGCTGCGGCGCGTGAGCAGCAGGTTGGCGGACAGGCCGAGCGTGGGCACCGCGCCGCGGCCCAGGCGCTCCTCCGGGACAAAGCCCAGGCCGGCCACCCGGCGCTGCTGCGGGCCAAGGTAGGCGACGCCCTGCCCCTTCACGGCAATGACGCCGGCATCCAGCGCGCGCGGCAAAGGCTGCTCGCCGGAGAGCGCCGCGAGCAGCTCCGCCTGCCCGTTGCCGGACACGCCGGCAATGCCGACGATCTCGCCGGCACGCACCGCCAATTGAATGTTCTGCAGCGCCACGCCAAAGGGGCCGGCGGCAGGCAGGTTCAAGCCGCTCAGCGCCAGCGCCACCTCGCCGGCCACGCGCTCGTGGTGCTCGAGCACGGGCGGCTCGGCGCCGATCATCAGGCGCGACAGGCTCGCTGTGGTCTCGCCGCGCGGGTCCACTCGGCCGGTCACCCGCCCACCGCGCAGGATGGTGCAGGCGTCGCACAGGGCCTGGATCTCGTGCAGCTTGTGGCTGATGTAGACGATGCTGCAGCCCTCGGCTGCCAGCTGGCGCAGGGTGACGAACAGGCGCTCCACGGCCTGGGGCGTAAGCACGGACGTGGGTTCATCGAGGATCAGCAGCCGCGGATTCGTGAGCAGCGCACGGATGATCTCCACGCGCTGGCGCTCACCCACTGACAAGGTGTGGACAGCGCGCGCCGGGTCCAGCGGCAGGCCGTAGCGCTCACCCACCTCGGCCACGCGGCGGCTGATGGTGGCCAGATCGTCCTGCCCGTCCAGCCCGAGCCAGACGTTCTCGGCCACGGTCAGTGTGTCAAACAGCGAAAAGTGCTGGAACACCATGGCCACGCCCTTGGCCCGAGCGGCGCGCGGGTCGTGGGCACCGAGGGCCTGCCCGTCGATCTCCATGTGCCCGGCGTCGGGCTGTACCGCGCCGTAGATGATCTTCATCAGCGTGGACTTGCCGGCGCCGTTCTCGCCCAGCACGGCGTGGATCTCACCCGGCGCGACCTGCAGATCGATGTCCGCATTGGCGGCCAGGCTGCCGTAACGCTTGGTGATGCCGGAGAGAAGGAGACGCGGAGCCGTCATGTTGCGTTCTGATGAAGCCGCGGATTGTATTGAGCGCCTCTGCACGGCTGAGGCGCCCTGCCGCAGGACATTCCCGCAGACCCCGGCCGCACTTTGCTGCACCACGCCTTGCCAAGCACCGGGTCGGTGTGTTCAATCGGCCGGCTGTTGTTGATTCGTCTCCAAAAACAAAGTTGTCGGCCTCGCTGCTCCAGCGAGACCTCGCCTATCCCGGCAAGACCCCGACGGCTGCGCGCGCAAGGCGGCAGCCCGCCACAACGAGGAGGAAGACATGTCCGTGTCCGTCAACATCACGGTGAACGGCAAGGCCGTGGCTGCGCAGATCGATCCGCGCATGCTGCTGGTGCAGTTCATCCGCGAGCACCTCGCCCTCACGGGCACCCATGTGGGTTGCGACACCGGCCAATGCGGCGCCTGCACCGTGCTCGTGAACGGCAACGCCGTGAAAGCCTGCACCGCGCTGGCCGTGCAGTTCGACGGCGCGAATGTGACCACCATCGAA
Organism: Burkholderiales bacterium; assembly: GCA_027484405.1. Lineage (GTDB taxonomy): Bacteria > Pseudomonadota > Gammaproteobacteria > Burkholderiales > Burkholderiaceae_C > Piscinibacterium. The sequence continues at coordinate 7,362 of JAIXTA010000123.1, forward strand.
GGCCTGGCCAAGGCCGACGGCACCCTGCACCCCATGCAGGAGGCCTTCCGCCAGTGCCACGGCCTGCAGTGCGGCTTCTGCACCCCGGGCATGGTCATGAGCGCCGTGGACCTGTGCAACAAGCACCCCAATGCCGGCGAAGGCGAGATTCGCCACATGCTCGAAGGCAACATCTGCCGCTGCACGGGCTACCACAACATCGTCAAGGCTGTGCAGCAGGGTGCTGCGGGGATGCGCGCATGACCGCGGGCACCGTACATCGGGCTGGGGGAGCACGAGGGGGCCGGCCCAGCCCCCTCGTACGTCCTTGTCTTGATCTTCCAATCAGTTGCGCGAAGCGCCTAGTGCATTAAGGAGTCAGCCATGGGAGCCTCCGAATCCACCATCGCCAACGGCATCGGCGCGCGCGCACTGCGCAAGGAAGATGCCCGCTTTCTGACCGGCACCGGCCAGTACACCGACGACATCGTCCTGGCGCGCCAGAGCTACGCCTTCTTCGTGCGCTCGCCGCACGCGCACGCCACCATCACGAGTATCAACACCCAGGCCGCAGCCGCCGCGCCCGGCGTGATTGCGGTCTACACCGGTGCGGATGTGGCCGCCAACAAGATCAACGGCCTGCCCTGCGGCTGGCTGATCACCAGCACCGACGGCACGCCGATGAAGGAGCCGCCGCACCCCATTCTGGCCCAGGGCAAGGTGCGCTATGTGGGCGATCACGTGGCGATGGTGATCGCCGAGACGCTCACCCAGGCCAAGGACGCAGCGGAACTGGTGGAAGTCGACTACGAGGTACACGACGCCGTGGTCGATGTACGGGATGCGGCCGCCGGTAAGGGGCCAGCAATCCACGACGCCGCGCCCGACAACAAGTGCTACACGTGGGCCCTGGGCGATGCCGCCGCCACGGATGCCGCCTTTGCCAAGGCGGCGCACATCACCACGATCGACCTGATCAACAACCGCCTGGCGCCCAATGCCATCGAGCCGCGCGCGGCCAATGCGGTGTACGACCGTGCGGGCGACAGCTACACGCTCTATGTCTCGAACCAGAACCCGCACGTCGAGCGCCTGCTGATGACGGCCTTCGTCATGGGCCTGCCCGAGCACAAGGTGCGCGTGGTGGCGCCCGACGTCGGCGGCGGCTTCGGCTCCAAGATCTATCTCTATGCCGAAGATGTGGCCCTGACCTGGGCCGCCAAGAAGATCAACCGCCCGGTGAAGTGGACGGCCGACCGCAGCGAAGCGTTCTTGTCCGACGCACACGGCCGGGACCACGTGACGCATGCCGAGCTCGCCATGGACAAGGACGGCAAGTTCCTGGGCTTCCGTGTGCACACCCAGGCAGCGATGGGCGCGTATCTCTCCACCTTCGCCTCGGCCATCCCGACCATCCTGTACGCCACGCTGCTGGCGGGCCAGTACACGACGCCGGCCATCCATGTGGTGGTGGATGCCTACTTCACCAACACCGCGCCGGTGGATGCCTATCGCGGCGCCGGCCGGCCGGAGGCCACGTATCTCCTTGAGCGCATCGTCACGCGCGCCGGTTGGGAGCTGGGCCTGAGTCAGGACGAGATCCGCCGCCGCAACTTCATCACCACCTTCCCCTACCAGACGCCCGTGGCGCTGCAATACGACATTGGCGACTACCCCCAGTGCCTGGAGCGCGCCATGAAGCTGGCCGACATCGCCGGCTTCCCGGCACGGCAGGCCGCGGCCAAGGCGCGCGGCAAGCTGCGCGGCGTCGGCTTCTCCAGCTACATCGAGGCCTGCGGTCTGGCGCCCTCGAACATTGCCGGGGCGCTGGGCGCCCGCGCCGGCCTGTTTGAAGCCGGCGAGATTCGCGTGCACCCCACGGGCAGCGTGACGGTCTTCACCGGCAGCCACAGCCACGGCCAGGGACACGAGACCACCTTTGCGCAGGTGGTGGCCAGCAAGCTGGGCATCCCCTACGAGAACGTGGATGTGGTGCATGGTGACACCGGCCGCATCCCCTTCGGCATGGGCACCTACGGCTCGCGCAGCATCTCGGTGGGTGGTGCGGCCATCATGAAGGCGCTCGACAAGGTCATCGCCAAGGGCAAGAAGATTGCCGCGCACCTGCTGGAGGCCAGTGACGCAGACATCGTCTTCGAGAACGGCGAGTTCAAGGTGGCCGGCACCGACAAGAAGAAGGCATTTGCCGAGATTGCGCTCACGGCCTATGTGCCGCACAACTATCCCCTGGACAAGCTCGAGCCCGGTCTGGACGAGACCGCCTTCTACGACCCCCCCAACTTCACCTACCCCGCCGGTACCCACATTGCCGAGGTGGAGGTGGACCCGGACACCGGCGTGGTGCAGGTGGTCAAGTTCACTGCCGTGGATGACTTCGGCACCATCATCAACCCCATGATCGGCGAGGGCCAGGTGCATGGCGGGCTGGCGCAGGGCATCGGCCAGGCCCTGCTGGAGAACTGCGTGTATGACCGAGAGAGCGGCCAGCTGCTCACCGGCAGCTACATGGACTACGCGATGCCGCGCGCGGACGATCTGCCGAGCTTCGACGTGGACACGGTGGTGACGCCCTGCACCCACAACCCGCTGGGCACCAAGGGCTGCGGCGAGGCCGGGGCGATCGGCTCGCCGCCTGCGCTCATCAACGCCGTGCTCGACGCGCTCAAGCCTCTGGGCGTGAAAGACCTCGACATGCCGGCCACGCCGCTGCGTGTGTGGTCTGCCATCCAGTCGGCCAAGGCTTGAAGGGCGAGCCCACCCCACCCCAACCCTCCCCTGCCCGCAGGGGAGGGAGCGAAAGTCGGCTCAATCGCTGAGCCCAGGAGACGCAACATGTACGCATTCGAATACACCCGCGCCGGCACGGCCGCAGAGGCTGCAAGCAAGGTGGGCGGCGGCAAGTTCCTCGCCGGCGGTCAGAGCCTGGTGGGCGCCATGAAGCTGCGCCTGGCACAACCGGGCAATCTCGTGGATCTGGGCAGCGTCAAGGAGCTCGCTGGCATCTGCGTGGACGGCAATGACGTGGTGGTGGGCGCCATGACCCGCCATGCCGATGTCGCGAGCAATGCTGATGTACAGCGGGCCTGCCCCGCTCTGGCCGAGCTGGCCGCCGGCATCGGCGACAGGCAGGTGCGCGCGATGGGCACGATCGGCGGGTCGCTCGCCAACAGCGACCCCGCAGCCTGCTACCCGGCCGCCGTGCTGGGCCTGGGCGCGACCCTCGTCACGCACAAGCGGCGCATCGCGGCCGACGACTTCTTCAAGGGCATGTACGAGACCGCGCTGGAAGACGGCGAGCTCATCACCAGCGTGCGCTTTCCGAGCGTGGCCAAGGCGGCCTACATCAAGTTCGTGAACCCGGCTTCGCGCTTCGCATTGGTGGGCGTGTTCGTGGCCCAGACCGCGGGCGGCGTGCGTGTGGCCGTGACCGGCGCGGCCGGCTGCGTGTTCCGCGCCATGGAGCTCGAAGCTGCGCTGTCCAGGAGTTTCACGCCAGACGCCGCCAAGGCCGTGAAGCTGTCGGCTGACGGCCTGAACGGCGACCTGCACGCCACCCCCGAGTACCGCGCGCACCTGATTCCGGTGCTGGCGGCGCGGGCGGTGGATGTGGCCAGCAAGCGCTGAGGACGGATTGAATCCGGCCGACAAGCACGTGCCCGCGATCGGGGTGCCTGCCAGTGTGGATGCCCTGGCCACCCTGCTCGACACCCACGACTACCTCGCCAGCCGCGCGCTGGCCACCACGGCCTTTCTTGCGCTGAACCTGGGCAAGCCGCTGTTGCTGGAAGGCGAAGCGGGTGTGGGCAAGACCGAGATTGCCAAGACCCTGGCGCGCGCGCTGAATCGGCGGCTGGTGCGCCTGCAGTGCTACGAGGGGCTGGACACGGCCAGCGCCGTGTACGAATGGAACGTGCCGCGCCAGCTCATGGAGATCCGCCTGGCAGAGGCTGCGGGCGAGAAGGACCGGCAGGCGCTGTCACGCGGCATCTACCAGCCGGCGTTCCTGGAAAAGCGCGCCCTGCTGCAGGCCATCGACCCGCCCGCGGGCGAGGCCGCGCCCGTGCTGCTGATCGACGAGCTCGACCGCGCGGACGAGCCCTTCGAGGCCTATCTGCTCGAGCTGCTGGCCGAGTACCAGGTGACGATTCCGGAGCTGGGCACGGTGCGCGCGAAGGAGCGCCCGATCGTGATCATCACCAGCAACCGCACCCGCGAGATTCACGACGCCCTGCGCCGCCGCTGCCTGTACCACTGGGTGGACTACCCGGACACGGCACGCGAACTGGCGATTCTCACGCGCAAGCTGCCCACCCTGCCCGCCGCCCTGGCGCAGCAGGTGGTGGCCTTCAGTCAGAAGCTGCGGGCCCTCGACCTCTACAAGGCGCCGGGCATTGCCGAGGCGATCGACTGGGCCGAGGCGCTGATCGCCCTGGACGCCGCGGCGCTTGACCCCGAGGTGATCTCTGACACGCTTGGCGTGCTGCTGAAGTATCAGGACGACGTGACCGCCTTGAACCGCGAGCGCATTGCCGAACTGCTGAGCTGAAGCATCATGCTCGTCCAGCTGCGCGGCACCGAGAAACTCGCCGAGAACATCGCGTACTTTGCACGCACCCTGCGCCGTGCGGGCCTGCCCATGGGCACCGGGCAGATCGAGGACGCGCAGGCCGCCGTGCAGGCGGCGGGCATTGAATCGCGCGAAGTCTTCAAGGCCGCGCTGGCGGCCACCTTGGTCAAGCGCCACGAGCACCTGCCGGTGTTCGAGCAGGCCTTTGCCGTGTACTGGCAGAACCCGCGCCTGGCCGAGAAGATGATGCGCCTGCTCTTGCCCACCATCTACGGCCGCACCAGCCCCACCGAGCAGAAGCCGCCCGACCTGTTTGCCCGCGTGCAGCAGAGCCTTCGGGCCCCGCGCCCGCAGGCGCCACAGCTGCCGCAGGAGCAGGAACAGGTGAAGCTCGATGCCGCGATGAGCCTGTCGCCACGCGAGCTGCTGGCGCACAAGGACTTCGAGAGCCTGAATCTGGACGAGCTGGCCACCGTGCGCCGCGAACTGCGCCGCATGCCCCTGCCCGCACCACTGGCCGCCAGCCGCAGCCCACGCCCGGCGCGCGCTGCGCAGGCCCACGCCCGCGTGGATGCGCGCCGTACCCTGGCCGCCATGACGCGCACGGGCGAGCTGGCCCAGCTGGCTTGGCGCGCACCCCGCCCGCGCCGCCGCCCGCTGGTGGTGCTGGCCGACATTTCCGGCAGCATGGACCGCTACACGCGGCTGCTGCTGCTGTTTCTGCACCGCCTGGCCAATGACGACGCCCGGGTGGAGGTGTTTCTCTTCGGCACGCGCCTGACGCGCATCACCCGGCAGCTCAAGCAGCGCGACGTGGACGTGGCCCTGGCGAGCGCCGGCCGCGCGGCGCCCGATTGGGCGGGCGGCACGCGCCTGACCCGCTGCCTGACCGAGTTCAACCAGCGCTGGGGCCGCCGCGTACTCACGGGTGGGGCGCTGACCCTGCTGATTTCCGACGGGCTGGACGCCGAGCTGGCCGATGAAGCCGGCATGGCGCAGCTGGGCGCCCAGGTCGAGCGTCTGGCCCTGTCCAGCCACCGGCTGCTCTGGCTCAACCCGCTGCTGCGCTATGCCGGCTTCGAGGCCAAGCCACTGGGCGTGCGGGCCGTGCTGCCTCATGTGCACGCCCATCTGCCGGTGCACAATCTGGCCAGTGTGGCGCAGCTGGCGCAGGCCATCGAGCAGCTGCGCCGCCGTGCGGCCTCACCCCCCTTGCCTTTGCGACAGGACCACCGACCATGAAGATGTCGTCCGCCCGATTTGTGCCTGCGCCCCAGCAGGCCGTCTGGGATGCGCTGAACGACCCCGAAGTGCTCAAGGCCTGCGTGCCGGGCTGCGAATCCGTCGATCGCGTGTCGGACACCGAATTCACCGTGCAGATGACGGCCAGGGTCGGCCCCGTGAGCGCAAAGTTCAAGGGCCACATCACCCTGTCGGACGTCAACCCGCCCACCAGCTACACCCTGGCGTTTGACGGCCAGGGCGGCGTGGCCGGCTTTGGCAAGGGCAAGGCCGCCGTGACGCTCTCGCCCGCCATCGAGGCCGGCACCAAGGGCACGCAGCTGGCCTACGACGTGGACGCGCAAGTGGGCGGCAAGCTCGCGCAGATCGGCAGCCGGCTGGTGGATGGCGCCGCCGCCAAGATGGCCGACGACTTCTTCGAGCGCTTCTCGGCCCGCTTTGGCCCCGCGCCCGGCACCGAGGCAGCTGGCGCCGAAACACCGGCACCCGCTCAGCCAGCCGCAGCACCCACCGGCCTGTGGGGCCGCTTCATGGCCTGGCTCAAGCGCCTGCTTGGGGCCTGAGGAGCCTGAGAGGCCTGCGGTAACGCAACTTGAGCGCGCGACCGAAGAGCAGCTGGGGAGTAACTGGAGAGCGACGGCCGGGCACTACAGGAACGCAAGCCGGCGGCGCAGCAGATGGCTCAAGACCCCTCAGGACCCCCACAGGACCCCACAAGATCCACTTCCGAGCCAATGCGCACTCATCGTTGGCCATTTTTGATGTTTTTTATGATTCTCTGAAACAAAAAACACGTCAAGAAGCGCTTCAGACAAGCGACAAGCCCTATTTAATGAACCTGCATATTCTTGGCCGATTTTGAATACCTACTGAGCCGTATCCATGGACTCCGTCGATCTTGAAGTACTCAAGACCAGCTGCGACTGGCTGGCGGCCGGCCGCAAGGTGTTGCTGGTCACCGTGGTCAAGACCTGGGGCTCCTCGCCCCGGCCGCCCGGCGCGCTCATGGCCATGCGCGATGACGGCCAGGTGGCCGGCAGCGTGTCCGGCGGCTGCATCGAGGACGACATGGTGGACCGCGTACGCAAGGGCGGCATCCACGAAGCCCTGCCCTATGCCGTGACCTACGGCGTGAGCGCCGACGAAGCGCGCCGCTTCGGCCTGCCCTGCGGCGGCACCATCCAGCTCGTAATCGAACCGCTGACCGCGCACAGCCGCCTGCCGGAACTGCTCGCGCGCCTGCAGGCCGGTGAACTGGTGCAGCGCACCCTGGCCATGGCCACGGGTGCCGCCGAGCTCGCCACCGCCGCCCCCGATGCGCAGATGCACTTCGACGGCCAGACGCTCGTCAGCATCCACGGCCCGCGCTGGCGCCTGCTGCTGATCGGCGGCGGGCAGCTCTCGCGCTTTCTGGCGCAGATGGCGCTGGGCTGCGACTTCGACGTCACCGTCTGCGACCCGCGCGAGGAATACACCGAGCTCTGGGACGTGCCCCGCACCCGGCTCGTGCGCACCATGCCGGATGACACCGTGCTCGCCATGAAGCTGGATGAGCGCTGCGCCGTGGTGGCGCTCACGCACGACCCCAAGCTCGACGATCTCGCGCTCATGGAAGCGCTCAAGAGTCTGGCCTTCTACGTGGGTGCGCTCGGTTCGCGCAGCAACAACGCCAAGCGCCGCGCCCGCCTGCTGGAATTCGGCGTCACCGAGGCCGAGGGCGAGAAGCTGCACGGCCCGGTGGGCATCTATATCGGCAGCCGCACGCCGCCGGAAATTGCCGTGTCCATCATGGCGCAGATCATCGCCGCCAAGAACGGCGTGGATACACGCAGCCTCACCAGCGTGGGCGAGGCCAAGGACGCTGCGGAGCTGGGCGACAACTCGGGCTGCGTGATTCCGGATCGGGTGTACGGCGCATCCGGGACATAGTGTTGGCACTGCACAGAGGTCGCACCCAAGCGGCAACTCAGGGCGCGCGCCTGCAACTGGCCCGGACGACCTGACCGACCGGCCCACAGGCGCAGGCGGCATCGATTAGCTTCGCCGCTTTGCACGGGTCCTGCCCATGACGCAGGGCCCAAAAGAGACCAAACCACAAGGGAGGGAAGATGAGCCTCGTTGCTCTGCGTGCGCGCCGTTGGGTCGGCGCATGGCTGTGTCTGTTCGTACTCGCGCTGGGGGCGATGAACGCCCGGGCCCAGGGCGCCAACCTGCCGGCGCCGCGCGATGCGGACTACCCCGGCACCATCCGGCTGACGGTGGATGCCACAGACCTTGATCGGCGCATCTTCCAGGTGCAGCAGAGCATTCCGGTGACGCCGGGCCGCGTCACGCTGCTGTACCCGCGCTGGCTGCCAGGCACGCACGGGCCCTATGGCGATGTCTCGCGCATGGCCGGGCTGATGGTCAGCGCCGGCGGCAAGCCGATCGACTGGCAGCGCGACACGCTCGACCCCTATGCCTTCCATGTGGATGTGCCGGCCGGTGTGCGCAGCATCGATCTGCGCTTCCAGGCCCTCACCGCTCTGGCCGAAAGCGCCGGGCGCGTGGTGATCACCCCCGAGATGTTCAACCTGCAGTGGAACATCGCCCTGCTCTACCCCGCCGGCTACTACGCCAGCCGCATTCCCTTTGCCGCGCAGCTGCGCCTGCCGGCCGACTGGGAACCGGGTACGGCTCTGCGCGTGCAGGCCGCCAATGTCACGACGGTGGACGGCCGGCGCGTGAAGGTGGTGGAGTATCAGAGCGCCAGCCTGGAGACGCTTGTGGACTCGCCCGTGTTTGCCGGGCGGCATGTGAAGCGCATCGCCCTGGACGCGCCGGGCACGGCTCGCCCCGTGCAGCTGTTCATGATGGGTGACGACCCGGCCGTGATCGAGGCGAGTGCCGAGCAGATCGAGGCGCACAGGAAGCTCGTACAGCAGGCCGACAAGCTCTTCGGTAGCCGACACTTCCGCCAGTACGAGTTCCTGCTGGCTGTGAGCGACCGGATGGGCGGCATCGGTCTGGAGCACCATGAAAGCAGCGAGAACGGCGTGCGTACCGACTACTTCAAGGACTGGGCGCGCGGCGTGGGCTCGCGCGAGCTGTTGCCGCATGAGTACGTGCACAGCTGGAACGGCAAGTACCGCCGCCCGGCCGATCTCTTCACGCCCAACTTCAATCTGCCGATGCAGAACAGCCTGCTCTGGCTGTATGAGGGCCAGACGCAGTTCTGGGGTCGCATCCTGGCGGCGCGCAGCGGACTCACCACCACTGAGCAGGCCATCGACCAGTTCGCCCGCGTGGCCGCAAGCTACGAAACACGCGCCGGCCGCACCTGGCGCAACCTGCAGGACACCACGAACGAAGGCACCATCCGCGCCGCCCGCGACAAGCAGTGGCGCGACTGGGAGCGCAGCGCCGACTACTACGACGAAGCCACGCTCATCTGGCTCGAAGTCGACATGATCCTGCGCGAGAAGACCGCAGGCAGCAAGAGCATGGACGACTTCGCGCGTGCCTTTTTCGGCGTGGAGGACACGCGCCGCAGCGGCCCGAATGCCGAGATCCGGCCGCTGACCTACACCTTCGACAACGTGATCAACACCCTGAACGGCATTGCACCGCACGACTGGCGCGGCCTGCTGCGCGAGCGCATGGATGCGCGCGGCGGCAACGCGGCGCTCGAGGGCCTGAAGCGCGCCGGCTGGCGCCTGACCTGGAGCAGCGAGCCCAGCAAGTTCGTGCCGCCCTGGGCGCGCCGGGGCCAGCAGGAGGCCGACTTTGCCTACTCGCTGGGGATCATGGTCAACAACGAGGGCCGCATCACCAGCGTGGCCTGGGACAGCCCGGCCTTCAAGGCGGGGCTTGCGCCGCAGATGCAGATCATGGCCGTGGCCGACCGCAGCTACAGCGCCGAGCGGCTCACTGCAGCGGTGAAGGGCAACACCGACGGCAAGGCGCCGATCGAGCTCATTGTCAAAGACGCCGACGCCTGGAAGCGCACGCGCATCGACTACCGCGGTGGGCTGCGGTATCCGAAGCTGGAGCGCATTGAGGGCAGTTCGGACCGCCTGACATCGGTACTCAGCGCCCGATAGTCGCTGGCGCTGCTGAGAAACGAAGCGGTAGCGCCTGCCGCCGCGCGAAGGGCTTGGGCATGCAGGCCCAAGCTCCGTTGAGCGCCTGTTTCGGCGAGCACCGCTCGCCGCCGCGCGAAGGGCATCGGCTTGCAAGCCGATGCTCCCCGACACC
>JAIXTA010000125.1 GCA_027484405.1 Burkholderiales bacterium
GGGAGGGTGTACGACCTGCGCATTTTTCGATCAGCGCTTCATGCCTATCTCCGTATTACCTAGTCTTCTTGCCTCTATTTAACGAAACTGTCACATTGCAAACGGATACGGCGCAAAGCCCGTGCGATTTCGTCCACTTGCGTTGCGTTTGAGGTCGGATAGCCGCGGGACTACAGACTGGCCGCCAGACGCGTACCCTGATTGATGGCGCGCTTGGCATCCAGTTCGGCGGCCACATCGGCCCCGCCAATCTTGTGCGCCCTCACACCGGCGGCCTGCAGCTCGTCGAAGAGCTGGGCGAGGGGCTCCTGGCCGGCGCAGAGCACAACGTGGTCGCATTCGATCCAGGTGGCGTCCTTGCGCTGCTCGCCGAAGCTCACGAGCAGGCCCTGGTCATCGATGCGTTCGTAGTTCACGCCGCCGACCATCTCCACGCCGCGCATCTTCAGGGACGCACGGTGGATCCAGCCGGTGGTCTTGCCCAGCCCCGCGCCGAGCTTGCCCTGCTTGCGCTGCAGCAGCGTCACTTGCCGCGCGACCTTCACGGGCTCGGCCCGCTTCACGCCGCCGCGTGCAATCTGCGGATCTTCCACGCCCCACTCGGCAAGCCACTCCTGCAGGTGCAGGGTTGAGGATGGGCCGTCCTGCGTGAGGTACTCCGCCACATCGAAGCCGATGCCGCCGGCACCGATGACGGCCACCTTCTGCCCCACGGGCTTGCCGTGGCGCAGTACGTCGATGTAGCTCAGCACCTTGGGATGGTCCTGACCGGGGATCTTCGGGTTGCGCGGGGCCACGCCGGTGGCCACGATGACTTCCGCATAGCCGCCGGCCTTGAGCATCGCTGCATCGGCGCGGGTGCTGAGTTTCACATTCACGCCCTTGAGCTCGAGCTGCTTGCCGAAGTAGCGGATCATCTCGTGGAACTCTTCCTTGCCCGGGATCTGCTTGGCCATGTTCAGCTGCCCGCCGATCTCGCTGGCGGCATCGAACAGGTCCACCGCATGGCCGCGCTCGGCCAGGGTGATGGCGGCCGACAGGCCGGCCGGGCCGGCGCCGACCACGGCAACGCGCTTCTTGGCCGGGGCGATGCGGATGACGAGCTCGGTTTCGTGGCAGGCACGGGGGTTGACCAGGCAGCTGGACAGCTTGTTGGAGAAGGTGTGGTCCAGGCAGGCCTGGTTGCAGGCGATGCAGGTGTTGATCTCATCGCGCTTGCCGGCCGCGGCCTTGTTGACGAAGTCGGCATCGGCCAGCAGCGGGCGGGCCATGCTCACCATGTCGGCGCAGCCCTCGGCCAGAATCTCCTCGGCCACTTCGGGCATGTTGATGCGGTTGCTGGTGATGAGCGGGATCTTCACCTCCGCCTTCATCTTCTTGGTGACCCAGGCAAAGGCGCCACGCGGCACGCTGGTGGCAATGGTGGGCACGCGCGCCTCATGCCAGCCGATGCCGGTGTTGATGATCGTGGCGCCGGCAGCCTCCACCGCGCGGGCCAACTGCACGACCTCGTCCCAGCTGGAGCCGTCCGGGATCAGGTCGATCATCGACAGGCGGTAGATGATGATGAAGTCCGGCCCGACGGCTTCGCGCGTGCGGCGCACGATCTCCACCGGCAGGCGCATGCGGTTGGCGTAGCTGCCGCCCCAGTCGTCGGTACGCTTGTTGGTGTGCGTGACGAGGAATTCGTTGATGAAGTAGCCCTCGCTGCCCATGATCTCCACGCCGTCGTAGCCAGCCTCGCGGGCCAGCACGGCGCAGCGCACGAAGGCGCGGATCTGGCGCTCGATGCCACGCGCCGACAGCTCGCGCGGCGTGAAGGGCGTGATCGGGCTCTGGATGCGCGAAGGCGCCACGGCCAGCGGGTGGTAGGCATAGCGGCCGGCGTGCAGGATCTGCAGGGCGATCTTGCCGCCCTCGGCGTGCACGGCGTCGGTCACGATCTTGTGGCGCCGCGCCGCGCGGCTGGTGGCCAGGCGGCCGGCAAAGGGCTTGACCCAGCCTTCGATGTTCGGCGCAAAGCCGCCGGTGACCATGAGCCCCACGCCGCCGCGGGCGCGCTCGGCAAAGTAGGCCGCCAGCTTGTCGAACTGGTTGCCGTCTTCCAGGCCGGTGTGCATGGAGCCCATGAGCACGCGGTTCTTCAGGGTGGTGAAACCGAGGTCCAGCGGGCTCAGCAGGTGCGGGTAGGGAGTCGGATTCATTTTCAAAAATTATTTGATAAGTGAGCAGGAAAAGTGCCCGGTTTCAATCAAATTTTGAAACTGGCTACACCCCGGTTTCCGCATGCAGCAAGCGGATCTTGGGGTGTTTTGGAGGTCTGAAAAAGGCTGTGCATGTCACGCCGCAGTCTTGCCTGGTGCGCTGCGCAGGTACTGCGGGCTGGTCACGCCCATGGAGACATACAGGCTGGTGAGCGCCTCCATGCCGATGTCCGCCGGCTTCACCCAGCCCACCGGCACGTAGAGCAGCCCGCCGCCCACCGGCACCGGCGCGGTGGGCACGATCACGGCGTGGTAATCCAACTCGCCCATGCGCACCGGCTGCGGGCAGGACAGCAGCGCCAGCACGGCCACGGCGCCGGTGCCGTCCTTGCCGCCCTCGCCGCCGAAGTGCACCCAAACCGGGCTCATGGCCTTCAGGCCGGCCTCGTCGCGCTGCGCCATGAGGCCTACGAAGCGGTGGATCAGGTCGTACACGCTGCGCACCAGCGGAATGCGCTGCACCACATTCGTCAGCAGCCGGGCCAGGCCGCGCTGCAGGCCGGCCTCCACCAGCAGGCCGAGCAGATAGACGCCCACCAGCAGGATGCCCACCCCGAGCAGGTAGCCGACGATCTCCGAGCCCGCCACGCCGAAGCCCAGCGCAATCACGGCCCGGCCCACCAGGCTCTGCGGGCCAAGCCACTCATAGAGCAGACGGGCCAGAAAGATGAAGACGCCCACGGTGGCGACCAGGGGCAGGGCGGCAATCAGGCCGGTGATGAAGGGCCGCAGGATCGGATGCGTGCCGCTAGGAGTGTTCATGTTCAGCCGAAGGTGCGATGCGCCGCAGGCGATCCGCGGCAAACAGCATGCGCAGCGGACGATACCGCCCGGCGCGCGTGAATCGCCGCGCCGCTACCATGCTCGGCGGAGGCTGCATGAATTCCATCATCAATGCGCTGCGGGGCGCACTGTCCTACCTGTTCCTGGGGCTGAACACGATCTTCTGGGCGGCGATCATCGTGCCGCTGTCGGTGCTCAAGCTCATCATGCCCGCAGGCAGCCTGCGCGATCTGCTGGACCGGTTCCTGAACGCCTGTGCGCTCAACTGGTGCGGCGGCAACAACCACTGGGTGGCACTGACACAGCGCGTGCACTGGGATGTGCAGGGCCTGGACGGGCTCGATGCGCGCGGCTGGTACCTCGTCACCAGCAACCACCAGAGCTGGACCGACATCGTCATCCTGCAGAAGGTCTTCCACCGCCGGATTCCCTTCCTCAAGTTCTTTCTGAAGCAGCAGTTGATCTGGGTGCCGGTGATCGGTCTGGCATGGTGGGGGCTCGACTTCCCCTTCATGCGCCGCCACAGCAAGGAATTCCTGGCAAAGCATCCGGAGCAGCGCGGCAAGGACACGGCAGCCACCAAGGCAGCCTGCGTCAAGTTCAGCCGCATTCCCACCAGCGTCATGAACTTCGTCGAGGGCACGCGCTTCACCGCAGCCAAGCATGCACGCCAGGTGGGCGAGGGCGGCAGCGAACTCGTGCATCTGCTCAAGCCCAAGGCCACCGGCATGGCCCTGGCGATCGAGGCGCTGGGCGAGAAGTTCCATTCGCTGCTGTCGGTCACGATTGTTTATCCGGACCGCGTGCCGAGCTTCTGGGACTACTGGAGCGGGCGAATGCGCCGGGTCATCGTGCGGGTGCACCGCGTCGAGATTCCGCAGCGCTTCATGCAGGGCGACTATGAAGGTGACGCCGCATTGCGCCGCGACTTTCAGGACTGGCTCAACGCGCTCTGGGCCGAGAAGGACCTCGAGATCGCGGCCCTGCGCGCTGCCTAGACCGGCGCTGCGGCGGGCGGCTGCGCGCCGTTGCTGCGATGCAGCTTGCCGTGCGCGTCCACCAGCAGATAGGGCACGCCCAGCGCATCAAGCAGCGCCTGGCCCTGGGCTTCGTGGAGCATGGCCAGCGTGCACAGGCTGCCGGCCGCCAGCGCACTGGGCGCCAGCACACTCACCCCCTGCAAGCCATTCACGGGCATGCCGGTGCGCGGGTTGAGGATGTGGCAGTAGCGCCGGCCGTCGAGCTCGAAATAGCGCTCGTAGTCGCCGCTGGTGGTCAGCCCGCCGCGGCTGACCTGGATGCTGGCGATCATGCCCTGCGGGTCGCGCGGGTGCTGGATGGCGATCGTCCAGGGCGCACCGTCGGGCCGCGGGCCGAAGACGTGGAAGTCCCCGCCCAGGTTCACGTAGCCCTCCCGGGCCCCCACGGCCAGCAGCGCGGCGGCCGCGCGGTCGGCTGCGTATTCCTTGCCGAAGCCGCCGAAGTCCAGCTCCATGCCCGGCTCGGCCAGGCGTATCCGCCCGGGTTCGCGCTGCACGCGTGACCAGCCGATGCGTTTGAGTACGGCAGCGAGCGCTTCGGGGTCGGGCAGTCGCGGCGTCTTGAAGTCCCACACTTGGCGCAGGACGCCCGAGGTGGGGTCGAACGAGCCCTCGCTGGCCTGCACCTGCAACTGCGCATAGTCCAGCAGGGCTTCGGTCTCGGCATCCACGTCGACCCATTGGGCACCGGCCGCGGCGTTGATGCGCGAGAGCACGCTGTCGGCGCGGTAGCGGCTGTACTTGGCCTCGATGCGCGCCACCTCGTCGATGGCGGCCTGCGCGAGCGCCCGCGCACGTGCCAGATCGGGCGCCACCACGCAGACCGAGCAGGCCGATCCCATGGCGCGGAAGGGGATGTCGAAGCTCAGGGTGGCAACGGGGCGGGCCATGCACTCAAGCGTAGCGCGGCACGCAGGTGTGCCGGCCGCACCAGGCGCAAAGCACACGGGCGGCCCGCAGGCCGCCCGTGTTCAGGACACACGCGTGCTCAGAACTTCGAGGCAATGCCGAGCTGGAACACATTGGCGCGCAGCGGATCAAGCCCCGGGCTGCCACCGCCACCCGCGCGCCAGTTGGAGCGTTGCTCGTAGCGCTCGGCCTTCAGATCGGCGCTCCACTGCTTGTCGATCTGTACGCCAAGCTTCAGGCCCACCGTCACTGCACCGAAGGCCGACAGACGCGCATCGGCTGAGGTGAAGCCGGTCAGCGTCTGGGCGAACAGCGAGGTCGCGACCGCATCCGGTCCGTTCGGGCCGATGATCGGATCGAAGTAGAAGTCGGCCGCGCTCTGCGAGTAATAGCGCACGTTCGGCGTGACGGTCCAGTTGCCAAAGGGCTGAACCCACTCCAAACCCACCGTGTGCGAGCGCACGCCGAAGGAGTCGTCGTAGTAGCGGTAGCTGCTGCGCAGCGTGGCGGCCACCTGCTCGAAATGGTGGTTCCAGCGGGTGAGCAGCACCACGCTCTTGCGGTTGCGCGGGCGGTTGTCGAACAGCTTGTAGGGGTCGGTGTAGAAGCCCTTGCCCTTCGAGTACGACACGTTGGCCTGCACGATGTCTGCGCGCGACAGCACCTGGGTCACGCCGAAAAGCAGCTCGTTGCTGTCCTTCTTCTCGTTGCGCACATTGCGCAGTCCGCCGCGCGTGGGGTTGATCTTGTCATTGCTTGCGCCGACGCCAAAGGTCCAGGTGCGGTTGTTGTCCTCGCTGGACAGACGCAGCTCGGCTCCGACTGCGTTCGACTTGTAGTCGTTCTCGGACGAGTAGGCGTAGCTCAGCGCCCAGGCTGAGCGCCGGTTGTAGCGCGTGATCTTGAAGTCGGCGCCGGTGCGCTCGTCTTCCATGCGCGAGGCGCCGGAGGTGGGGTATTTGTTGCGGTCGGTGAAGCTGTGATAGCGCGGCGACGCACCCGAGACCTCGTCATGCACGAGCGAAGCTTCCAGGGACCAGTTGCTGCCGATCGGCGTGAGCAGCCAGGCCGAAGGTGCATTCACCGTGACGCGCTTGATGTCGGGCTGCGAGTCGGCATAGTGCTGGCCGCGCAGTTGAATCACCCCGGTCTCCGGTGCCTGGGTCTGCGCGGTGGCCACCGGCGTGGCGAGCACGGCGGCAGCGGCCGCGAGAAACAGCTGGCTCGCAGCCAGGCGTGGTGCGCTGCGCTGGGCGCTTTCGGACGCGTGTAGCGGGACGAGGATTGCCGGGTCAGTTGCAGCCACAGCCACCTCCGCCCACACCCGAACCGCCCGAGGAGTTTTCCTTGCTGGCGTACATGTGTTCGGCAAAACGGTCACCCAGCGGATCGTTGCCAAAGCTCATGCCGGGCTTGGTGAGCAGGCCCTTTTCCCAGGGCTGCACCTGGCCGACCGAGGCGCAGCCGGTCGCCAGTGCGACACCGATGGCCAGCGCCGCCCAACGGGCTGCGCGAATTGCGTTGTGACGTGACATGGATCAGGCCCCCCTGAGCGCCTTGCGAATCTTCTCTTCCAGTTCAGCTCGATTCTCCGGACGGAACCCTGCGTGGTGAAAAATCACCTTGCCGTCCGGCCCCACCAGAATCGAGCTGGGCATGCCCTTGATCTTGTAGGCCTTGGGCGAGTTGCCGGCGGCGTCAAAGGCGAGCCGGAAGTTTGCCGGAACCTCCTTGAGGAACGCCAGTGCGTCCTCGCGCTTGGTGTCCAGATTGATGCCGATCACCGTCAGCCCCTGGGCGCCGTACTTGGCCTGCATCTCATTCAGCCAGGGGAATGACTGCCGGCACGGGCCACACCAGGACGCCCAGAAGTCCACATACACAAACTTGCCCTTGAGGTCAGCAAGGCGCACGGTCTGGCTCGTGCCTGGCAGGTCGAAGGCCGGTGCGACGTCTCCCGGGCCCACGGCAAGGCTTGAATGCGCTGCCAGCGCGAGCGCCGTACCGAGCAGCGCGTGCTGGAAGCTGCGTTGAATCCGGAAAGTCATGCCGCAGTCTTCAGATCGTTGCACGCCGGCGGCGCGCCATCAGCAGCGCCAGGCTGAGCAGGGCCAGCACCAGCAAGGTCGGGTCAGCAGCGCCGCGTTGGCCGGAGACCGAGCAGCCGCCACCGCCGCCGCCGCCACCGCCACCTGCAGCGGCCGGCTGGGTTACGTTCGCGCTCAGCGCAACCGTCAGGGAGTTGCCAGCGGGCGTGGCGGTCACGGCCAGCGAGCCGGTGTTTGCGCCCAGGGTCGAGGCGGTGAAGCTGATGTCCACGGTGCAGCTCGTGCCGGCATTGAGCGTGAAGGCTGCGCCGCGCGTGCAGGTGCCGGTGGATTCAATCGTGAACGGGCCGGTGATGGCAATGCTTGTGATCTGGACATTGCTCGTGCCGGCAGCGAGGGTGACGGTGCGCGTCACGCGGCTGCCGTTGACCACCGAGCCCAGGTCCACGCTGGTCCCGGATGTTGCGGTGAGGGAGGGCGTGGCATTGGCCGTGAGCGTGACGGTGCCCGCGCCGGTGGCATTGGAGGTCAGCGTCAGATTGCCATTGGCCGCGCCGGAGGTGTTGGAGCTGAAGCGCAGCGTGACGGTGCAGGTGCCGCCCGCAGCCACCGAGCCGGTCGTGCAGGTCTGACTGACAACGGAGAACGCAGCATTCGACAGATTCACCTGGGTGATGTTGAGTGCTGCGTTGCCGTTGTTGGTGATGGTCAGCACCTGGTTGGCCGAGTTCTGACCCACCGGCACGGAGCCGAAGTTGATAGCGTTTGCGCTGTAGCCGACGCCCGGGCCGCTGCCCGTGCCGCTCAATGCCACTGTGCTGGGGGAACCGGTGGCGTTGTGCGTGATCGACACGTTGCCCGTGCGAGTCCCCGGCGCGGTCGGGTTGAAGGTGACGCCGATGCGGCAGTTGGCGCCAGCAGCGACGGACGTGCCGACCGCGCACGTGGTCCCTGCAGCGCTGATGCGGAAGTCCGAACTGCTGGTGCCGATCGCGGTGAAGGTCAAGGGGCCGGTACCGGTGTTGGAGACCGTCAACAGCTGCTCGGCAGAGGCCGCGCCCACGTTGGTGGCGGGGAAGGTCAGCGGACCACCCGTCACCGAGATCGTGGGCGAGTTGCCCGTGATGGTTGCCGACAGGTTGACGGGGGTGTTGTTGCCCGGCGCGTTGTGGCTGATCACCAAGGTGCCGGCGGCGCCAGTCACAGGTGTGCTGCTCGTGTATCGCACCCCAAGCCGGCAGCTTGAATTCACGGCAATGGCCACATTGAGCTGGCAGGTATCTGCCGCCGTGTCGCGCGCGAAGCCGGCCCCGGTAACGGTGACCGCAGTAAGAATGAGTGCGCTGGTTCCGTTGCTCGTGACCGTCACAAAGCCGCTGGCGGGGGTGGTGGTGGTACCGGAAATGCTCAGAGGCGAGGGCGAGACCGAGATGCCGGGGGTCGTACCCGACTCGGCGAGCTGGATGTAGGACGCGATGTCGGCCAGATCCTGATTGGTCAAGGCACGCAAGGACGCAGTGTTCATGCTCGCGATCGAGTTGATCGCATTTCGGATGCCGGCTGCGTTCGTACCTGCGCCGCGGAAGCTGATCAGCGGGTTGGCCGGGTTCACGCCATGGCACGACGCGCAGTTGTTGTTGTATTTGGTCTGGCCGGCGGTTGGATTGCCCGTCTGCGCTGCAGCCGCAGTGGCCACGAGCGCCAGCAGGATGGCCGACATCACCTTGACTACGAGACTCATTCTTTACCCCTGAGTTGGAAGTTCGCAGCGCACCGTGTCGCCGCCACGCGGCCTCTGAGGACCGCTGACAAGAGCGTAATGCCTCGCGCGGGCGCGCTGCGGGAGGATCGGCCCTAGGATGACGGCAATCAGCCTGCGGGTGTGTAACGGCTTGAAACGATGCCTCGCCGAATGCGCCAATGCACCACTCGGGCGATGACGTTCCGTCAACGGCGCCTGCGCAACGCAAGCAGCGCCGCTGCCGCAAGCGCGAGTGCCGGCAGAACTGGGTCGGTGGGCATCGCCCGCGTGTCACCGTCTTGAATTCGGCTTCCGAGGCTGCAGCCACCACTGCTCTGCGCGGCGTTCGGCCGCGCCACGGTGGCGCTCAGGCGAATGGCCTGCGGGCTGCCACTCGCGGTGCTGGTAATGCCCAGGCGGCCGGTGTTCTCGCCAGCCGCGAGGGCGCTGAACGCCAGCACGAGTGTGCAGCGCCGTCCGGCGGCCAATGTGAAGCCATTGGTGCCGCACTCGCTGGAGGCATCGACGAAAAACGGCGCGCTGACTGTGATGCTGCCGATCAGCACATCGGCGTCCTGGGCGCTCAGGACCAGGGTGCGGGTCTCGCGTGTACCGGCCGAAACCACGCCCCAATCGACACGTTCGCCAGATTCGGCACGCAACACGCCGGGCGTCGGGCTGCCGACACCATCGAGACGGATCGCCGCAACCCCCGGTACGCCCAGATCGAGCGCTGCGCTCCTTGCGCCGATGCCCGAAGGCGCAAAGCGAAGATCAAATGTGCAGGTAGCGGCCGGATCGAGCGCGATCCCGGTGCGGCACCCAGACGCCGGGCCAATCGCGAAGTCTGCCGCATTCAGACCCGCAAGCTGCAGCGCGCCAAGTACCACGCGCGACGTACCGCCGTTGCGCAGTGTGAGCAGGATGCTGCGGTTCTCATTCAGCGGCGTGGTGCCAAAGTCGGCGCCTACCGGGCTGGCAAGGAGCACAGCCTGGCCGACGGGCACCCCCTCTCCTGTCAGTGCAACGGCGGGTTGGGCGCCGCTTGCATTGCTGGTGACGACGAGCTGTGCGCTTGCGGCACCCGCCTGTGCAGGCACATAGCCCAGCTCCACGGTGCAACTCGCCCCCGGTGCGACAGGCGATGCCGAGCAGGTCTCGGCAATGACACTGAATGCCGCATTCGACACCGAGACGCGACTCACCGCCCAGGCGCTTCCGCCGATGTTGCTGAGCGTCAGGATCTGCGGCTTTGCGCTCTGCCCGATGATCACCTGGCCAAAGTCCAGGCGCGGACTCGATGCACGCCCGACCGGCGTGGATGGCGTCTGGCCGGTACCCAGCAAGCCAATTGCATTCAAGCCCCCGAGACCATCGTGGGTCACGCTCAATGTTGCGGCGCGGCTGCCCGCCGCGTCCGGCTGGAAGCTCAGCTGCATGGTGCAGGCGCTGCCCGGTGCGAGCGTGACGCCTGCTCGGCATGTCGACTCGGCTTGGCTGGTGAAGTCGTCCGTGCCGAACACGATGCTGCCGAGAGTGAGTGTGGCGTCGCCGGCATTCATGAGTGCCAGCGACCGGGGCTGCGACGCCGTGCCCAGTGGCAAGGTGCCAAAGCGAAGCGGCCCACCATCGATGCGCAAGACCGCGCCGGGACCGACCGTGGCATCCAGTCGGATGCTGCTCACGCCACCGGCAGCGTTGTGGTTGACGACCAGAAAGCCGGCGGCACTGGCGCTGCCGGCTGAGCTGACGTGGCGCAGGCCGAGCTGACACGCGTCCAGCGGCGCAATCGGCTGGTTCATGGCACAGGTTGACCGTGCCGCGTCCAGCGCAAAACCGGTACCGGACACGCTGATTGCGTTGAGCAGCAGGGGGCGGCTGCCGGGATTGGCGATCAGGAGGCTTGCGAGGGCCGGCTGCCCGGAAGGCGCCGACAGGCGGACGGCCGCAGGCTCGATCTGGATCGCCGACACGCCACCCGCATCTGGATTGGCGATGTATGCAGCGATGTCGGTCAGGTCCTGCGTGGACAGCAGACCGTCAAGAAATCCCTTGCCGCCGCGATTGCTGGCAATCGCAAATGCGATCCCCGCCGGGCTCGCGCGCCCCCGAAAGCTGATGGATGGCGCCTGCGCGCTGCCATGGCAGCCGACACAGCTGCCGGCGTTGGGGCGAAGCGGCCACGCTGGGTTGGCATACACCGTCTGGTACTTGTCCGCGCCGGCAGCGGCGTCACCCGTCTGCGCCATCAGCGCAGGCGCAAGCGAGCACATGAGCGCAGGAACAAGAGCGAGGGCGGATCGGCGCCCCCAAGCGCGCAGGGCATGCACGGCATATCCTTTTTGAACGGGTCGCCTGAACTTAGGTGCGCCCTGTGACATCCAGACTGCAAGCGTCGCTCCAAGCGCAATGCGTCGCCTGGGATTTACCCGCAGGTTCTTCCTTGGCGGCTCAGTGCAGGGGCATGAGCCGCATTGCCGCGAGCAGTGCGGCATTTGCCAGGGCGTGCAAGCACATCGCGGCAAGCAGCGATCTTTGCCGCGAGTAGCACAGGCCGATCAGCCACGCGGGGGCGGCTGTCAGGAGGCCGAAGGGATTCCACTGCGCGAGCGCATGCAGCGTGCCAAAGACCAGTGCAACCCCTGCCGTCACGGGCGAGCGCCACCCGGAAGACGACGCAGGGAAGCGCTGGATCAGTGCCTCGTGCAAGCCCGCGCGCAGAAGCCACTCCTCGAGAACCGGGCTGACGGCCAGCAGGATGACGAGGCCCCATCCCTGCGACAGCGCGGCTGGAACCCGAATTCCCAAGGCTGCGGCAGCAAACGCACCTGCAACAAGCAGCACTGTCGTCGCGGCGATCAGCGCTCCTTGTTTGTTTCGAGGAGGGCTCGGAAGATCCGTCATTGACCTCAGGGCTTGGCCGGCTCCACCCATGGGACGCCCCAGTCGAAGAGCACCTTCCAGACCCCGGGCGCTTCCTGGCGCCAGATGCTGGTATAGGTGGCAATACGCTTGCCGCCGGCATCCAGCACCGGCCCCGCGCTGATGGCCAGTTCGCCGGAGTCGAGCACATGGACGCTTTCGGGTGCCCAGCTGAACGGCGCGGTTGGCGCCTCGAAATAGCGCTTCCAGAATCCCACGACGGCCGCTGGCCCGCGCAGCGGATTGCGCTCGCCGTCCGGACCGGATTTCCAGACCGTCTCCTTGGACAGGAAACGCTCGAAGGCCGCCAGGTCGCGGTCAGCCATCGTTTTCGAAAACGCACGTTCGGCGTTGGCGACCTGCTGTTCCAGAAGGGCGCGTTCACTGAGGGTCATGCCAGGGCTCACTCTCCGCGGTGGCGATGTGGCCTCCGTCGTCACGCTGATGGCACATCCAGCCAGAGCAGCCATCATTGCAGCCAGGCTCAGAGAACGGGCGATATGCATGGCGCTTGGGGCTCTGTGCTGAATGACTCGGTGGCAGCAAAGAAGCTGCCGCCGGCAATGTAGTGAATGCTCTGCAAGTGCTGGGGCAGGTCCTGGGGCGGATGCCAATGGCCGGTGCTGAACACGCGCTCATCGGCCCAGGCGTGTTTGACCTCGCCAATGAAGAGGTCGTAGGCCTGCTGGTTGTGCGGCTCCGGAATCACGCTGCACTCCAGCCAAGCCGTGCAGGCCTGCGGCAGTGGTGCGGCCTGGGCGCCTGCGAACCAGCTCAGCTGATACTGGCTGAACTTGTCCATGCCCTCGGCGAGATCCGTAGCGCTCGTGCGGCCCACGGCCAGGGTCTGGGCGGCAAAGCCGCGCGTGGGCACGGCCAAGGTGAACTCGCCGGAGGCCTCCACCAGCTTGCGCGTCAGTGTGGCCTTGTCGATCACCACGCAGACCTTGGCCGGCGTGAAGTCCAGCGGCATCGACCATGCCGCAGCCATGAGGTTGTGGCGGCCGCCGTGGCTGCTGGACACCAGCACGGTCGGGCCGTGATTCATCAGCCGGTAGGCCTGGGCCAGCTCGACCGGCTTGACATGCTCAGGCCTGGGCATCTGCAGGGCGCTCACCCGACTCCTCCTCGATTGCGATCTCGATCTGCTGCAGCTGATACAGACGCTGGTAGATCCCGCCCTCGATCGCCATCAGCTGCTCGTGCGGGCCCTGTTCGGCCAGGCGCCCGTGGTTCAGGACAATGATCCGGTCGGCGTCACGGATGGTGGACAGGCGATGGGCAATCGCCACTACGGTCACCTTGCCACGCAGCGCTGCAAGGGCGAGCTGCACCTGCTGCTCGGTCTCACTGTCGATGTGGCTGGTGGCTTCGTCAAGGAACAGGATCTTCGGATCCCCGGCCAGTGCGCGGGCAATCGCCAGCAGCTGCTTCTGGCCGACGGACAGGCGTGCGCCGCCTTCGCCCAGCGCGGTGTCGTAGCCCTGCGGCAGCTGCAGCAGGAACTCGTGCGCCCGTGCAGCATGTGCGGCCGCCTCGATGCGCTCGGTGCTCAGGCCGCGGCCCATGTCGATGTTCTCGCGCGCGCTGGCCGCCAGCAGGAAGGGCTCCTGCGGCACCAGCCCCACTGCGCGGCGGAAGGCCTCATCGCCCAGCTGCATCAGCGGCTGGCCGTCGATCAGGATGGCGCCGGGTTCCGACTCATAGAAGCGCAGCAGCAGCGACAGCAGGGTGCTCTTGCCGCTGCCCGTGTGGCCGACGATGCCGTAGAAGCTGCCCGCCGGAATCTCCAGGTTGATCTGGTGCAGCACACGCACGGCAGGCGAGTAGCCGAAGTCCAGCGCACGGATGCTGATGGCGCCTGAACCTACTTCGCCGGCACTGTTCGCCTTGGGCGCCTCTGCCTCCTTGATGAGGTGGTTCACCCGCGCAGCCGATACGACGGACTGCTGCAGCACCGAGAACTGCATGGTGATCTGGATCAGCGGCTCTACCACACGCGCGATGTAGCTGATGAAGGCATACAGCACGCCCACCTCCACTACGCTCAGGCCGCTGCCCGCGGCCTGACCGGAGCGCAGGCCGAAGACCAGGATCACCGCGCAGATCAGCAGCACGTTCAGAAAGTCGAGCGCTGGGCGAAGCAGCCAGGCATTGGCGCGCAGCTCTGCGAGGCGCGACTCATAGTGGCTCGCGTTGGTCTGCGCAAAGCGGCCCGAGAAGCGCAGCGATGCATTGCTGGCCTGGATGACGGGCATGCCGTTGATGGATTCGGCCATCTGCGCATTGATGTCGCTGCGCAGCTCGCGTGCACGGCTCACGGCCGGCGCGCTCCAGCGCTGGTACAGGGCCACGATGGCCACCACGGCAGGAATGAGCGTGGCCACGATCAGCATCAGTCGCCAGTCGAGGAAGGCCATCACGACGAGCATGCCGGCAAGCGCGATCACGCTGTCCAGCATCACGAAGAGCACCTGCACGTACAGACCCTTCACGGACTCGGTGTCGTTGGTCACGCGGCTGACCAGCTGGCCGATGATCGCGCGGTCGAAGAAGCTCATCGGCAGCGCGAGCACGTGCGCATACACCTGCTCACGGATGCGCCGCACCGAGCGCATCGCTACGCCTGCCAGCCGTACCAGCTGCAGGTAGCGCAGCCAGCTCGCCAGGCAGCCGGCCAGCAGCGCACCACCGATGATGCCGGCCATGGCCCAGAGCTCGCCCTGGCGCGGCACGAGATAGGTGTCGATGAACCACTTGCCCAGCACCGGGCCCAGCGCTTCCAGGCCGGCAGCCAGCGCCAGCCAGAGCAGTCCGGCGCGCAGATGGCTGCGGTCGGGCTGAGCGGCCTTGAGCAGCAGATCGAAGGCCTCGCGGCGCTCCGCGGCCGTGGTGGGGCGGTGCTTCTCGTCGGCGACGCCGAGGTCTTCGTTGGAATCCGCCATGGCCGTTCAGTCCTGATCCAGCGAGGCTTGCAGCTGCTGGTAGCGCCACTGCCGCGCATACCAGCCGTCGTGCGCGAGCAGGGCGGCGTGATTGCCCTGCTCGACCACATGCCCTTCGCGCAGCACGAGGGTGTGATCGGCGTCGACCAGCGCGCTCAGGCGGTGGCCGATCACGATCAGCGTGCGTCCGGCGCGGGCTTGCTTCATATGCGAGAGGATTGCTGCTTCCGTGCCGGTGTCCACGGCAGAGAGGGCGTCGTCCAGGATCAGCAGCGGCGCATCGGCGAGCAGCGCGCGGGCAATCGCCACACGCTGGTTCTGCCCGCCGGACAGCGTGACGCCGCGTTCGCCCACCGGGGTGTCATAGCCGCGCGGCAGGCGCATGATGTCCTCGTGCACTGCAGCCAGACGGGCCACGCGCTCAACGTCTGCACGTGTGGCCTCCGGCTTGCCCAGGCGGATGTTGTCGGCCACGCTGGCGGTGAACAGGAAGGGCTCCTGGGAGACCCAGCTGATGGCGTCGCGCAGCGCCGCCAGCGAATAGTCGGACAGGGGCAGGCCGCTCCAGCGCAGGCTGCCGTGGCTCGGGGCGTACTGGCGCAGCAGCAGGCGCACCAGCGTGGTCTTGCCCGCGCCGGTCGGCCCGACGACGCCCAGCATCGCGCCGGGCTGCAGCGTGAAGCTGACCTGCTCCAACGCCGGACGGTGTTGCGTGGGGTAGGTGAAGCTCAGTGCGGCGGCCGTGATCTCGCCTGCCGGTACACGCGCCACCGTACCGGTGTCTTCGACCGTCAGCGGCTCGTGCAGCACCGGCCCGAGGCGTGCCCAGGCAGCCTTGCCGCGCTCGATCAGCGACAGCACCCAGCCGGCGGCAAACATCGGCCAGATCAGGTTGCCCAGATAGAGCGAGAAGGTGGTCAGCTGGCCGACGGTGAGCTGTTCGTGCCAGATCAGGTAGCCGCCGTAGCCCAGCGTGATGGCCGTGGCCGCTGCAAGCGTGAAGCCCACGGCCGGCTCGTAGGCCGCTTCCCAGCGCTGGGCATCGAAGCTGGTGTCGGCCGCCTTGCCGGCGAGCTCGCTGAAGTGGCGCTCGCTGCGCGCTTCGAGGCCCAGTGCGCGCACGGTGCGTACGCCCGCAAAGGTCTCCTGCACATGCTCGTTGAGCTTGCTGAAACGATCCAGGGACTGCGCCCAGGCCTCGTGCACGTGCCGCGAGATGTGCCAGAACGCCAGCGCCATGAGCGGAAAGGGCAGCAGGGCAATCAGCGCAAGCCGCCAGTCCACGCCCAGGGTCATCATGGCGATCACGAGCACGAGCGTGAGCGTGCCGTCGAAGCCGGCAAGCATGGCCTCACCGGCCGTCATCTCGACGGCGTCGATGTCGTTGGTCGCATTGGCCATGAGATCACCTGTGCGACGTTGCTGGAAGAAGCGCGGCCCCTGGAGGGTCAAGCGGGTGTAGAGGCGGGTGCGCAGGGTCTGGCCCAGCTGGTAGGCGGCCGAAAACAGGTACAGGCGCCAACCGACGCGCAGGAAATAGATCGCAATGCCGGCGGCCACCATCAGCGACAGTTCGTGCAGGAGCGCGGCCATCCCGATCTGCCGGCCCACGAGAGCATCGACCACGTGCCCTATCTGTCGCGGCAGCCAAACGGTGAGGATGGCGACCCCGGTGAGCATCAGGCCAGCGATCAGATAGGCGCGCCAGTGCTCGCGAACAAAGGCGCCCAGCAGGCTGCTCAGGCCCTTGGCGACGATAGGGTCCGGCAGCTGTGCGGGCGAGGAACTGGAGGAGGAGGCGCCGATCGCGTGGTCTTGAGCGCTCATGAGTGCAGTGTAGCCAGCGAATTGCGACGTTTTCACCCATGCACGAAGCAGCTTCGTCGCCCCTGGTCGGCCTAGGGGTTCAAGCCGAGGCAGGGGGGCGCGAAGAACTCGGCGAGAATCAGGCCCACTTGCCCGGTAAACACAGACGAGACGGTTCGCCGCCATGCCCGCCGCACCCCTGCCCACCGACGAAACCAGCCGACTTACGGCGCTGCACGCCCTGAACGTGCTTGACACTGCGCCCGAGCCGCAGTTTCAGGCGCTTGTTCGTGCGGCCAGCGAGGTGTGCGGCGTGCCAATATCCCTGATCAGTCTGGTGGATCGGGATCGCCAGTGGTTCAAGGCCAATCACGGTCTTGAAGGCGCCACGCAGACGCCGCGCGAGCAGGCTTTCTGTGCGCATGCCATCCTGGGCGATGAGGTGCTGCATGTCACCGACGCAAGCGCGGACGTGCGCTTCGCCGACAACCCGCTTGTCATCTCCGATCCGAGCATCCGCTTCTATGCGGGCGTGCCACTGCGCCTGAGCGGAGGCCAAAAAATTGGCACGCTCTGCGTTATTGATCGTCAGCCGCGCGAGCTCGACGCGGTTCAGCGTCGCGTGCTCAAGGATCTTGCACAGGTCGCGGCCTCGCTTCTGGAGTCGCGTGATGCGTTCGAGCGGGTGCAGACGCTGGCGGTCGACCACGCAAATGCACGGCAGCGGCTCACGCAGGAGCAGCAGCGCCTTGCGGCCATCATCGACGGGACCGATGCTGGCACTTGGGAATGGAACGTCCAGACCGGCGAGACGCGGTTCAACGATCGTTGGGCGCAGATCGTCGGTCATACACTTGAGGATCTGCAGCCCATCAGCATCCAGACCTGGCTGCGCTTCGTGCATCCTGAGGACCTGAAGCGCTCG
Organism: Burkholderiales bacterium; assembly: GCA_027484405.1. Classification (GTDB taxonomy): domain Bacteria; phylum Pseudomonadota; class Gammaproteobacteria; order Burkholderiales; family Burkholderiaceae_C; genus Piscinibacterium. Next base: position 17,384 of record JAIXTA010000125.1, read on the forward strand.
CAGAGCGCCCTGCAAGCGCACTTCAGTGGTGCCACGGACCGCTACGAGTGCGAGGCGCGCATGCTGCATCGCGACGGCAGCGTGGTCTGGGTGCTTGATCGGGGCCGTGTGCGGACCCGGACGGCCGACGGCAAGCCCGAGTGGATGTTCGGCACGCATATCGACATCACGGCCAGCAAGCAGCGCGAGCAGGCGCTGGAAAAGAGCGAGTCCTTTCTTGACCGGACCGGGCGCACCGCCGGGGTCGGCGGCTGGGAGCTCAATCTGGAGAGTGGCGAGCTGTACTGGTCGGACGAAACCTGCCGCATTCACGGTCTGCAGCCGGGGCACCGCCCGGACCTGAGCTCCGGCATCCGCTTCTATGCGGCGGAATCGCAACCGGTGATCGAGGCTGCGGTGAACGAGGCCATCAGCACCGGCAAGGCCTGGGATCTGGAGCTGCAGCTGATCCGCATGGACGGCCGCCGGATCTGGGTGCGCGCCGTGGGTGAGGCGGAGTTCCGCGAGGGCAAGGCGGTTCGCCTGATCGGCTCGTTCCAGGACATTTCCGTACGCAAGCAGGCCCAGCTGGACCTGGAGCGCAACCACGAACTGCTCAGTGTGACGCTCGAATCCATCGGCGACGGCGTCATCACTACAGATGCTTCCGGAGCAGTCACCTGGATGAATCCGGTTGCGTGCACGCTGACCGGGTACACCACTTCGGAGGCCATGGGCCGGCCGCTGGAAGCCGTGTTCCACGTGGTGCATGAAACCACGCGCCAGATCATCTCGAACCCGGTGCGGCAGGCGCTTGAATCGCATGCGGTGGTGGCTCTGGCTGATGGCGCGGTACTGCTGGCCGTCAACGGGCTGGAGTACAGCGTGGAAGACTCGGCCGCGCCGATCATGACCTCCACTGGCGAGTTGATCGGCGCCGTGCTGGTTTTTCATGATGTCACCAAGCAGCGCATGGCCATGCGCGCCTTGCGTGAACGGGAGGTGGCCGAGCGCGCGAGCGCCGCGAAGACCGAGTTTCTCTCGCGCATGAGCCATGAACTGCGCACGCCGCTGAACGCGATCCTCGGCTTCACCAACCTGCTGGTTGCCGAGCCCCAGGCCGAACACGAGCGGCGGGCCGAATGGCTCGGTCACGTGCAGGCAGCGGGCAATCACCTGCTGGGGCTGGTGGACGAGGTGCTCGACATTGCCAAGATCGAAGCCGGCGCCATTCCGCTGAACATGGCGCCGATGAATGCCCTGGACTCCATCGACGAAGTCACCAAGCTGCTGCAGCCGCAGGCTCAGGCGCGCGGCGTGCTCATCCGTGTCCAGGGACAGCTGCCCCAGGGCGCCGTGCTGCGCGCGGACGCCCGCCGCTTCCGGCAGATCCTGTTCAACCTCATCAGCAACGCCATCAAATACAACCGCGAGAACGGCCGCGTGGATGTGGAGCTGGATGTGGCCGATCAGCGCTGCGAGATTGCCGTGACCGATACCGGGCTTGGCATGACGGCGCAGCAGCTCTCGCGCCTGTTCCAGCCCTTCGAGCGGCTGGGCCGCGAAGAGGAGGGCAACGGCCTGGGTCTGGTCATCACACGGCTGCTCGTGAGCATGATGGGCGGGGCGATCGAGGTTTCCAGCCGCCCGCAGCAGGGCACGACGTTTACCGTTCGCCTGCCGCTGCTGGCGGACACACCATCCATTGCGGCCGCGACGCCGCGGGCGGCGGTTACCCCCGCAGGCGAGGCGGCGGCAGCTTCCATGGCGAATCGGCGTGTGCTCTACATCGAAGACAACGCCATCAACCGCCTGCTGGTGGAGGCCTACATCAAGACCTTGCCCGGTGCGCCCGCGTTGAATGTGGTGCCCAACGGTGCGGAGGGTGTTGCCGCCGCAAGGGCGCAGCGCCCGGACCTGATCCTGGTCGATCTGCATCTGCCGGACATGCACGGCATCGATGTCTTGAAGGCGATCCGCGGCTTCCAACCCGCGCTTGATGTCCCGGTGGTGGTGCTTTCGGCCAGCGCCATGCCCGATGACCGGCGTGCGGCACTGGATGCCGGTTTCACGGAATACTGGACCAAGCCGGTGGATCGCGAGAGCTTTACGCAGGGCCTGCGCCGCCTGCTGAACGCTGAGGCCTGAGCCCGCGCGCCAGGGCTCGCTGCTTCAAGCGTCGCGTACATCCGCCACCGGATTGCTGCCAAAGTCCGCACGCGCCATATAGCGCAGCACGGCCTGGGCGGCCGCCTGAGGCGAAGCCAACCGGCCGCTGGCGTGATAGTCGGCAAACACGCCGCGATCCGGAAAGCCCGGGCCGCTGGCGCTGCGCAGCTGCACCTGCATGTCGGTGTCGATCACACCCGGCGCAAGTGACACGATGCGCGCGCCATGCGGCTTGAGCGCCTCGTCCAGCGCCGCGGCGCGTGCAAAGTGATCCAGCCCGGCCTTCTGTGCACAGTAGGGGGCCGAGCCGGCCATCGCACGTCGGCCCAGGCCGGAGGAAATCAGCACCACCTTGCGTGAGGTGGTCCAGTCCGCCGTGGCGCGCAGGCAGGCGGCCGTGAGCAGCAGTGGCGCTTCGAGCCCGACGCGCAGGGCCTCGCTCAGGGCTTCGGGGTCTACCGCATCGGTCGGGCCGGGTTCGGTCAGCAGGGCGGCGTTGTTGATCAGCACGAGGTCCGTCGGGCTCTGCGTGCGCAGCCATGCCTCTAGCCTTGCAGCCACAGGTAGCGGATCGGACAGGTCGGCGGGCCATTGCTCGGCGCGACCGTCCAGCGCCGCGGCTTGTCGGCGGGCGATGCCGAGGACGCGATGACCGGTGTCCAGGGCAGCTTCAGCCAGCCCCAGTCCCAGGCCACGAGAGCTGCCGGTGATGATGAATAGTTGTGTGCTCATGGCAGGTGCTCCTTGTGGATGGATGCAATGGGGTCAGAACGGTGCCGCGCAGTTGAATTCAAGCAGCTCGCCGTTGCGCGGGTGCGGAATGCGCAGCCACTGAGCGTGCAGCATCAGGCGGGGTGCAGCGGCGCGCGCCGCTGCGTCGGCATAGAGCGCATCGCCCAGGATGGGGTGGCCGATGTTCAGCATGTGCAGGCGCAGCTGGTGCGAGCGGCCAGTCACCGGTTCGAGCAGCACGCGCGTGGTCTGCGCCTGAGTGTCTCGCGCCAGCACGGTCCAGCGGGTCAGCGAGGGCTTGCCGTGCACAGGGTCCACCTTCTGGCGCGGCCGATTGGGCCAGTCGCAGCTCAGGGGCGCGTCCACCGTGCCGGCGTCCTCGCGCAGCAGCCCGGCCACCACGGCCACGTAGCGCTTGTCCACGCGGCGCCGTTCGAAGGCCATCGACAGGGCACGCTGCGCAGCCAGCCCCAGGCCGAAGACCATCAGGCCCGAAGTCTCCATGTCGAGCCGATGCGCCACGCGCGCCTCGGGCCAGCGCTGCTGCACGCGCCAGGCGAGGCTGTCGCGCTTGTCCGGCCCGCGGCCGGGCACGGCCAGAAGCCCGCTGGGCTTGTCGGCCACCACGATCGCAGCGTCTTGATGCAGGATCTGCACATCCATGGGCGCCATGCTAGAGGCAGGCGCCCAAGCACCGATTAGGTCGAATGGGGGTGCGCGGGTACACTGCGAGCCGTTGCGTCTTATCGCGGCCGCTGTGTCTGTATTCAGACGGCCCGCATCCAATTCACGGGTTGCACACTTCGCCCGCTGTCTTTTTGCACTGGACGCCACGCGAAGCACGCCTTCGCCAGTCCATCGGCACTGTTGATTCCCCGGTTGTTGCGCAGCCTTGCTGCACGCGAATACGCCTTCGTGGCGTGGTTCTTCGATTGAACCGGGCTTGATCGTTCTCGATGTTTTCCATGTCCTCGCGACCGTTTTGGTCTGTGAGGCGAGATCGTTTTTGCAGGTTCTTTCAATGACTCAGCCCACAACCGGCTTCTCCTCTTTCAATCTGGCCGAATCCATCCTGGCCGCGGTCCATGCCGCCGGCTTCACCGAACCCACACCCGTGCAGGCGGCATCCATTGCGCCCGCGCTCGAAGGTCGCGACCTGATGGTCAGCGCCGAAACCGGCAGCGGCAAGACCGCAGCCTTCCTGCTGCCTGCGCTGCACAAGCTCACGCTGAACAAGCCCGCGGGCGGCGACAAGGCCCGCGCCCAGCGCGGCGAGCCGCGCGTGCTGATCCTCACGCCCACGCGCGAGCTGGCCCAGCAGATCGAGAAGCAGACCCAGCTGTTCGGCCGCAACCTCAAGTGGCTCAAGATCGCCACCATGCTCGGCGGCATGCCCTATCACGTGCAGATGAAGGCCCTGCGCGGCGGTCTGGACGTGATGATCGCCACCCCCGGCCGCCTGCTGGATCACATCCAGAGCGGCAAGCTGGACCTCTCCACGGTCGAAACGCTGATCCTGGACGAAGCCGACCGCATGCTCGACATGGGCTTCATCGAGGATATCGAGGCCATCTGCGCTGCCACCCCGGCCACGCGCCAGACCGTGATGTTCAGCGCCACCTTTGCCGGCCGCCTGGCCACGCTGGCGCGCGACATGCTGCGCGACCCGCAGCGCATCGAGCTCAACAGCCAGCGCGACCAGCACGCCAGCATCACCCAGCATCTGCACTGGGCCGATGACGAGTCGCACAAGAACGCCCTGCTCACGCATTGGCTGACGCGCGACAACCTCGACCAAGCCATCGTTTTCACCAGCACGCAGGAAGACGCCGACTGGCTCGCCGGCGCGCTGGAAGAGCGTGGCCATGCCACCGCCGCGCTGCATGGCGGCCTGCCCCAGCCCAAGCGCAACCGCATCCTGCAGAACCTGCGCAGCGGCCGTGTGCGCGTGCTTGTGGCCACCGATGTGGCTGCGCGCGGCATTGATGTGCCCACCATCAGCCACGTCATCAACTACGGCCTGCCGATGAATGCCGAGGACTATGTGCACCGCATCGGCCGCACGGGCCGCGCGGGCCGCGCCGGCACCGCCATCACCCTGGCCCTGGCCGACGACAAGTTCAAGATCCGCCGCATCGAGCGCTTCACCAGCCGCCCGATTCCGGCCGCCGTGGTGGAAGGCCTGGAGCCGCAGCGCCCCGCGCCCGGCTTCAAGGACGGCCGCCCCGGCCAGCGCCGTGATCGCCCGTATGGAGATCGGCCCCAGGGGGATCGTCCGCAGCGTGCGTACGGTGACCGCCCCCAGCGCGCCTACGGTGACCGTCCGCAGCATGCCCCGGCCGACCGCCCGGCCCGTCCCTGGGACGGCGAGCGCGCCGCTGCCCGCAGCGATGTGCAAGGTGCCGATTCGCGCGGCCCCTGGAACAAGCCAGCGCCCGCCTGGCGCAAGGACGAACGCGGCGGCGCAGGCGAGTACCGCCAGCAGCGCGAAGGCCGCGGCGGCTTCGGCGGCCCGGCTCGCGGCGGATTCGCTGCTGAAGGTCGTACGCCAGGCGGCAGCGACACCCGCGCCCCGCGCGACGCCTGGACCCCGCGTGGCCCGGGCCGAGCCGATCCTCGCTTCGGCGCGCAGGCCGACTCGCGCGGCGACGCCCGCACGCCGCGCGAACCGCGTGGCTATGGTCAGGTGCCCGGCTTTGGCGACGCCCGCCGGCCGGCCCGCCCGGCCTCGGGCGACAGCCGTGGCGCCCGCCAGGGTCATCGCGGCTTCAATGACGCCGGCGCGTTTGCCCGCTTCAGCAAGGGCGGTTGAGCGCCGCGCCTGCCGACTGAGTCGGCGGGCATCTGCTGCAGCCTCGGAGCCGTTTGGTCCGGCCGTTTCAGCGAGCTTCTGCTTTGGACTGTTGCCCCGCCCTGTGCGGGGCAATTTCATTTGTGACGCGTCCGCTGTGCAAGTCGATCGGGGGGGCACCGACCTCGGTTGGACACGCGTACCTGGGCGGGTCTGTGGATCAAAGCGGCATCACATGGTGGCGACCCGCGCCACGGCCGGTGGCGTCTGCTGCAACCGTCCAGCTGATTTCTGGATCGGCATGCGAGTTGAAACCTAGGGTGCAGACTCCTCCTCTCATTGGTGCGCCTCATGCCTGACCTTCCGATCCCTCCCGTCCAGTCTTCCTGTCGCCGCGCGGCTCTTGCACTGGCGTGTACGGCCGTGCTGCTCAGCGCGTGCGCCACGCCGCAGGCGCTGGACGCCATCCGCAGCGCGCCCCCCGGCGAGCCGCTGCCAGTGCGGGAGGGGCTGTGGCAGGTGACCGCTGACGTCAAGGCCGATTCACTGCTCGTCCAGGCGCTGTCTGCCGTGCCTGGACACGCGACTCAGCGCGAGTACCCGATCTGCCTGAACGCTGTTGGAGCCAGGCTGCCCGTGCGCATGCCACGTGGTGCCGAGCCCGCGACCAGCCAGGGTGGCATGCCCCTGCCGGTCGATCCCACCGGCCACAGCACCGACTGCCGCAGCGAGCGCGTTCAAACCCAGGCCGGATGGCATGTGGACGCACTGTGCACCTTGAACCAGCCGGAGGTACCGGTGCACCGCGGGTCCGACGGGCGCGACGTGCCTGCTGTATCTGCCAGCACGCGACACATGAGCAGTACCGCAGCATTCTGGCGCGAGAGCGACGAACGCTTCAGCGGCTTCTCGCACACCAGTTTCTGGCGGACGGGCGGCGCGGGTCCTGAGGAGGGTCGCGTGGGATTGACCTTGAGCTACAGCGCCCGATTCGTGAGTCCGGACTGCGGCACGGTGCCCGTCCGCACGCAGGGTAAGTTCGGCGAGCCCTAGGCTGCTTTGCAGCCCCTGCCTTCAGGCGCGATTGACTGCGCCGGTGCTCGCACGGTCCGGCGCGATGCTCTTGGACTCCACCCACAGCGCGTACTCGGGGTGCGCGGCGCACACGGGCACCGCGATGATCTGCGGCAGTGCCTAGGGCCTGTTAATACGACTTCTGCGAGATGCGTTGCGGATCAAAAGGGCGGTGCGCAAGGCGCGCTGCGCAGGCAGGGTCGGTCCCTGCCGAGCAAGGGCAACGCAGCGCACGGCCCTTTTGGCCGCAACCCGGCGGGAACCGGTCGGCGGGGCCGGCATGCTGCGTTGCGCTGCTTGCGCGTATCGACATGCGCGCTGCGCTGCACGCCTTGCGGGCCAGCCCCGGCGCCCGGTTCGCACTCGCAGAAGTCGTGTTAACAGGCCCTGGGGGTGGTCGGCCTTGAGTACGGTGGCGAGGGCGTCGTAGCAGGCTTCGGTGGTCTTGAAGGCGATGCGCCGCTCCGGTGTCTGCTGCAGGTCGCCGGCCCAGAGGTACAGGCTCTCGATCCGGCTGATCTGTGCGCAGGCGGCCAGCTGGGCGCGAATCACGGTCTGCGCCAGGCGCTTGGCGTCTGCTTCCTCGGCCACCGTGGTGTAGACAATCAGCACAATCGCTCTCCATGGCTGAAATTGATGCAATTCATCGGCTGAAAATCATCTAAAAGCGTGAACTACAGATCACTTAAGCGCTGGAAAAGCGCATGGATCAAGCGATGATCGGCCTTACCCAGGGTACCGAAATCAGCGTCTGAATTCGATGCAGTAGCTTGGCCGAAAATGTGATTATCGGGCGCGATACGTGGAGCGGCCTGCGCTTCATGCACCGCACCCGGCCCCACCGCCGCACCTCACGGCGGTGTTCAGTGGCCGCGCTTGAAGACGCGCTGCGCCAGCGTCACGCCCATCAGCACCACCGCACCGGCCAGGATGCCGGCCGCCGCATCAGCCAGGCTGCTCACCAGCACCTGCATGAAGCCGTTCAGGCCCGAGAGCAGCGGCTCAAACAGATGATGCAGCTGCGGAATCTTGTGCACGAGGATGCCACCACCCACCAGGAACATGGCCGCCGTGCCGACCACGGAGAGCGTCTTCATCAGCCAGGGCGCAGCGCGCAGGATGCCGCGGCCGATGGCCTGCAGCGCGGGTTGACCGTCTCGGCGCGACAGCCACAGCCCGCCGTCATCCAGCTTCACGATGCCCGCGACCAGCCCGTAGACGCCGATCGTCATCAAGAGCGCAATGCCCGTGAGCACAGCCACCTGCGTGCCGAAGGGCTTGCCGTCCACCACGCCCAGGGCGATGACGATGATCTCGGCCGAGAGAATGAAGTCCGTGCGGATGGCGCCCTTGATCTTCTCCTTCTCCAGCGCCACCAGATCCACCTTCGGGTCGGCCAGGGCCTGGGCCAGGGCTGCGGCCTGCGCCTCGTCCTCGCCCTTGTGCAGGAACTTGTGCGCGAGCTTCTCCACGCCTTCAAAGCACAGGAACAGGCCGCCCAGAATGAGCAGGGGCGTGATCAGCCAGGGTGCGAACACGGCCAGCGCCAGGGCCGCCGGCACGAGGATGGCCTTGTTCAGCAGCGATCCCTTGCACACCGCCCAGACCACCGGCAGCTCGCGCTCGGCGCGCACGCCCGAGACCTGCTCGGCATTCAGCGCCAGGTCGTCGCCCAGCACGCCGGCCGTCTTCTTGCCGGCCACCTTGGTCAGCATGGCCACGTCATCGAGCACGGTGGCAATGTCATCAATCAATGCAAGCAGGCTGCTGCCGGCCATGGATGCTTCTCCCTCAATGTGCGGTGCGCCGCGGTGCAATGCCGCCGCGCGTTCTTTCCCAAAGGACTTACTCGACGCTCGTGCTGCAGAACACGTTGAGCTTGTTGCCGTCCGGATCGCGGAAATAGCCGGCGTAGAAGCTCGGGCCGCGCGGGCCGGCCGGGCCTTCGTCCTTGGCGCCCAGCTTCAGGGCCAGCATGTACATGGCGTCGACCTTGGCCGGTGAATTGACGGCGATTGCAACCATCGTGCCATTGCCCGCTGTTGCCGCACCGCCGTCAAAGGGCTTGAGGATGCCGAGCGCCGGCTGCTCCGGGCTCACGCCCCAGCCGATGCCGCGATCAAACTCCCACAGGCGCTTGGCACCGATCTCGGCCAGCAGCGCGTCATAGAAGGCCGCCGCGCGCGGCAGGTCGTTGGTGCCCAGGGTGGCATAGCCGATCATGTGTGCTTCTCCCTCCAAAGCACAGCATCTTGCCACGCGGTGCTGCCATCCTCGTGACGTGATCGCGGCATTCGTCGCGGCCAAGGCAGGCTTGGTCGCATGCCGGGCGGCCTAGGGGCAATCCTCAGGCCACGGGAACCCCATGCGCCGCACAATCGTCCTACTGCAGCTGTTGCACTGCCTGTCTTGATTGGAACGAGCCGCCATGAAACGCCCCCTGATGTTTGCCACGCTGGCCTGGAAGCTGCGCCGCGAGCTGCGCTTTGTGTGGGTTGCGCTGCGTGACCGCCGCACGCCCAGGCGAGCCAAGTTCGCCATGCTGGCCGCCTTCGGCTACCTCGTCATGCCCCTGGACCTGATTCCCGACCTCTTCATCGGCCTGGGCTGGCTGGACGATCTGGCCGTGGTGAGCGGCCTGCTCGCGCTGGCCTACAAGCTGATCCCGGCCGAGCTGTATGCCGCGCTGCGTGCCCGCACGGACAGCAGCACCCGTGCACCCGACGAGCCGCAGCCCTTCCGCGCGCAGGCGCATGATCCGAACGTGATCGACATGCCGCGCTGAGCCGCGCCGCCAAGCAAAAACGCCCCGAAGATCGGGGCGTTTTTCATGGGCGCATGAGGTGCTACTGCGGCCGCGACAGGCGCTTGGCGTCGTCGGGGAACATCTCGAGCATCAGGAAATTGAAGAGCGCAGCGTCGTCGGCCGGGCGGGCGCTCAGCGTCACGTCCTTGCCCAGGCGGCGCGACTCCCAGACAAAGTCGCCGGTCTTGAAGCGGCGGATCAACTTGATCATCTCCTTGACGATGGCCACCCGCACATCCGGCTCGCTGCCTTGCTCCACGGCAATGCGCTCGGCAAATCGGCCGCGGGTCTGGTTCTCGAAGCCGTTGAAGGTGAACTCGGCGCGGCGCAGGCCGATCTCGGTGATGGTGAACACGCCGCCGGTGTCGCTGTTGCCGCGCATGCCCTTCTGCGCCAGCGCGGCAATATTGCCCGCCGCGTTGCGCGCGGCGCGGTTGGCCTCGCTGTCCTCGGCCGCGGCCTGCGGCGTGTTCGCGCCCTGGCGGCGCTTCATGTCGGCCATGAAGTCCTCCTGCGGCTGCTGCGGTGCGCGCGGCTGCGGCTTGAAATCGAAGAGCTCGGTCACGTCACGCGGGCGCGGCGGCTGTGGCTCCAGCGGTGGCGGTGCATTGGGCACAGGGGGCGGCAGGGCATCGGTGCGGGTAGGCGGCGGCACGCTGCGCGGGTTCTCGGCGCGACGCGGCATGGGGCGCTGCTGCTGGCGGGGCGCGGCGGCGGCAGGCGGCTCCGGGTCCAGGCCGCTCAGGGTCACCTCAATCGGCGTGCCGGCCTTCTGCTCCATCTTGGGCGCCGGCGGATTGACCGAGGCCAGGATCAGGATGATCAGCAGGTTGATCAGCACCGACAGGGCCAGTGCCCCGGCGCCAAGGCGGCGCTGGGTGCGGGCGTCCGTGTCGTAGGCCGAGTTCGCAGCCGGGCGCAGCGCCGCCATGCTGCCCGCCACCACCACCGGCATGGCCCGTGCGCCGGCCACACCGGGCAGGGGCAGCGGGATCACGTTGGTGCGGGCAGGCGAGGGACGCAATGGAGTGGGGTGGAGTCGGTTCTGCGAGAGGCGGCGTGCGCTTGCCGGGCGACGCAACGTGATGATGGACCATTGCGCGCCGCAATCGGTTCGCGCCCAGCCGCGCTGCAAGCTGCCGGAAAGGATTATCTCTGGTGCGTGTTTCTGCAACTTTGCCGGTCATGCCCGCCTGGGTTTGCCTGGGCACAGCGCAAAAGTTTCCGGAGGCGCAGTGGGCTGCGTCAGCGGTCGGCCGGCGAATTGCTTTCCTGCGCAGCCGCCTCGGCCTTCTTGCGCTCGCGTTCGCGTTCGAGCTTCTTGAGTTCGCGCAGCTGCCACCAGGCAAACAGCAGCACGCCGCCAAAGACGAGCACACCTTCAATCACGATGACGGGCAGGTTTTGCATGGTGTGGGTCCGGAATGGGACTACTGGGGCTTGCGCTGATCGATCAGCGTGGCGAGCTGCTCGCTGATCTTGTGCAGCAGCACGGTCTGGGTGCTGAGCTGCTTGAGGAGCTCGGCATCTGCACCAGCGGCCCGCTGCGCAGCGGCGGCGGGCTGGGCCGCCGGACTGTGGCGCTGGCGCAGTGCATCGCGGGCGCTCAGGATGCGGTCGCGGAACGCATGGGCATCGATGATGCCCACCAGCGACATGTCATGCGCCTGTCCGACGCTCTGGCCGGCGGTCTCGAACTTGAGCGTGGCCAGATGGAACTGGCGCAGCAGCGGGCCTTCGATGAAGGTCACGTCCTGGATGTTCTCCAGCGGGATGGTGCGCTCGACCTGGAAGATGATGCCCTTGCGAAAGCGCACCGTGCGGTCATTGAGTTCGCACTCGAGCTTGTCGAAGTAGTGCCGCGCCCACCATTGACCGACGCCCAGCACCCAGATGATGGCCAGCGGAATGCCGATCACCGTGACGGCCAGGGTGATGGCCCCGACCAGCACCAGGTAGGGGCGGTACAGGGGGTTGAACTGCGCCACGCGGGGCAGATCGTCGTCAGGCAAGGCGGCAGTGTCATGTTGCATGGCGTCAATGTAGCGGCATGCCCGCGGCACAGGGTGGCGGCCTTGTGCAGCGCGCCATCGAAAGTTGCTGACCACTTAGCAACCGATCATTGCCGCCATCACGCTGCGCGCCTATGAATCGGCCCGCGTCGCACTGCGGCTTGCGGCCAGTACGCCGCGGCCGGGCAACGCAATGTCGTACCTGCAGCACCGCATCACAAGAAAAGCAGTCGCCGGTTGCAGGGCACCTCCCGTGCCTGCCGGCCCGACCCGAGGAGATCCCCCTGATGTTCGCTCTGTCCGCTGTGCGCCCCGGTGTGCCGCGTGGCCCGGTGCCGCGCGCGCTGCTGGCCCTGTTGCTTGCCGTCCTGACCCTGCTGGCGCCTCTGGCGCGTGCGCAGTCCGCGCTCGACCGCACCAATTTCGAGAACCTGGATGTCGCCATCTATTGGTATGGCGCAGGTGGCGTGAACCAGCGCGCCGTGCCGGGGCAGTTCAACCCCTTCTTCAATCCGGCGCGGCCCACCGTGATCTACATGCATGGCTGGCAGCCCAACACCGTGGCCGGGCTCAAGCGCGAGACTTTCGACCGCAGCGAGCTCAACAGCAATGCCGACGTGGCTCGCCCCTGGATCGACCGCGGCTGGAACGTGGGCATCTTCTACTGGAACCAGTACGCCGACGAGGGCGAGGTCAAGGATGCCGAGGCCAAGATCTACACCGCCGCCGGCCCGCGCCAGATGCGCTGGCGCAATGCGGCCGGCAGCTACACCGCCGGCCCGGCGCAGAGCGTCACCGCGCAGTTCATCAACGTGTATCGCGCCGCCATGAATGGCTACACGGGCAATCAGGTGCGCCTGGTGGGGCATTCGCTGGGCGCACAGCTGGCCATCCACGCCGCCAGCGAGCTGCTGCGCCAGCGCAATGCCGGGAGCCTGCCGGCCAATCTGGCGCCGCTGCGCGTGGGCCTGCTGGATGCCGCCTTCCTCAACGGCGCGCGGGACTACCTGGGCGGCAAGTGGCCGGGCGAGATTGCGCGCGAGAACGTGAGCTTCAACCGCGGCACCATCAGCTACGAGTACTACCGCACCAGCGGCGCCACCAGCAACGGCCTGATCGGCGACACCAACCAGGGCCTGATCGACATGGTCACGATGACCGAGATCAAGCCCTGGTACTTCAACGCCTTCGAGATCGACAAGAAGCACCGCATGGCGCCCGGCTGGTACTTCGAGAGCATGGGTACGGTGCTGCGCGTCAAGTGCACGGCCCGCCCGGCCCTGGCCGCCAGCATGGATGACGCCACCCTGCGCAACTTGGCCAATGCCACCACCAAGTTCGAGCAGCTCGACGGCAAGTACACCCGCGGCGTAGGCGACGACACCTTCGACCAGAAGGGCGACGGCTGCTGAGACCGCAGTGCGGCGGGCGTGCGTGGCGTGGACGCCAGGGTGCATGCAGGGTGTGGCGCCTGCCGGTGGGGCGCAACCCCCAGGCTGCTTATCCTCCAAGGCGCGCCGCACAGCTCGCGCGCTCGTCCATACTTGGCGGCCACCGCGCCCGTTCCTTGTGCGCGCACTGCCCGCCAGCCTGCATGAAAGGACTTCGCGTGTTCCGCCCGATCCTCCTCGGCAGCCTCTGGCTGCTTGCCAGCAGCCTGGTCCACGCCCAAAGCGCGCCCTCGGCGCCTGTGCCGCCGGCCCCACCCGCGCCCGTCGCCCCATCCGCCACGGATCCGCAGCCCACGCCGGTCGCACCGCCGCGCCGGCCCGAGGTGGTCAACGCACCTGCCGAGGCCTCAGTCGCCATGGAACCGCGCTTCTACATCGGTGCGGACTTCGGCAATGCGACGCAGTCCATCAAGGGGGTGGACGTCATCAGCCCGGACCGGCGCGAATCCCTGAGCGGCACGCTGGTGCTCGGCCTGGCGCTGGATGAGCGCCTGGCCGTCGAGCTGAGCCACACCGGCTACGAGGACTTCGACTTCATCAGCGCCTTCTTCGGCGCAGCCACCGTGACACAGCGCACCACCGCCATCACCGGCGTCGGCAGTCTGCCGCTGAGCCGCAGCTTTTCCGCCTACCTGCGCCTGGGCGCGGCCTACGGGACGCAGCAAATCAGCGAGCGGGGCCGCGTCACCCGCGACCGCTCCAAGACCACCGTGCTGTACGGCCTGGGCATCGAGCAGCGGCTCGGGCGCCGGGTGTCCCTGACCTTCGGCGTGGACTTCATCGACAACTATGCCGGCGCAGGCTCGACCCTGCGCGACGTCAAGGGTGGCATTCGCGTGCGCTTCTAGCGCACCTGCTCAGACCAGCCGACGCGTGTTCCGGGCCGCTGCGTACGCTCAGCGCATGCATGTTTCGGCAGCCTTCTCGCGCATCCGGTGCGGCTTTCCAGCCATTTTGGGCTGGAGATCCGCATGAATGCTGGGTTTGGGCCTGAAAGCCCGGGCGTCCTGGTCGGAAGCTGGCGCGCCCTGCACCCGCCACGCACGCGTCCGGAGCCCTAGCCGCAGCCCAGCTTGCCGCGTTCTGCGCTGATGCGGCCCCGCTCCTCGCGCAGCCAGGCTGCGCCCTGGGCGGCATTGGGTTGGGCGAGTTCCTTGTCGACATTGGCCAGCTTCACAGCCAGGGCGCTGCAGCGCTCGGCGCGCTGCTTCGGGTCCAGTGCGGGTGCTGCGCCTGCCGCAGCACCGCCGGAAGGCGCAGCGGAACCGGGTGCGAACGTCATGCCCTGCGGCACCACCACATCCACCTTGCTCTGCTGCATGCCGCCGGGGCAGGGGCTGTTGCGGTACTCCACGCCCTGCGGCGTGTCACAGCGGTAGAGCCCGCCCGTTGCCGGTGCGGCATTGCTGCTGCCGGGCTGCGCTGACTTGGGCCCACCGACCGGCGCCCCCGGCTTGCGCACCACCTGGGTTTGCGTGGGGGTCTGCAACCACTGCCAGCCCCACCAGGCCGCGGCCAGGCCGGCTGCCACCAGCGCGCCGATCAACGCAATTCGCACTGCATTTGCATTCACATGAGGCTCCTCTTGGCGCAACCGATTGTGCTTGCCTGCACGCAGGCCCCCGACACCTTGCCCGCAATCCGCGACGCCGCAATGGGCGCGCACATGGGCTCATGCATTGGCGGGCTGGGTGCTTTGTCTTGAACAGTCCGATCTGAAGATGCTTGAGTGCAGACTGAGCAATCTAGCATTCTGATTCATTTAAAGAAGAACAGAAATGATAAAAACGGCTATCAATGTTTGCGGAATTCTGTCGCAATACGGGTTAAGCCTGATTTGAGGCGCCATTTCCAGATTGATCGACCGATTCGTACTTGTCCGTAAGGCGAAATATCCAGCCCGCTGTCATGGACATCAAGCAAAGGGAAATCTCATGTTGCAGCAGTTATCCATCCGAAGCCGCATTCTGTTATCGGTTGCGGTCCTGGTCATTCTGGCGGCTGCCATTGCCGCCGTCGCCACGTTTGAGAAGTCCGCGCTTGAAAAGAAGATCGTCGAGCTCACCGGTGTGCAGCGTGAACGCGATGCGCTGTCCGACGAGTGGGACCGTGGCAATCAGGCCAATATCGAACGCTGGGCCGCGCTGGCCATAGCAGGCTCGCCTGAACTCTACGCGCAATTCAAGCCACTGAGCGAGAGCACCACCGAGCGCATCAGCGCCATCCAGAAGCGGCTGCGTGAGATCGAGCAGGACCCGCGCCTGCTCAAGCTGCTGGATGAACTGGCGACCGACCGCAGCGCCTGGCTGGCTGAGCGCGACAAGGTGCGTCAGGCCATTGAAGCAGGCGACTTTGCTGCCGCCCGGCAAGTGGGCAGCACCGGCCTGGCCGCCAGCGCCAAACGCTACGTAGAGACCAGCCGCAAGATGGTGAGCTTCCAGCACGAGCGCACCAAGGAAGTGACCGCGCAGGCCAAGGCCGACATCGCCTTCAGCGGCCGGGTCTACATGGCCCTGCTGGCCGTGGCGGTGATCATCGGCGGGGTCGTCGCCTTGCTGCTGACGCGTGCCGTGATCCGCCCCGTGGAAAGCACGGCGGCCACCCTGCGCGAGATCGCATCCGGCAATCTCGCTGCCGATGTGCCCACGGTTGCGCCGCGCGAGTTCCAGGGCATGCTGTCTGATCTGACCACCATGCGCGACAACCTGCAGCAAATGGTGCGCAGCGTGGCCATTGCGGCGGACTCCATCCGCACCGCCTCCAGCGAAGTGGCCGTGGGCAACCAGGACCTCTCGGGCCGCACCGAGCAGGCGGCGAGCAATCTGCAGGAGACCGCCGCCGCCATGGCACAGCTCTCGCAGACCGTGAACCAGAACGCCGACGCAGCACGCACCGCCAGCCAGCTGGCGACCGCGGCTAGGGGCGACGCCACCCGTGGCGGCGACGTGGTCACCCGCGTGGTGCAGACCATGAATGACATCAATGCGGCCAGCAAGAAGATCACCGAGATCATCGGTGTGATCGACGGCATTGCCTTCCAGACCAACATCCTGGCCCTGAACGCCAGCGTGGAAGCGGCAAGAGCCGGCGAGCAAGGCCGCGGCTTTGCCGTGGTGGCGTCTGAAGTGCGCAACCTCGCCCAGCGCAGTGCCGAGGCCGCCAAGGAGATCAAGACCCTGATCGGCGCCAGCGCCGAGAAGGTCGAGACCGGCAGCCAGTTGGTAGAGCAGGCCGGCGCCACCATGAACGAGATTGTGGCCAGCGTGCAGCGCGTCACGGACATGATTGGTGAGATCACGGCGTCCACCACGGAGCAGGCCAGCGGCATCACGCAAGTGAACCAGGCCGTGGGCCACCTGGACCAGATGACCCAGCAGAACGCCGCGCTCGTGGAACAGAGTGCCGCGGCGGCTGAAAGCCTCAAGTCACAGGCCGTGCAGCTCGGCGAGGTGGTGGGCAGCTTCAGGCTGCAGCACGCCTGATCAAAAGTTTGCGAGGGGGCTTGGGTGGCCTGCGGGCCGCCCTTTTTTTTGGGCTGCGGGTTGCCGTGCTTTGCGCAGACTGAGGTTGAGCGCCTTGCCGGTCGCCCTGCTCATGTACCCGGCACGCAGGCCGCGCGGGTAATGAGCACACCGGGCGCGGCGGGCGGGCCGTGGATCGGCGCCCGCCGCGCAGCCGCGCCGCGCCTGAACAGAAGGGTCGTGTTGTCCTGTACAGGTAAACCCCAAATGGGGGGGCGCAATTGCGTTTCTCTTTGCATTGATGCCTGCGCTTATGGCGGAACATCCTTGGGCATTACCGACTACTCACCCGAGGGATCAAGCAATGAACCGATTTTCAATCCGAGCGCGCATCGTGCTCGCCATGCTCGCCGTCGTGGCCATGTCGCTGGTCATCACGGGCATCTCCATCTATCAGAAGCATCAGCTCGAACTGCTGATCAAGGAGCTGGTGGGCCCGCAGCGCGAGCGTGATGACGCCGCCGAGGCCTGGGACCGCGGCATCGTGATGAACAGCGACCGCTGGACCACGATCGCCATGGCCGGCAGTGCCGAGACCTACAACCACCTCAAGCCGCTCATGGCGGAAGTCACGCAGAACGTGACGGCCGTACAGAAGCGCTTCAAGGAAATCGAGACTGACCCCGAAGCCAAGAAGCTGGTGGAGACGCTCGGCGAGCGCCGCACCGCCTGGCATGCCGTGCGCGCCAAGATCCAGGCGGCCGTGGAGGCCGGCGACTACGCCACCGCCCGCGAGCTGGGTGCCGGCCCCTTCAAGGACGTGACCGTGCAGTACCTGGCGGCCAGCCGTGCGCTGGGCGAGTTCCAGAACACCCGCACCAACAAGCTCAGCCAGCAAGCCGAGAAGGACATTGACTCCAGTCAGATGCTCTCTGTCGCCCTGCTGGCCGTCGCCGTCGTGACAGGCCTCGTCGTGGGCGTGGGCCTCACGCGCGCCGTGCTGCGCCCCGTCAACCAGGCCGCAGGTGCCGTGCGCGAGATCGCCCAGGGCAACCTGGCTGGCCATGTGGACACCGACGCGCCCACCGAATTCAAGGGCCTCATGCAGGACCTCGCGCAAATGCGCAGCAACCTGCACGAGATCGTCAGCCAGCTGGCGCAGACCTCCGAGTCCATCCGCACCGCCTCCAGTGAAGTGGCCGTGGGCAACCAGGACCTCTCCGGCCGCACCGAACAGGCTGCCAGCAGCCTGCAGCAGACGGCCGCGTCCATGGCGCAACTGTCGCAAACCGTGAACCAGAACGCCGACGCCGCCCGCACCGCCAGCCAGCTGGCCGACAGTGCCTCCACGGTGGCCCAGCAGGGCGGTGAGGTCGTGGGCAAGGTGGTGCACACCATGAACGACATCAGCAGTTCCAGCAGGAAGATCAGCGAGATCATCGGTGTCATTGATGGCATCGCCTTCCAGACCAACATCCTGGCGCTGAACGCCAGCGTGGAAGCCGCCCGGGCCGGTGAACAGGGCCGCGGCTTTGCCGTGGTGGCGTCTGAAGTGCGCAACCTCGCCCAGCGCAGCGCTGAGGCCGCCAAGGAGATCAAGACCCTGATCGGCGCCAGCGCCGAGAAGGTCGAGACCGGCAGCCAGTTGGTAGAGCAGGCCGGCGCCACCATGAACGAAATCGTCGCCAGCGTGCAGCGCGTCACGGACATGATCGGTGAGATCACGGCGTCCACCACCGAACAGGCCTCAGGCATCACGCAGGTGAACCAGGCCGTGGGCCATCTGGATCAGATGACCCAGCAGAACGCTGCGCTGGTGGAACAGAGTGCCGCGGCGGCTGAAAGCCTCAAGTCACAGGCCGTGCAGCTGGGCGAGGTGGTGGGCAACTTCCGTCTGCAGCGCGCCTGAGGTACGCCCAAGACACACCTAAGGCAAGGCACGCAGCCAAGCCAAAGCACGTTCAAGCACAACACGGCGGCCTCTTGGCCGCCGTGTTCGTTTGCGGCGAGCTGCTGGGTCTCCGGCCGGGGGGGCGGGGCCGCAAGCCGTGGGCAAGACGCCGCACGGACGATCCGCACGCAGGTTCGCATGCCGCGAATTCACGCGGCTCCGGACTCAGGGTGATCCATGGCGCAGCGAAATCCATTTCGAAATTGGATCGCGTTTTTTGCGCTTTCCGGGGATTTGTGATCGCGGCATTGCACGTACCTTGCACAGCGAGGTGACAGCACCACAACAGCGACACGACGACCACGGTTCAAGGGGAAATCCATGTCTACCAGACTCACTGTCAAGCACCGGCTTTGGCTGGCCTTCGGCATCGTCATTGCGCTGGGTGTCATCTCCGCATTGCTGATTGCCGTCAAGGTCAACCACATTCGTGGCTCGATTGACGACGTCACAAACCACTTCACGCCGCAAATCCTGGCCATCGCCGAGATCCGCCGCACGGTGATCATGATGTCGCTCGAGACGCGTCATGCCATGATCGTCAAGTCCGAGCCCGAGCGCGAAAAGACCCTGGCGCTCATTGGAACCCTGCGCAAAGACCTCGTCGAGCAGCTGCGCGAGTTCGAGGCCTCCTTGCACCATGAAGAAGGGCGCAAACGCTTCCAGGCGGTGCAGGCCAGCCTGGTTCCGTTCCTGCAAAGCGTGGACAAGATCGGCCCGCTGATCCAGCAGACCCGGCTGAGCGAAGCCGTGGACCTGCTGACTGATGAAGTCATCCCGCGCCGCAATCAGTTTCTGGACCGGGTGGCCGATCAGATCGAATGGCAGTCCACCGCACTGAACGCAACAAACCGCCAGGCGCTGGGCATCGCCCAATGGATGCAGAC
>JAIXTA010000193.1 GCA_027484405.1 Burkholderiales bacterium
GATGCGGGCAGCACATGGACCGAGACACCTGCGCCGGTACAGGGGATCTATCTGTCGGCGCGCTTCATCACCCCGACCCTGGGCTTCCTGGGCGGGGCCAACGCACTGCTCCTGCGCACGACCGACGGCGGCATGACCTGGTCTCAAATCACACTGCCCGCCGCGGGTACGAACAACGGAGTCGATCAGATCCGGCAGATCCGCGCCAGCCCGAGCGGCGCGATCTATGCGATCACCGATTCCGCGCTGTTGCGCAGCACCGACCAGGGTGTGAGCTTCACGCGGGTTCTGAACAGCACCAACTCAGGCAGCATGAATGACGTCAGCTTCCGCGACGCCAATGTCGGCTTTGCTGTCGGCGTCGGCGGCGTGTGGCGTTCGACCGACGGCGGGACAAGCTGGACGAATCTCAACCTGCCGCTCGATGACTTCATGTCCGCGGCCGCCTGGGCGGGCAACGGTGACGCATTGGCGGGCGGCTGGGGCGGTGTGCTGTTGCGCAATTCGTCGGGCGGTGCACTGGCCGTGCAGCCGCAGAACCCAACCTTCAAGCAGACGCTGCGCGTCAGCCCGAAGCCGCGGCCGGTCGTGCCAAGCTCCGGTCCGCGATCCGCTCGGCGCGAGTTGGAAGCTGGCGCGAGACCGGAGCTGCTCGAGTTGTCCAGGCCGCTCCAGGCACAGGCCGCCATCACGCTGCAGCGCACTGCGACCGGTCAACGCAAGTTGCAGGTCATCCCGGCTGATCCGCGTGGCCGCTCCGCCACGCAGATTCGTACGCTACCCGCCGCACCAAGCAGGCAGTGATCCACATGGCCGCCCGCTTGCCCGGCGCGGCTCTTCAGCCAGTTTGGCCTGAAACGCCGCATCCAGAGCCGTTCTGGCCCATGAAGCCCGGGCGCTGGGTCGCGCGGCGGGCATGCGCAGCCAACGCTTGCCAAGCGAAGGCGCGCCTTCAATGATCCAGCACATGGCACGGACCGACGCCCCGACCCGCCCCCCGCCCACCTCGCACACCGCGCCCGGTCCGCTGCTTGAGCTGGGCGCAGATGTGCGGGTGATCGACGGGCAGGGCACCGCCCGGGTTCTGGAACGCCGCGGCGCAGCCCTGTGCGTGCTGGTCGTGGCCCAGCCGGGCATCAGCAGGGCGCGTGCGGCGGATCTGATCTGGCCGGAGTCCGTCAACCCGCGCCGAGCCCTGCGCCAGCAGCTGCTGCGCCTGCGCCGCGTCAGTGGTACGGACCTGCTAGTCGGTGACGACAAGCTGCATCTCAACTCCGGCGTACAGACGCGCACACTTGCCCAGGCCCTGCTGTCAGCCCACCGCTTTGACGAATGCGAGGAGTTTGACGCCTGGCTGCAGCGCCAGCAGCAGCAGCAATCGTTTGAACAGCGCCAGGATCTGCAGCATGCCGCGGATGAGGCCGAGCAGCGCCAGGACTACGCCGCGGCCCTGCTGCTGACGCAACGTCTGCTGGCTGATGAACCGGACAGCGAGGCACATTACAGGCGCCTCATCAGGCAACACTATCTGAACGGCGATACACCACTGGCCCTGCAGGCATATGAGCAGCTTGGCGCCGTGCTGGCGCGCCGTGGCGCCATTCCCGCAGCCGAGACCCGAGAGCTGATTCATACGGTGCGTGAATCAATGCGTGCGCCGGCCATGCATGTGCAAGCGCCTCAAGGCAACGCCGCGGCGCGCATGCCCGTCAGCGTGCTGCGACCACCCAGACTGATTGGCCGCGCAGAACACTGGGCTGAACTGCGCGCTGCACTCGCCCAGGACGGCGTGGTCTGGGTCCACGCCGATCCTGGGATGGGCAAGTCACGCCTGCTCAACGAACTGGCGCGAGAACACGCTGCCGAAGCCATCGTGGGTGCTCGACCGGGCGACACCAGCGTGCCCTACGCGCTGTTGTCCCGGCTCGCGAGATCCTGGGTGAACCGGCCGGGCATGCGTCTAGCGCAGGGGGTCACGCAGGAGCTCGCACGTCTGCTGCCCGAACTGGGCTCGCCGCTCCCCGCTGACGACAACACCACGGCGCGCTTCATGAACGCGCTCACGTCATTGCTCGACGCCGCAATGGCATCCGGCTTGCGGGAGGTGCTGCTGGACGACCTGCAGTATGCCGATGACGCCAGCCTGCAGGCCCTGACTGCGCTCATGTTGCATTCATCCGCGCTGCCGTGGTGCGTGGCCTTCCGAAGCGCCGAACAGACACCCGCACTTTCCGCCATCATGTCGCAGGTTGCGCGATTGCGCGTGTGTCACGTCATCGAACTGCAGCCGCTGACCACGGCGCAGATCGAGGAGCTGATCGGCAGTCTGGGGCTGCAGCATCTGGATCCGATCCCCCTGGCGCGCAACATGGCACGCGCCATCGGTGGCAATCCGATGTATGCACTCGAAGCGATCAAGGGATTGATCCATTCGGGCAGCAAAGTCGACAGCGGCCTGCCGCAGATCCACGGAGAGGGCCTGGACGGTTTCATCGGGCGGCGACTGGCCACACTGTCTGCTGCGGCGCTGCGCCTGGTGCGCTGCGCCGCAGTGTCCGGGCAGGACTTCAGTCTTGCGCTCGCGAGCAGCGTATTGGAATGTCATCCGATTGACCTGTCCGACGCGTGGCGCGAACTGGAACAGACCCATGTCTTCCGAGATGGCCTGTTTGCACATGATCTGATCTTTGAAACGGCGCTGGCCGCGGTGCCGGCACAAATCGCTCGGGACCTGCATCGGAGGGTCGCACAGCATCTCAGTGCCCAGCATGCACCTGCCGCACGCGTGGCACATCACTGGCTTCAAAGTGACGAACCTCAGCAGGGTATCGAAGCCCTTGTCGCGGCGGCTGGACAGGCGCAGATGGCCGCGCGCAATGTCGAAGCGGCGGACTTTCTGTCAAAGGCCAGTGACCTGAGCCTGGGCGCCGGTGACTCGGCCCAGGCCTTCACTCATGCACTCGGCGCGGTGCGGGCGCTCGTGCTGTCCCCGGACCAGCAGCGGCATCAGCAAGCGCTGCAGCGGGTCACGCAGCTGGCCGGCACCGTGCAGCAACGGGCGCAGGCCGGCTTCGAAATGGCGCAAGCGCTCAATCTGCGCGGCGAGCAGGCGGCCTACCGCGCTGCCGTGGAGCAGACGCTGACCATGGCGATCGGCTGTGGCGAGCATGAGGTCGAGTCGCGCTGCCGACTGGCCCTTGCCGTCGACAACTATCGCGAGGGCCGGATCAGCGAAGCGGTGCAGCAGGCCAGCGCCGCCTTGCAGCTGGCTGAACGCCTTGGGGATGCGGAGCGCACCGCCGATGCCCAGGCCTTTCTGGGTATCTCGCTCGAGTCTCTCGGGCACATTGAGGAAGCGCGCCGCGTAACCCAATGCGCGCTCGATGAAATGCAGCGCCAGGGCCGTCAGGTTCAGTACGCCCAGACTCTGGGCTTCATGGCTTTCGTCGCCATCGACACCGGACAGGCCGGACGGATGCGCGAGGAGGTGCAGCGGATGATGCAGCTGCTGTCCGAAGACAGCACGAACGCATTGCATCGCGCCATCGCGGCCAATGCCTACAGCGAAGTCTTCCGGCGACTAGGCGAGTATGGCAAGGCGCTGGCCGCCGCGGAGGCCTTGCCGCGGGTACGCGATGAGCCGCTCAGTCCAGGTCATGTGCAGCTCATGGTCGAGCGTGCCAGGCTCTACGCCGATCTTGGACGGCCTGATCTGGCGTACGCCGAGTTGCGAATCGAAGACGGGCAGCTTCGGCTGCTGCGTTGGCGCCAGCAACTGTTGGTGCGTGTTCGCCTCGCTGAATTGGCGCGCGAGTACGGTACAGCGCCCACCTTTGGCATCAATGACGTGCTGCGCGACAGCCACACGACCCAAGACTCCACCGCGTCGGTAGCCGATCGGCTCGCTCGCCTGGAAGAGCCCATGGTCCGCGCCATGCTGCTTCGCGCGTGCAACGGCAAGTCGGGCGACGCGGAACTGCTGGCGCAAGCCGAAAGGGAGTATGCCGACAGCGCCCGACTGGGCCTGCGAGCATTCTTGCCGGGATTGGCAGGCGTCGCTGCAGCGCATGCACATGCGCTCGGCCGGGCGGACGTGGCCCAGCGGTGGATCGAACATGCCATCCGGCAGATGAACGAGAACGCCAGTTTCGACAGTCCGGCACAACTCTGTGCGGAGCTCCACAAGATCGCGTGCTCACTGAGCCTGCCGGATCTCGCCAGTCAGGCGCTGGCGTTCGGCCGCCGCTGGGTAGCGCATGTGCGGGAATCGCTGCCATCGCCCTTCCTGCACAGCTTCACCGAGAGGCAGCCCGCGGTCCGCTATCTGCTGCGCAAGCACCCGGACTGAGCCGCGGGCGATGAAGTGCATCTGCACTTCATCGCCCCGCTTCACTTCGGCGCCATGCGGATGGCACCATCAAGACGAATGGTTTCGCCGTTCAGCATGTCGTTGGTGACGATCTGGTGCACGAGCTTGGCGTAGTCCTCGGGCTTGCCCAGGCGCGAGGGGAAGGGCACGCTGGCGGCCAGGGCGTCCTGCACCTCCTGCGGCATGCCGAAGAGCATGGGCGTACCGAAGATGCCGGGGGCGATCGTGCAGCAGCGGATGCCGTTGCGCGCGAGGTCGCGGGCGATCGGCAGGGTCATGCCGACCACACCGCCCTTGGACGCCGCATAGGCCGCCTGACCGATCTGCCCATCGTAGGCCGCCACGCTCGCCGTATTGATCAGCACACCGCGCTCGCCTGTGGCTTCGGCCTCGTTCCTGCTCATGGCCTCGGCGGCCAGGCGGATCATGTTGAAGCTGCCGATCAGGTTGACCGTGATGACCTTGCTGAACAGGTCCAGTGGATGCGCACCGTCCTTGCCCACGGTCTTGGCGGCCGGGGCGATGCCGGCACAGTTCACCAGGCCCATGAGCTTGCCTTGCGCGGTGGCGGCCGCCACCACGGCCTTGCCGTCGGCTTCGCTGGAGACATCGCATTTCACGAAGGTCTGACCCAGTTCTTTGGCCAGCGCCTCGCCGCGCTCGGCCTGGACGTCGGCAATCACCACCTTGCCGCCCTGCGCCACCAGCATGCGCACCGCGCCCTCGCCCAGCCCCGACGCGCCGCCGGTGACGATGAAGACCTTGCCCTGGATGTCCATGAGTGCTCCTTGGAAGTACTGCGGCCCATGCGCCGTGCGTGCATGGGCCGCTAATTGACGTAAACGTAAAGTGTAGCGACGCACTGCCGTCGGCAGATCCTCGCTCGCGCAGCGCCCTTCCAGCCTGGCGCGGTCCGCACAATCGGCGCGGACCGCGCCACAACCGCAGCGGACTCCCTCATCGAGGTGATGCTCAGCCACGCTGGAACTCGAATCCGGTGGCCGCATTCGACGCTTCCGTAACGCCCCAGGACCTAGCGTCTCTCAAGGCCCGCGACACGGGCATGCAGCGAGAGGGAGGTCGTCATGGTGAACGCATTATTGTGTGGCGGTGGGGCAGCTGCATTGCGACGCGGGCTTCTGGGCCTGGCGCTCGCAGGTACGGCACTGCTGGTTGCCTGTGGCGGCGGCAGCACCCCGCCGGCCGACGAGGGTCCCGCGGCTGGGCCGCCGCCTGCTCCCCCAGTTGCTGCAGGCCCGCTGGCAAGAATCGAAATCAGTCCGCCTGGTGGTCTGATCGTGGGTACGAGCGATCGACGCGTTCTGACCGTGCGCGGCTTTGATGCGAATGACCGCGCGGTAAACATTCCCGAGGCCGACCTCAGAGTCAGCAGCTCTTCGCCCTCGACCATCGAAGTCGCGCGTGTCGGCACAGGGTATGAGGTACGCGCACTGACTGCCGTCGGCTCGGCACTGGTGTCGGCACAAGCCGGCAATATCTCGGCCAAACCGGTGAGCTTTTATGCCGCGGAGCCTGTGGCCGGGGCAGTGCTGGTGAGTGATGAGCAGGTACGCGCCGCACCCGTGGCTGTGAACCCGGCAGCACGCGGGGCGCTGGGCTGGCGCTACCGCGTCACGCTCAGTGGCGTGGGGACGCCGGCGGCCGGAGCGATCATGGTCGGGACCGGCGCACTGCCGATTGCCGGGCGGGTCGTGAGCAGCACTCCCAATGCAAGCAGCACCACGAACACAGACGTCGTGCTGGAACTTGTCGGCCTGCCCGCGCTGTTCCGCAACCTGGACCTGAAGCTGCAGCTCACACCTGAGCAGACCGGCGCGCTCTTTGTTCCCAACCTGGCGCAGGCCAGCGCGATCGCGCCGCAGACCACCCTATCCAAGGTGAACTTGAGTGCCGTGGCCTGCAGCGGCGATGCTCCGGCGCTTTCCGCACTCAGCGGCGAACTGGAGGTTCGGGTGGAACAGCAGCTGGCACTTGATCACCAGATTCGCGTGAACAACGGGGTGCTCGAGCGCCTGCGCCTGGTGGCCAGTGGCTCGGTCACCGGCAGCGGCAAGGCCGTCATGAACCTCGGCGCGACCGTCACGGGCGCAGTGAGCTGCACCCTGCGCATCGGCGCCATACCGATACCGATCTCCGGGCCTCTATCAGCGCTAGTCGCGCCGCTGATTCCGATCAACTTCAAGGCTGAGCTCGGGGCCCAGCTTCAGGTCAACCTGTTCAGCGTCAGCGCGGAGATCCGGCAAGTCGCAAGTGCAGAGTTCGGATTCGACTACCAGAACACGAGCGAGGGCGGGCAACTGGAGGCTGTGAAGTCGCTCACCATTGCCGATCCCGAGTTCAATCGCAATGTGTCCTTTCCGACCACGGCCAGCCTTCGCGCCAAGGCCACGCTGTTTGCCGGCCTGGCATCGGGACTGGACGTGGGCAATGCCCTGGCGCGACTCGAGGCCGTCGAACTCACTGCGGGGCCCGAGTTCGAGGCCAAGTTCGCCGGGCCGGCCGATGCCGCCAGCGACAGCGTGTACACCACCGAGTACGAACTGAAGGCGAAGGCGGCCATCGGCCCGGGCAGCGACATCACGGCGCTGATCGAGCTGCTGCTCGGGTCGAGCCGGGCGATCGACCTGAGTCTGAAGGCTGAGAGGTCGATCGCCAAGTCGCCCGCCGCGGCCTCGGTCAGCACCGAGAAGTCGACGTTCAATGCCGGGGACACCGTACGCTTCGATGTGGCCCTGAACCCGCAGACGATCAACTTTCCGTTGGTGGGCTACAACGTGACGGAGGTGCGCATCTACCGCATGCCCCTGAGCGCGGGCGGCTCTGCCGTGCAGATCGGCGCGGTCGCCCCGACGGCCGACGGGCAAACGGAGTTTCAGATCAGCTGGGTCGCGGATCGAGCCGGCACCATCGAGGAGGCCGGACGGCCGAACTTCTTCGCCTTCGTGGTGGAAAAGCCGCTGGCACTGATCACGCGTATCGTGCCCTTTGAGCTGGGCGCGGTGCAGGCTCGCGATGTCGGCACACAGGGCTTGATCGCCGGCGGCGCGGGATCGATTGCAGTGCGTGCCAACGGCACGGTAGTCACTTGGGGCGTGAACACCGGTGACCTGCTCGGCCGCGACGGCTCCAGCACGCTGCCGGGCGTCGTGAGCCTCCCGGGACGGGCCAAGGCCGTGGCCGCGGGCGGCTGGTATGGCCTGTCGCTGCTCGAAGACGGGCGGGTCTTTGCCTGGGGCTGGGCAGCCAACGTGGCCGACGCGACCGGATTCGGCAGCAGCAATCTGCCCACCGTCGACCGGCCCCAGCCCGTGGGCTTCGATCCGGGGACACGGATCGTGCAGATCGCCACGCGCTACACCCATTCGCTGGCGCTGGATTCGACCGGGCAGCCCTGGGGCTTCGGACCCTCTCGCTGGGGTCAGCTTGGTATGCGTTCGACCAGGGGCTTTGTCGTGCAGGTGCCGCTCACGAACATTCGTGCCGTGGCTGCGGGTGAGCGGCACTCGCTGTTTCTCACACAGGACGGCAAGGTGCTCTGCTTCGGGGACAACGAGTTCAACCAGGTGGCCAGCACCGGTGGCACCACGCCGGTCTTCGGGCTGCCGAAGATCAAGGCCATCGCAGCATCGAGCTTCACCTCGTTTGCGCTGGATGAGGCCGGCAATGTCTGGTCATGGGGGCGCGAAGATGTGCTGGGACGCAGCGGCAGCACCGATCCGGCGCGCATTCCCGGACTGAGCGGCGTCAAGGCCATCAGTGCGGGCAACTACAACGCCTTCGCGCTCATGAACGACGGCACAGTGCGTGGCTGGGGCGACAACCTCTACGGCCGCGTCGGCATAGGCGGACCCGGCAATGGCTTTGTGACGGTGCCCACACAGTTGCCCGTGCTGTCCGACGTGATTGAGGTCAATGGCGCGGAGTTCCATGGTCTGGCGCTGACGCGCGACGGCACGATCTACACCTGGGGGCGCAACGACCAGGCCGCACTGACCGGAAGCACGACACCCGACCGCAGCACCGTGCCGATCATCAGCGGCGTGTTCCGCTGATGATCGGGTCGACCGACGTAGATCGGCTTGCAGCGCGGCTTTTCAGGGCAAAGTGGCTGGAAAGCCGCTCCAGACAAGCGGGAAGGCACTGGGGAGGTTCGCGCTGGCAGGCGCTCCCGGGGCGCATCGCGCGAGTACGCGCTTGTCGTTTCGCCAAGACTAGGCAGTGCTTGGCCTGACCCGGCTGCACCTTCGCCCTGCATGCAAAAAACCGGGGGCGTGCCGCTTGGCGGTCTGGCGCAGCGCTGCGCTGCACTGTTGGCAGGCCGCGCTGAGCGCAATGACGGCGCAAGACCAGACGCACCGCGCCCTGGCCCGAAGTGAAAACGCCCCGGCAAGCCGGGGCGCCTTGCGCTTGGCGTTCGCGCTTACTGCAGCTTGACCTCGACGCGGCGGGCCTGCGCGTCGGCACCGGCGTTGGCCTGCTCCGGCTTCTTCAACTCGATCCGATCGGCGGGTACACCCGAGGCAACCAGCCGATCACGCACGGCTTCCGCGCGCTGCTTGGCCAGCTCGGCATTCTTGGCAGCATCGCCTGCGGCGTCGTGGAAGCCGCTGATCACGAACTTGCTGCCGCTCTTGGCTTTGGCTGCCGCCACGAGGCTCTTCAAGTCCTCGAAGCCAGCCGGCAGCGCAGCCGAGCCGCTGGCGAAGTACAGCAGGGCTTCGGCGGTGCTCTCGGCGCCGTTGACCGTGCTGCGGATGAAGGCGGCGCCGCTAGGCCCGATCTTGGCCACCTCTTCTGCGCTGGTCGGGAAGCCGGCGGGTGCAGCCGGTGCGCTCAAGGCAGCCGGCGCAGGCACCGCGGCCTTGGGCGCAGACTGCGTGGCGCCGGGCAGGATGGGCACGATCAGCAGCGCCACCAGGTTGATGATCTTGATCAGCGGGTTCACGGCCGGGCCGGCGGTGTCCTTGTAGGGGTCGCCCACGGTGTCGCCCGTGACGGCCGCCTTGTGGGCCTCACTGCCCTTTCCGCCGTGGTGGCCTTCCTCGATGTACTTCTTGGCGTTGTCCCATGCGCCGCCGCCCGTGCACATGGAGATGGCGACGAACAGACCCGTGACGATCGTGCCCATCAGCAGGCCGCCGAGCGCGGCCGGACCGAGGAACACGCCCACCAGGATCGGCACCACCACGGGCAGCAGCGAGGGGATCA
>JAIXTA010000078.1 GCA_027484405.1 Burkholderiales bacterium
ACACCATCGAGCAGTACCGCGCCAACGGCCGCAAGCTGGGCAAGCTGCTCTATCACGGCCGCTGGTTCGACCCGCAGTCGCTGATGCTGCGCGAAGCCAGCCAGCGCTGGGTGGCCAAGGCCGTGACCGGCACGGTCACGCTCGCGCTGCGCCGCGGCAACGACTACTCGATCCTCGACACCGAGAGCGCCAATCTCACGTACAGGCCCGAGCGCCTGTCGATGGAGAAGGTGGAAGGCGCATTCACGCCCACCGACCGGATCGGTCAGCTGACCATGCGCCGCCTCGACCTGGACGACACGCGCGACAAGCTGTCGATCTACGTCCAAACCGGGCTGCTGGGCCAGGGCGGAAACGACGGCCTGGGTCTGATCACTGGCCCCAAGGACTGAGGACGCGCAACGCAGCCCTTAGGTCGAGCGGCTCCATTCCGACGCCTCAGGTCCGGGCGCTCAGGGCAGCGCCCCGATCCTGCTCAGCTGATTGCGCAGCTTGGCGCGAATTTCGGCACGGAAGCGATCCAGCTCGCCCTGCGCTTCCATCCACTCGATACGGGCCAGTTCCGCCTGGGGATGCACGGCCAGGCGCATGACCTCGGCCACGCTGCGCAGCACCATCAGGCGAAGCTCCGGATCGCGCTGAGACGCCTGCAGGAGCATCAGACGGGCCTGTTGTGCGAGCGTCAGTGCATCGGCCAACCGCCCGAGCCGCGCCAGGCAATAGGCGCGCAGGCTGACGGCGTCCGCCAGCTCGGTAGCGGCTTGCTCTTGGACCTCGGAGATCCCTCGCGAGAGTCGGTCCAGCGCATCTTCAAAACGATCCTGCGCAAGCAATGCTTCGCCTTCGGCAATCAGGCCGCGCCCATGGTTGGTCCCCGTGCCGAGCACGGCATTGAGCTCCGTACTCGCCACCACGCTGGTCCGCGCCTCGACGGCGGCCTGGGCCGCGAGTGTCTTGCTCCACCAGCACTCAAGCGCAAAGCGGGTCTGCGCTGCGGCGGTGATGAGCAGCACGCTGCTGCGCAATGCGTCATGCCCCGCGGCAGCATCCACGGCCTGCTTCAACATCTGGAAGCAGAGCAGCTCCTCGCCGGCGCGCTGTGCGATGTGGCTGATCGCGGCGTACGCCCGCGCCCTGACGTGGCCGTCATCGGGTGCAGCCAGCGCCAGCGCCTGGACGGCCTCCGCCAGGGCGCCTTCGATATCGCCTGCGGAATCCTTCACGTTCGTAAGCAGGGCGCGAGCCTGCGCCTCGTGCGCAGGGCTCAGGCTGGCCTGGGCATGCTCAACCGCGCGTTGGCCCCATTCGATGGCGGCGGCGGTTTCCGGCTGGTAGTAGTGCCAGGTGCAGCGCGCAAGCAGCACGTCCAAGTGCAGTTCGGGCAGGTCCGCTGTCTCGGTGAGCAAGGCGCGCAGAAGGCCGATTGCGTCTTCAAAGCGCGTGGCCGCGATGGCTTCACGCGCCTGCGCCAGACGCTCCGATGCGAGCCGGGCTGCAGATGCGTTGCGCTGGGTGGATTCGCCGCTCATGGCCAAACCCTAGCAGAGCACATAGTCATCTGCATTCGGATTCCTCCTGAGCCCGGTGGGCGCCGCCCGCGCCCTGGAGTCACTGCCTCCTCAATCCGGTCTAAGGCAAAGCCCGGATTGCGTCGGCGTAACCCGACACCCCTTTGCCCATGACGACCACGCTGGCCACGGGGGTGAGGTAGCTGTGATGGCGGAAGGGCTCGCGCTGATGGATGTCGCTGATGTGCACCTCGGCCAGTGGCACCCCGGTACCCTTGATGGCGTCATGCAGCGCAATGCTCGTATGGGTGTAGGCCCCGGCGTTGAGGACGACACCGGCCAGGCGTCCTGCCTTCAGCAGCTCTCCCGCCTCGTGAATCCAGTCAATGAGTACGCCTTCATGATTGGATTGGCGGCACTCGCATGCCCAGCCGCGTTCGCCCGCCGCCGTGCGGCACAGTGCCTCCACATCGGCCAGCGTGGCCGAGCCGTAGATCTGGGGCTCACGGGATCCAAGCAGGTTCAGATTGGGCCCATTGATGACGAGCAGGAGTTTTTGCATATTCTGTCCGAAAACAAAGCTTTTTACGAAAGACAAATCCGGCTTATCGCGCATCAGACAAGCGATAACGGCAAATCACAAGACCCGCAAAAACATGGCCGAAAATGTCAAATCGCGAATGATCCGATCGCCCTCAGACCACCACGGGCTCCATCTCCAGCCGTACGCCAAATCGCGCCTGCACGTTCTCGACGATGTCCTGTGCCAATGCAAGCACCTCGGAGCCGCGCGCTCCACCGTGGTTGACCAGCACCAGCGCTTGCCGCTCATGCACGCCGACCGCACCACAGCGCTGCCCCTTGAAGCCGCTGCGGTCGATCAGCCAAGCGGCGGCCAGCTTCACGCGCCCATCGGCCTGCGGATATCCCACGATCTCCGGATGCTCGGCCGCCAGCTGCGCCCACTTCGGCGCACCCACCACCGGATTCTTGAAAAAGCTGCCGGCATTGCCCAGCATCGCCGGATCCGGCAGCTTGGCGCGACGCGTCGCCACCACCACCTCGAAGATGTCGCGCGCACTTGGATCGGTGATGCCGCGCTGCGCCAGCCCCCGCGCCACATCGGCGTAGGCTGCCACGGGCGACCAGCGCCTGGGCAGGGCGAGCGTGACCTGCGTGATCACGAACTGCCCGGCGGCAGCACGCTTGAAGACGCTGTCGCGGTAGCCGAAGCGGCAGTCCGCATGGCTGAAGCTGCGCAACTCGCCCGTGGCGATCTCCACCGCCTGCAGGCTGTGGAAGCGGCTGGTCAGCTCCAGGCCGTAGGCGCCGATGTTCTGGATGGGCGCGGCGCCCACGCTGCCCGGGATCAGCGCGAGGTTCTCCAGCCCGGGCAGCCGCTCATCGAGCAGCCGCGCCACCGTGGCATGCCAGCCTTCGCCTGCACCCACCTCGACGAGCCAGGCGTCGGCGGTCTCGCCCACGCGGGCAAACCCCGCGATCCGCGGTGCCAGCACGCAACCGGCAAAGTCACCGGTGATCACGAGGTTGCTGCCGCCGCCCAGCACCAGTCGGCGCTCAGCGCGCGCAAAGACCGGCAAGCGCACGGCCTCGCGCACGGCACTGACACTGTTGCAGGTCAGGAACTGCGCAGCCCGGCCGGGCAGCCCGAAGCTGTTGAGCGGCTGCAGATCGCGGTCGGTTTCGAGGGAGAACGCCATGGCTTAGCAGTGTAGTTGGCTAAACTTTTCGTCTCTGATTGCCCTCTTCGGAAAACGCTGCCATGCCCTCCTTTGACACCGTCTGCAAACCCAATCTCGTCGAACTGAAGAATGCCGTCGAACAGACCAACAAGGAGATTGGCACGCGCTTCGACTTCAAGGGCAGCGACTCGCGCGTGGAGCAGGGCGACAAGGCTTTGACCATCTACGCCGACGACGACTTCAAGATCGGCCAGGTCAAGGAGATCCTCGTCGCCAAGCTGGCCAAGCGCCAGGTCGATGTCCGCTACCTCGAGTTCGACAAGCCCGAGAAGATCGGCGGCGACAAGCTCAAGCAGGCCGTGACGGTGCGCGAAGGCGTCCCGGCCGACAAGGGCAAGGAGATCGTGAAGATCATCAAGGAGAGCAAGCTCAAGGTACAGGGCAGCATCCAGGGCGATACCGTGCGTGTTTCCGGCGCGAAGCGTGACGACCTTCAGGCGGCCATTGCACTGCTGAAGAAGGAGGTCACCGATCTCCCCCTGTCCTTCGAGAACTTTCGCGACTGAGCTCTGCGGCCAGACTCACCCAATCAGGGGAGTGATTCGTGGTGAACGCCTGCCGTGACGTCATTGGGCGTCCATGGTTGTGAAACAATCTGTTCCAGACGTACTCTTGTCCGAAACGCAGCGCGACAGCGCCCTTCCCATGGCTGACCAGCAGACCTGTCACCTCGAAGAGAAGTACCCCCGGATCATCCAGCAGCTCACGCTGCTTTGGGGCCACCCGGAACTCGAGACCTTCTTCGAGAAGCTCTGGATCGACGATCGGGGCAACCGCCAGGGATTCCCGCCTGAAGTCATGAGCGAACTGATGTTCTGCTCGTCCCTGCATCGCGATGCCTACCCCGGGCTGTACATGAAGCTCGACTCGGGTTTCGCCAATCGTGCTTCGGACCAGTTCTTCGGGCGACGCAACTAGACCGAACACGCATTCAGAAAAAAGGGCCGCTCGCGCGGCCCTTTTGCTTGCAGCAGGCACTGCAGCCTGCGCGGATTCTCAAAGCTCGATGACCGCCCAGGCAGAGTGGTTGTGGATCGACTCGAAGTTTTCCGCCTCGATCCGCACCTTGGACAGCCAGGGCTGAGCGCGCAGGGCGATGGCGATGTCGCGCACCAGGTCCTCGACAAACTTGGGGTTGTCGTAGGCGCGCTCGGTCACAAACTTCTCGTCAGGACGCTTGAGCAGGCCGTACAGCTCGCTGGAGGCCTGCGACTCCACCAGCCGAATGAGCGACTCGATGGACGCCCCGGTCTGCGTCTGATCGAGGTGCGCAGTCACCACGATGTGGCTGCGCTGGTTGTGCGCGCCGTAGTCGCTGATCTCCTTGCTGCACGGGCACAGACTGGTCACCGGAATGGTGACCTGCACCGCGACGTCAGCCATGTCCGGCCAAGCCACGCACCGCATGACCACCTCGTAATCGAGCATGCTCTGGACGCCGGAGACCGGCGCGGTCTTCTTGATGAAGAGCGGGAACTTCAGTTCGAACTCGGCCTCGCCGGCCTCCAGGCGCTCGCACAGGGCCTTGCCCACGGCCGGCGCGTCCGCAAGGCTCCATGCAGCGGCGTGGCCTTCCAGCATGGCCACGAAGCGCGACATGTGCGTGCCCTTCTTCTCAGCGGGCAAGTGGACGGAGAGCGAAAACTCGGCGACCGTGGGTTGCGGACCCGTCTCAGCGGCCCACAGGATGGGGTAGCGCAGACGGCGCACACCCACGCGCTGGATCGCAAGGTGACGCTCATCGCGCGCACCTTGGACATCAGCCAGCATCTGCATATCAACGGGTTTCATCATGAATTGGAGGAGAGTGATTGGGCCAGGCCCATCTTGGGATGGCTCAGGCCACGCGAAGCTTGTCCTGACTGACTGGTGCGATCTGCGCAGCGAAGCGATCGCGGACAGACTTCTCGATCCCGGCAGCGTCCAAACCGGCAAGCGCAAGCAGCTTGGACGGCTCGCCGTGGTCGATAAATCGGTCCGGCAAGCCGAGTTGCAAGACCGGCGTGGTCACGCCGTGGCCATGCAGGCACTCCAGTACGGCGCTGCCCGCCCCGCCCATGATGCAGCCCTCCTCCACCGTCACGACCGCACCATGGCGCTTGGCCATGTCGACCGTCAGGGCTTCGTCCAGCGGCTTGATGAAGCGCATGTCCACCACCGTGGCACCCAGCCTTTCGGCCGCAGCCAGGGCCGGCGTCACCATGCTGCCAAAGGCGAGGATGACCACGCCGCTGCCCTCTCGCCGCACCACGCCCTTGCCCCAGGGCACTTCGTTCAGCTCTTCCTGGATCGCAGTGCCCGGACCGGTGCCGCGCGGGTAGCGCACAGCGGCGCTGCCCTTGTGTCGATAGGCGGTGGTCAGGAGCAGACGGCACTCGTTCTCATCGCTGGGTGCCAGCACCGCCACGTTCGGAATGCAGCGCAGATAGGCAATGTCGTAGTTGCCGGCATGCGTTGCGCCATCGGCACCGACCAGTCCGGCACGATCCAAAGCAAAGGTCACGTCCAGGTCCTGCAGGGCCACATCGTGGATCAGCTGGTCGTAGCCGCGCTGCAGAAAGGTCGAATAGATCGCCACGACGGGCTTCTTGCCTTCGCATGCAAGACCCGCCGCGAAGGTCACGGCGTGCTGCTCGGCAATGCCGACATCGAAGTAGCGCGTCGGAAAGCGCTTTTCGAACTCCACCATGCCCGAGCCCTCGCGCATGGCCGGCGTGATGCCGATCAGGCGCTCATCGGCGGCGGCCATGTCGCACAGCCATTCGCCGAAGATCTGTGTGTACGCCTTCTTGGGTGGCTGCGCGGGAGGTTCAATGCCCTTGCTCGGGTCGAACTTGCCGGGGCCGTGGTACTTGACCGGGTCGGCCTCGGCGAGCTTGTAGCCCTGGCCCTTGCGGGTCACCACGTGCAGGAACTGCGGGTGGCCGGTTTCCTCGGAGAGCTTCTTGATGTTCTCCAGCGTGGGAATCAGCGAGTCGAGATCGTGGCCGTCGATCGGGCCGATGTAGTTGAAGCCGAACTCCTCGAAGATCGTGGCCGGAACCACCATGCCCTTGGCATGGCCCTCCAGGCGCTTGGCCAGCTCGAACAGCGGCGGCACGTGCTCGAGCACCTTCTTGGCCTGGGCCTTGGCCGTCGTGTAGAAGCGGCCGCTCATGAGACGTGCGAGGTAGCGATTGAGCGCGCCCACAGCGGGGCTGATGCTCATGTCGTTGTCGTTCAGGATGACCGTCAGGTGGATGTTGTCGGTCACGCCGACATTGTTCATGGCCTCGAAGGCCATGCCCCCGGTCATCGCACTGTCGCCGATCACGGCCAGCGCATG
The DNA here is from genome assembly GCA_027484405.1 of Burkholderiales bacterium. Lineage (GTDB taxonomy): Bacteria > Pseudomonadota > Gammaproteobacteria > Burkholderiales > Burkholderiaceae_C > Piscinibacterium. The sequence goes on from JAIXTA010000078.1 coordinate 6,597, forward strand.
ACGCTTGGACCCTTGCAGCTTGGAGGCCACCGCCATGCCCAGGGCGGCCGAGATGGACGTGCTGGAATGCGCGGTGCCGAATGCGTCGTACTCGCTCTCGAAGCGACGTGGGAAGCCTGAAATCCCGCCGAACTGGCGAAGCGTGGGCATCTGCTCTCGGCGGCCCGTCAGGATTTTGTGCGGGTAGGTCTGATGACCCACGTCCCAGACGATGCGGTCGTCCGGTGTGTTGAACACCGTGTGCAGGGCGATCGTGAGCTCGACCGTGCCCAGATTCGAGGACAGGTGTCCGCCGGTCTTGGACACGGAGTCCAGCACGAAGGCACGCAGCTCGTCGGCCAGCACCTTGAGCTGATCGCGCGACAGCGCACGCAGCTGGGCCGGGGAGTCGATGGTCTTGAGGAGCGAGTAGTCCATGTGATTCTTCTTTGTGTCGTACCTGCGTTCGGAACGTCGATTCGGTGAAACTGCGCTTCAGTGCGAACGGCGCACGATGAGATCGGCCAGTGCGGCTAGGGCCTCGCGGCCATCCGCACCCTGCACACGGCCGAGATGTCCGAGATGCTCGTGGGCCTGTACCCGCAGGGCCTCCGCGCGGCGCTGGGCCTCCTCGAGCCCGAGCAGGGAGACGTAGGTCGCCTTGCCTTGCTCGGCATCCTTGCCCGCCGTCTTGCCCAGCGTGGCGGAATCTGCGGTGGCATCGAGCACGTCGTCTGCCACTTGGAAGGCGAGGCCCACCGCACGTGCAAACTGGTCCAGCGAGGCCTGCTGCGAGGCCGGGAGTCGCATTGCGAGCACCGGCATCATCACGCTGGCGACCAGCAACGCACCGGTCTTCATCCGATGCAGCTGCTCGAGCTCAGGCAGCGCGAGCAGCTTTCCTTCGCTGGCGAGATCAATCGCCTGCCCGCCGCACATGCCCAGGCTGCCGGATGCGTGGGCAAGGAGGCGCACGACCGAGAGTCCGTCGCATTGCGGGTGCAGCGCACACCCCTGGGCGAGTATCTCGAAGGCACTTGATTGCAGCGCGTCACCGACGAGTACGGCGTCCGCTTCGCCGTACTGCTTCCAGACGGTGGGCTTGCCGCGCCGAAGCTCGTCGTTGTCCATGGCGGGCAGGTCATCGTGCACAAGGGAATAGGCATGGATGAGCTCGATGGCCACAGCCATGGCGTCAGCCAGCGGCGCCGGGCAGCCAGACAGGTCCGCGCTGGCATAGACCAGCAGAGCGCGGACGCGCTTGCCGCCGCCCATGACCGCGTAGCGCATGGCCTCGTGCAGACGGGCTGGCACGATCGAGCCACTCGGCAACGCGGCATCGAGCGCAGCTTCGGCGCGCCTGAGGCTCGCACCTGACCACGCTGCGAAGTCGAAGGCCCTGAAACCGTCAGCAGACGCAACGGTGCGTGAGATCGTTGCGGAGTCGCTCAACGCCTCGACTCCAGCTTGAGTGCCTGCTCATTGCCCTGCGCGTCGACCAGCTTGAGCTGCTCTTCGACCTGCTGCAACTGCTCCTGACAAAAGCGCTCAAGACGCTTGCCGCGCTCGTAGGCCGCCAGACTCTCTGCCAAGGTCATGGACCCGGCCTCCATGGCGTCGACCAGGCGAGTCAGCTCGGTCATTGCCGCCTCGAAGGTGTCTGGAAGGGGCACGTCAACTGGCGTGCCGCTGCTTGCGTCGGCCGCCGGGGCGCTTGCTTTGGAAGGCATAAGGTCTTGATTTTAGTCAGGGCAACCGGACATGCGACAGCGTAAATGCGCGCAAACCCTTGTTTCTGCGAGGATTTTGAGCACTTAGTCGATTTTCCCCGAAGGGCCCCCGCGGGTACACTCGCGCTCCCTTTCAGGAGTCTCGATCCCACAGGAATTCAGTTCGTCTTCAAGGAGCCCGCACGTCATCATGTCCGACATCTCCACCGCGCGCAAACTGCTGCCTGCGAATAGCCAGCTTCCGGTCGATGTGTATTTCGACCAGGCGACCTATGAAAAGGAGATGCGACTCATCTTTCATGACTTGCCGCGCTACGTGGGCCATGAACTCGCCGTGCCCAACGTGGGTGACTTCTATGCACTGCCTCAGGAGGCGGAAGGGCGCATCCTGGTGCGCAACGCTCAGGGGATCGAACTGTTGTCCAATGTGTGCCGCCACCGGCAGGCGGTCATGCTCAACGGCCGTGGCAACACGCAGAACATCGTCTGCCCGCTGCACCGCTGGACCTACGACATGCAGGGCCAGTTGTTGGGTGCGCCCCACTTCGCGCAGCAGCCCTGCCTGAACCTGAACCGGTACGGCCTGCAGCGCTGGAACGGCCTGCTCTTCGAGGGCGGCGCCAGCAAGGTGGGTGAGGACCTCAAGCACCTCGGGCCCCTTTCGGAGTTCAACTTCGAGGGCTATGTGCTCGACCATGTCGAGGTGCATGAGTGCAACTACAACTGGAAGACCTTCATCGAGGTCTACCTCGAGGACTACCACGTCGGCCCCTTCCACCCGGGACTGGGCCAGTTCGTGAGCTGCGACGACCTTCGCTGGGAGTTCGGCAGCAAGTACTCGGTGCAGACCGTGGGCGTGAATGACGCGCTCGCCAAGGCAGGATCGCCGACCTACAAGAAGTGGCATGAGGCGCTCATGCGCTTCCGCGAAGGCAAGCCGCCTGCACACGGAGCCATCTGGCTGACCTACTACCCGACCCTGATGCTGGAGTGGTACCCGCATGTGCTGACCGTCTCGGCGCTCTACCCCAAGGGTCCGAACAAGACGATCAACGTCGTGGAGTTCTACTACCCCGAGGAGATTGCCTTGTTCGAGCGCGAGTTCTGCGAGGCGCAGCGCGCGGCCTACATGGAAACCTGCGTGGAAGATGACGAGATTGCTGAGCGCATGGATGCCGGCCGCAAGGCGCTCATGGCGCGTGGCGTCAACGAGGTCGGTCCGTACCAGAGCCCGATGGAAGATGGCATGCAGCACTTCCACGAGTGGTATCGAGGCGCGATGAACCTGCCCGCCGCCTGAGCGGGCTGCTGCGCAGTTCCCGGGGTGGAATGCCGCCGCGTTCCGCCCCGCTTTCTTCTCTGCGGCTATCGGTGCGGCGGATAGCGCTCGCCTGAAGACCACGATTTGAGCCGAGAACTCGCCGCTATTTGCGCCTTTTGCTGAGGTTCTTGCGGCGCACACTCGGCGCATGAACCCGAAATCCGACAGCAAATCGCCCGACGTGCCTGCGCCCATCGCGCGCGACATGCCGCCGCCTGCGTCCATGGCTGCGCCGGTGCGACTGGACACCGAGACGCTTGAAACCTTGCGCAACAGCAAGCTGTTCAAGGGCATCGAGCTGCCGCAGTTTGCGAAGGTGGTGGCCATGGGCCAGGTGCGAAAACTGGGTTTCGGCGACCGCGTGATCGAACCCGGTGAGCCCAACCGCCACATCGTCGTCGTGCTGGAGGGGCAGTTGGGCGTCTTTCTCGACCACGCCATGCAGAACAACGTGGCCCGCCTCGCCCCCGGCCAGGTGGTCGGTGAGCATGCCATCCTGTCCGAGGAGAGCGGCTCGGTGTATGTCGCCGCGCAATGGCCGGCGCTCATCATGGCCTTCGAGGCCACTCAATTCCGTGAGTTCATGGCTGGCGCGCCCATCGTGGCCCTGAACCTGATCGAGTTGCTGTCTGACCGGCTCCGCGCCAGCAACCAGTGGCGCATGAAGGCTGATATGGGCGAAGCCCATGCCGAATTCCAGGCCACGCACGACCCATTGACCGGACTGCATAACCGGCGCTGGATGCACGAAGCCTTCGAACGCGAGATCAACCGCCACCGCATTGATGGCACGCCGGTGGCGCTGCTGTGCGTTGACGTGGACCACCTGCAGAAGATCAACGAGTCTGCGGGGCGCAGCGCCGCTGACAACGTACTCAAGCACGTGGCAGACACCATCAAGCAGGTGCTGCGGCCGAGCGATATTGCTGCACGTGAAAGCGGCGACCGCTTTGCCGTCCTGCTGCCGGGCGCCACACTGGACGCAGGTGCTCAGGTAGCCGAGCGCCTGCGCAAGGCGATTCACCAGCGCCAGGTGCATCTGGGAGGGCGGATGGCAACGAACACCAGCGTGTCGATCGGCTGCGCCCAGGAGTCGGGCGTGGATCTGCCGACCCTGGTCGAGGCAGCGTATCAGCGCATGAAGCAGGCAAAGGCGCTCGGGCGCAACCGGGTGGAACCTGCTCCGTCACATGTGCACTGATCAGCACGATCGATAGATCGGTCCGTATTTGATCTACTTTTTGCAGATGTAACCCTCTTTTCCGCTTGTCTGAAGCCATTCAAGGCCACTTCTTGACCATTGAGTTTTTTGGCCGATTTTGACATCACCGGGAAATGCGCAGAATTTCGCCATTGCTGGCATCGGTGAGTAGATAGACCCAGCCGTCCGGCCCCTGCCGCACATCGCGGATCCGCTTGCCGATCTTGGCGTTGTTGAACAGCACCTCGCCGCAGTTCTGAACCGCCAGGCCGCCGCGCACCGTGCAGCGAATTGCGGCTGTCTGGTCAATGTCGACGCGCCAGAGCGTCCCGCCGTATTGCATCCCACCTACGAGTGCCTTGTTGCGCCACTCTGGAATCGCGTTGCCCGAGTAGATCAGCATGCCGCTGGGTGCGGTCGATGTGGGCGTCCAGGTCGTGACGGGCTCGACATAGGTGGGCGCATGCGTGCCGCCCCCGATCCAGCAGGCCTCGCCCTGGGTGGCGCCGTACTCGCACCCGTAGCTGCGTACCGGCCAGCCGTAGTTCGCACCGCGGGTGATCCGGTTGACTTCATCGCCGCCCTGCGGACCATGCTCATTGATCAACAGCTCTCCTGTGGTGGGATGGATCGCTGCTCCCTGTGGATTGCGGATGCCGAGCGCCCACAGCGCAGCCTGCGCACCACTCTGGCCGACGAAGGGATTGTCCGCAGGTGCAGAGCCGTCGGGGTTGATGCGAGCGATCTTGCCGTTGCCGCGAGCCAGATCCTGGGCGAACCCGCGCTGGTCGCCGTTCTGCCGGTCACCCATCATGACGAAGAGCTTCCCATCCGGCGCGAACAGGATTCGCCCGCCGAAGTGGCCACTCGAACCACTGACCTTCGGGGTTTGCCTGTAGATCACCTGCACCCCAGACAATGACAGCGCTGACTCGTTGAGCACGCCGCTCGCCACGGCCAGTCCGTTGGCGCCGTTGGCATCACGCTCGGCGAAGCTCCAGTAGATGCGCTGGGTCGTCGCGTAGTCTGGGGCGAGCGCGACATCAAGCAAGCCGCCCTGCCCGACACTGTCGACGGCCGGCACGCCCGAGATCGCCGCAGAACGAGAGCCATTCGCCTGGACGATGCGCATCGTGCCGCCCTTCTCAGTCACCAGGAAACGGCCGCCGGGAAGGAAGGCCAGGCCCCATGGATTGACGAGGCCCGACGCCACGGAAGTGAGCTGCAGTGGCCCGGTCGAAGAAGGCGGAGGAGGCGGAGGAGGCGGAGGAGGCGGAGGAGGCGGAGGAGGCGCGGGGGCGGGCGGAGGTGGAGGAGGTGCAGGTGTTCCTGCGGGAGGCGCCGCGCTACTGCCCCCGCCACCACATGCCGCAAGACCGACCAGGCCGCTGACGGCAAGCGAAACGGCCACGGCAACATGAAGGAACGAACGCGACGGACGGGACATGGCCACCTCGGCAGAGCAATACGCAACCGCCGAAGTCTATGGAGCACACTCTCGCCCTGCTGTAACGGCGTGCAACGGTTGTGGCCGAGTCACACTCGCAGGCCGACGGACCTAGGGTTGCCCCGTAGGCCACAGGCTCGTCGCTCTAGCCAAGCGCATGCAGGAGAGGCGTTGCGCGAATCGTGGCGAGTTGCGCACTGAGCTGGCGCAGCTGTGGATGGTGATCCGACAGGACCGTTGCATCCAGCAAGGGCGAGAGCGTGACGGCGTGCGGATCCACCGCCAGCACATAGGTGAGTTCGCGGTCCTCGGCTGCCTCGACCCGCCGGACCCAGCCCAGACGTTCGAGCGTATCGAGCGCGGCCTGCGCATCGGCGCGTGGAATGTCAGCACGCTGCGCGATGGCCTCGAAGTCCATGGCAAACGGTGCTGCAGTGCGCGCCTCCAGCAGAAGCTTGACGGCAGCGAGACAGTCGGCCAGAGGGTCGCCGACGCGAACCTCACGCTTGCGCTCGCTCACACCCCACTCCGGCGCCAGCGCGGTGATGACGGCACCAGCCAGAGTGATCAGCCAGCACACGTAGATCCAGAGCAGGAAGATCGGCACCACCGAAAGCGCGCCATACAGCTGCCGAAAGTTCGCATACGTGCTCAGGTAGCTGGCAAAGCCGCGCTTGACCAGCTCGAAACACACGGCGGCAAGCAGCGCCCCGATGAGCGCATGCTTCCAGCGCACGGTGGCATGAGGCACGGTCTTGTAGACGATCGCCCAGCCCAGTGCAGCCAGGACCACCGGCACGAGCAGCAAGGTGAAGTTCGTGACCCATGAGAGGGCCTTGATGCCGGACACCTGCGCCGCGGCCAGGCCCGTGAGATAGAGACTGAACCCCAGCAGGACCGGCCCGAGCGTGAGCGCCCCCCACCAGCTCAGCAGCCGGGTGGCCCAGCTGCCCTTGCGCCGCTGCGTGCGCCAGATCTTGTTCAGCGCGTTCTCGATCGTCACCAGCACGAGCAGCGCCGAGACGAACAGGAACAGCAGACCGAATACAGTCAGACTTCGCGCCTTTTGCGCCACGCCATTGAAGAACCCGATGATCGGATCACTGACCGTGGGCGGCATCAGGGATTCAATGAAGTACTCCTGCAGCGCCTCGCGCAGTGCGGCAAACAGTGGGAAGGCCGTGAAGATGGCCAAAGTGACGGCCGCCAGAGGGACCAGCGCCAGCAGGGTCGAGAACGTGAGACTGGCTGCCACTGTGGGCAGCTCCTCCTCGCGCATGCGCTGCAGCACGCTGCGGCCGTACTGCAGTGCGCGGCGGCCTGCGGCAAACCAGCTCAGCGGGTTCCGTGTCCTCTCACTCATGCCGCCTATGATAGGTGGCATGACTGCAAGCAGCGCCCAAGAGATCCTTGTTCTCTACTACTCGCGCAACGGCCATGTCCGCACGCTGGCCGAGCACATTGCCGATGGCATCGAGCGCGTGCAGGGCGCACGTGCGCGGCTGCGCACCGTGCCACCAGTCTCGCCATCCACGGAAGTCGCATCCCCGCCGGTCCCGGACAGCGGCAGCCCCTACTGCGAACCCAAGGATCTCGATGAGTGCATCGGTCTCGCGCTGGGCTCGCCCACGCGCTTTGGCAACATGGCTGCACCGATGAAGCACTTCCTCGACGGCACGGTGACGCAGTGGCTGGCCGGCGCCCTGATCGGCAAGCCGGCCTGCGTGTTCACCAGCACCGGCAGCCTGCATGGCGGCCAGGAGAGCACGCTGCTGTCGATGATGCTGCCGCTGATGCACCACGGCATGGTCATGGTCGGCATTCCGTACAGCGAGACCGAACTGCTCTCCACCACGGGCGGTGGCACACCCTACGGCGCCAGCACGGTGGCCGGCGTGGACAACGCGCGAGCCGTCTCGCCGGAGCAGGCCCGGCTTGCCGTGGCACTCGGCAAGCGCCTGGCGCAGACGGCACTCAAGCTCCAACGCCCGCTTTGATCATGACCGAACCGACATCCCGCCCCGGCTTCATCCGCAGCCTGCCGCACTTCGTGGCGCTGCTTGGCATCGCGCACCTGATCGCCATCTCGGCACTCTGGGAGCTGGTGCTCGACCCGCACCAGAACAATGCCATTGCCTGGATCTACGCATCGCTCAAGACCATTCCGCTGCTGCTGATGCTGCCGGGTGTCATGCGTGCAAGCGTCTACACGATGCAATGGGCCAGCATGTTCGTGCTGCTCTACATGGCCGAAGGCTGCGTACGCGGCATGACCAGCAGCGGACCCTCGCAGCTTCTGGGCTGGGCCGCCTTCACCTTTGCCTGGGCCACCTTCTTCGGGCTGATTCTGCACGTCCGACCCTTCAAGAAGGCGGCAAAGGCAGCCAAGGCGGCCAATGCCAGTCCGCCTGCCAATGGCTGAAGCGCAAGAAGCCGCCGCAATTCGGGCGGCTCTGGCCGAGGTCGTCGGCCCGGCCCACGTGCTTGCCGGTGCGGACGCCGATCCCCATCTGAGCGACTGGCGCAAGCGCTTCACCGGCACGGCGCTGGCCGTGGTTCGCCCAGGCAGCACAGAAGAAGTGGCTCAGCTCGTGCGTCTTGCGGCCCAACGCAGCCTGGCTGTCGTTCCGCAAGGCGGCAACACAGGGCTGTGCGGTGGCGCCACGCCGGATGCCGGCAACCGCAATCTTGTACTGCTCACCACGCGCCTGAGCCGCGTTCGCAGCATCGACCCCCTGAACAACACCATGGTGATCGAGGCTGGCGTGCCGCTGCTGCGGGCGCAGGATGCGGCCCGGGAGGCCGGCCGGCTCTTCCCGCTGTCATTGGCCGCCGAGGGCAGCGCGACCATCGGCGGCAACCTGTCCACCAACGCAGGCGGGACGCAGGTCCTTCGCTACGGCAATGCGCGCGAGCTCTGCCTCGGTCTGGAAGTCGTCACGGCCGAGGGCGAGATCTGGTCCGGTCTGAACGCGCTGCGCAAGAACAACACCGGATACGACTTGCGCGACCTGTTCATCGGTGCAGAGGGCACGTTGGGCATCATCACGGCCGCCTGCGTCAAGCTCTTTCCGCTGCCCCGCAGTACCGGCACAGCACTGGTCGGCCTCAACAACGTCGATCAAGCGCTGCGCCTGCTGGACCTGGCACAGCAGCATGCCGCCAGCACACTCACCGGCTTCGAGCTGTTCAGCGACTTCTGCCTCCAATTGGTCGAGCAGCATCTGCCCCGGCTGCGCTCCCCCTTTGCCGCAAGCCATGCCTGGTACGTGCTGATCGAGCTCAGCAACCATCAGGACGCGAATGCCACAAATGCGATGCTGGAAGATCTGCTCGGCGCAGCCCTGGATGCCCGTCTGATCGACGATGCCGTCATTGCGCAGAGCACCGCCCAGGCCAGCGAGCTGTGGGCCTTGCGCGAGTCCATCAGCGAGGCGCAAGCCGCTGAGGGCAAGAACATCAAGCACGACATCTCGGTGCCGATCTCGCGTATTGCGGAGTTCGTTCGCGAGACCAACGCACAGCTCGCGCAGCGCTTTCCCGGCGTGCGCATGGTGATCTTCGGCCATCTGGGTGATGGCAATCTCCACTACAACGTCTCGGCACCAGGCTTCGGATCAGGGCTGGATGACGGCGGCTTCATCGCCCGACAGCCCGAGGTCTACGAGACCGTGCACGACCAGGTGCATCGCTTCGGCGGCAGCATCTCCGCCGAACACGGCATCGGCCAGCTCAAGCGTGCGGAGCTGCCGCGCTACAAGAGCCCCGTGGAAATGGCGCTCATGCGCCGCATCAAGCAGGCGCTCGATCCGGACCATCGCATGAACCCGGGCAAGGTGCTGGACTGAGCCTCAGTAGACCAGCGTGCGCCAGCGCAGGTCAGCGGCGCGGGCCATGAACTGCACGGCGCCACCGTGGCCGCTGCACTCTTCGATCAGCGCACAGCCGTCCAGACCCTGCGCGCGCAGGGCGTCTGCACACACATAGAAGCGGACGCCGAACGATGCTGCTTCGCGCATGGCATCCAGGATCGACTTGTCAAACTGTTCCGAAGCACGCAGGCCAGAGGCCACGCCCGGTACCAGCAGATGCACGCTGCGGGCGGTGAAATAGATCTCGACCGGCAGATCCATCGCCCCGGCTGCGGCTGCATGAAAGAACGGGGTCGCCAGGCGCTGCGGCGTGTCCGGATCAGCCGCCCAGAGCAGGATGGCCACCCCATCGGCCGCGTGCTCGAAGTAGCCCATCACTCGCTCCGCCCTGCTTCGTCCAGCCGATTCAGCCAGGCATATTCGCGCATGGCCGGTTCGACACCCTGCCCATGAACCAGTGCAGCGCTATCGCCGTCCCAGCGCGTGAGCTGGATGCGTGCAAGCCAGCCTTCCCCATAGGGATCCTTGTGAACACGCTCCGGCTGCTCTTCAAGAATCGGATTGACCTCGACCACCAGCCCGCTGACCGGAGACTTGACCGACACGATGGACTTGGCGAGCTCGACAACCGCCAGCGACTGGCCCTGGTCAAGCTCCGTGCCCACACGCTTGACCCGGCACATGTAGATTTCGCCAGACTGGCGAATCCCCATGGCGGTGATGCCTACACGAGCGACACCTGGCGCCTCGAGGGCCGCCCATAGCTGATGTTCGGCATGGAACCAAAGATGCTGCGGAAAAGAACAACCTGCGATGATCATCATGCATTGATGCCGGCAGGTACAAGCGCGAAGACGTGATCAGGCACGCGGACCGGCCGCTTGAGGAGATGGCGGAGGGGAATGGGAGTCGAACCCACCCGGCGACGCGTGGCGTCACCCACCGGGTTTGAAGCCCGGCCGACCCACCAGGATCGTTTCCCCTCCGCGAAAAAGATGCCGCTTCTCACGCCAGGGCATCCTCAGCCACGAACAACAGACAGTCCTTGCGCAAGCGGTGTACGTCACCCACACGTTGAAGCATACCGATGCGATCAAGGTACTCGAGGATCTGGATCGCGCGCTTGCGCCCCAGACCTGCGGCATCGCGGAAGGCAGCGGCGCTGACCTCCGCATCCCGGGCGGCCAGATCACGCACGATATGCGCGAGCCGCGCCATGGTTTGCTCCGGGTAGAACAGGTCCCGGACGACCTGATTCAGCTCGCCACGCTGTGCGAGGCGACTGAGCGTCGTCCGGATGATGACTTCACTCTCGCCGCTATCTCGCGCCAGATCGCGCGCCCACGCTCCTTCGAAGCCGGCAGCCAGCAGCGCCGGGCCGAGCTTCTGCCGGATACGCTCCTCAGCAGCCGACAGGGTCACTGCATGCGCAGGCAGATGCGCACACGCGCCCAGCACACTCACTTGACCCTGCGCCTTGAGTGCAGAGATCCATGCACGAAAGACAGTCTCCGGAAGCCGAGGCAAGGCCAGGCGCCGCAGACGCGCCAGATCGGGACCGAGCTCATCCGGATGCTTCCGGTGGAATGTGCCCAGCACATCGACGATGGCCTGTTGCGCCGCACGGGCGTGCTCCGGCGCCACTAGCCAGCCCGCTGCCTCGGCGGCGCCTGCAGGCGCGACGGGCAAGCGCATCAGACCCTGGGCGCAGGCAAAGCGCTGCACATCCAGGCCCAAGGGCGAGACGGCGAGTACGCCCTCGATGCGCTGACTGACCGTGGGCTGCGCCAGCGCCTCCAGCTCCGCACGGCGCTGGATCGTGCGCCGGTAGCGCGCAGGCGCAAAGGGGTCGAGCACTCGGCCACCAGCAATGGTGCGGCTGGCCGATGCGTCACGGAGCACCGCCCGGTCTCCATGCCAGGCACCCAATGCTTCATGCAGGACGAGCTGGACGCGGGCCGTTTCGCCCGGCTTGAGACTTTCGGCATCCAGCACGGCCACAGATCCCATGACGCTGGCCGAGCCGATGTGCACATGGACACGGGTACCTGACTTCAGTGCACGAGGCTCCTCGTTCCACAAGGTCAGTTCCGCATCGATCCGGTCAGTGTTCAGGGCTGCAGACGGCGTTGTGACCCAGTGGCCGCGCCGCACCGCTTCACGCGGCAAGCCTGCCAGCCCGAGAGCGCAGCGCTGACCCTGCACAGCGACGTCAGCTTCACGATTCTGTGCGTGGACGCTGCGAACGCGAAATCGCTGGTCGTGCGGCCCGGGAGCAAGCACGAGTTCGTCGCCAACGCGGACCGCTCCTGCATGCACGGTCCCGGTCACCACGGTGCCCACGCCGTCGAGCGCAAACACCCGATCAACCGCGAGGCGGAACGCCCTCGCCTGATCGGCGCATGGCTGCTTGTGCGCCGCATGCCGCGCCGCAACCTCATGCAAATGAGCCCGCAGCGCCTCGATCCCGTGCCCTTGCGTTGCGCTTGCGGGAAGACAGGCTGAGCCGGCAAATGGCGTGCGTGCGAGCAAGGCCTGAATATCCCGCTGCACAAGGTGGAGCCGGTCTGAATCCACGCGATCCACCTTGGTCAGCACCACCGTGGCATCGCGCAGGCCCATCAGGGAAAGCACCGCCAGATGCTCGCGGGTCTGAGGCATGACGCCATCATCCGCAGCCACAAGCAGCAAGCCATGGTCCATGCCGGTCGCTCCTGCAAGCATGGTGTGCACCAGGCGTTCATGACCCGGTACATCGACAAAGCCGATACGCTCTCCGCCGGGCAGGTCCATGAAGGCGTAGCCCAGCTCGATGCTGATGCCGCGGCGCTTCTCCTCAGGCAACCGGTCAGTGTCAATGCCCGTCAGCACCCGCACGAGTGTGGTCTTGCCGTGGTCAATGTGACCGGCCGTCCCGATGATCACGCCAGCGCCTCCTTGAGCTGGGGCAACTGGTCGGTGAGCAGCTCGGCGCGTTCGAGACAACGCAGATCGAGCCAAAGGCGATCGTCGGCGATCCGGCCGATCACAGGCAGCGGCAACTCGCGCAGCGCATCAGCCAGTGCATCCAGGGCGCGCCCGCGACCCGACTTCTCAACCGGACTGATCGCCAAAGCGCCCGAGGGCAGGCGCTCCACAGGCAGGGACCCGGACCCAATCTGGCCCAGTGTGCTTTGGACGTCCACGATGAATCGAGGAGCGACAGCATCCTGCACATCCTGCAGGAGCCGATTCGCCATGCTCAGAATGTCTTCCTGTGAACGCGTGAGCAGGCGCAGAGTCGGCAGATCCCTGGCTAGGCGCTCCGGCCGCAGATAGAGCCGCAGCGTTGCTTCGAGCGCTGCAAGTGGCAGCTTGGACAGGCGCAGCGCCCGCTTCATGGGGAACTTGCGGATCGTCGAAATAGCCTGCTTGCGCCCGACGATCAAGCCCGCCTGAGGACCGCCCAGCAGCTTGTCGCCGCTAAAGGTGACGACGTCACAGCCCGCAGCCAGCTTCTCCTGCGGCGTGGGCTCGCGAGGCAGGCCGTAGGCAGCAAGATCGACCAGTGAGCCAGCACCAAGATCACTGGCCAGCGGTACGCCGTGGCGCTGCGCAATCTCGGCCAGCTGCGCCTCATCCACCGCTGCCGTGAAGCCCTGGACCATGTAGTTGCTGGTGTGAACCTTCATGAGCAGGGCTGTGCCCGGCGTGATGGCTCGCTCATAGTCATGCGGGTGGGTTCGATTGGTGGTGCCCACCTCGACGAGCGTCGCACCTGCAGCAGCCATCACGTCAGGCATGCGAAATGCGCCGCCGATCTCGACCAGCTCCCCGCGCGAGACGATGACTTCTCGGCCCCGCCCCAACGCAGCGAGCGTCAGCAAAACGGCCGCGGCATTGTTGTTGACCACCGTGGCGGCCTCTGCACCAGTGATGTCGCAGACCAGCTCCTCGATCAGGCTGTCGCGATCGCCGCGCCCACCGGCCGCCAGGTCATACTCGAGATTGTTCGGGCAGGCCATGATGCGCAGCAGGTCATCGAGAGCAGACTCTGCCAACAGCGCACGCCCAAGATTGGTGTGGATCACCGTGCCGGTCAGATTGAGCACCGCACGCATGCGGGGTGCCAGGCGGGTCTGCACCGCATCAGCTACGCGGGCTGCCAGCCTGCCAGGCTGCACGCCAGCTACGGAGAGCGATCCGGCCAGCGCCGCTGCGCGCGCTCGGTCAATCACCTCGCGGCAGCAACGCGCAAGCAGCGTGTGGCCGTGCTCGGCAATCAGCGCAGCCACATCGGGCTGCTTGAGCAGCCGATCCACAGAAGGCAGGTCCTTGGCGCTGGCCTTGGCCGCCTGGGAACCGTTCACGACGGATTCTTCAGGCGGGTGCATCAGTGCGCTCCGGGGTCTGGCGGTGGCGAGTCCGGTGGATCGACGGCGTCGTCTGCGAAGAATAGATAGGGGTTCAGCCCGTGCCTGCGCAGGCCCTGCTCGCCGACCAGCAGATCCAGCGTCAGCGAGCCCAGATCGTCGGCCACGGGCTCGACATGTGCATCCTTGGCCATGTGCACGACCTTCAGATAGTGGCCGCACTCGTCGCAGGTCTCGGCCTGAACCGCACCCTCCGGAACCTGGGTGACGGCCGATTGACGCCCTTCCTGCGGCGCCAAGCCCAGATAGCCGATGCCCTTCGTGCTGTCACAGTGACTGCACTTGATACGAACCACATGCCACTGGCTGCTGCACAGGCTGCAGTGCAGGTACCGAAAACCGCTTGTTTCCGCTCCGATGCGCACGATGCTGGCCACCGGCCGCGATGCGCAACACGGACAGCGCGACATGTCATCGACCAGACCGAAGGCGCTGTCGCGGTCGCTTGCGTGTCTGGCGTGCAGGGTGCTGACCAGGTGCGTCCAGTAGATCTGCAGCGCGGCGCTGATGAACGGTGCGGTCGACAGCTCCAAGCCCAGGCTGACCTGATTGAGCAGCCTGTCGGCCTGCCGCTCGATGTGCTCGGCAGACGCGGAATCGAGGGCGTCCAGCGCGTCCATCACCGCAGGCGAGTCAGCCAGACGCGGACGCAGGGCGGCGATGAGGCGCTTGAGGCCCTCGCGCCAGGCGGGATCTCGTGCCCAGCTCGTCGCCGCAAGCGGCGCCAGGCCTGCCAGAGCAGCATTCTTGAGCGCTGCCGCGTCGGGCAGAGCGACGCTGGGGTAACTGGACAACAGCGCATGCTGGGCGCGAGAGAGTTCAGCGGCAAACAGCAGATAGTCCTGCATGGGATGCCCTGAAGCGAGCTGGCGCAGACGCTGCTCGCGGTCCGCGAACAGCTCAGCGGGCTTCGGGAACCACAGCGTGGGAACCTGCTGGCCCGCCTGGGCCGCGATCTGCTCTGGCTCCATGAGCCGGCGAGCTTGGGTGATGCTCATCAACTTCCCTTGCAATGAGAAAAAAGGCCGGGCTGCGCTGCCCGGCCCCTGTCTGCACCGACTTTACTTGCCGCTGACTTCCTGATGCCACAGCGGATGGTTGCGCTTGGCCCAGGACTCACTCACCGTGCCGCGCGTCATGGCGCGCACCGTGCCCTTGACCCAGATGGCCGCGTACACATGGACGATCACCGTGAGAATCAGGACCACTGCGGATGCAGAATGCAGCAGCACGCCCAGGCGGACCAGCCAGATCGGGAACAGGTGGGCAAACCAGGGCTGCCAGAAGCTGAAGCCGGTGATCAACAGCACGGCAAGGCTGCCGGCCATCAGCCAGAACACCATCTTCTGCCCGGCGTTGTACTTGCCCACCGGCGGCATCTTGGACTTGTCGCCGCGCAGCATGTCGCCTGCGTGCTTGCGCCATTCGCGATCCGCATCGTTCATGACGTTGTCACGCCAGAGCTTCATGAACAGCACGATGAAGCACAGGGCCATCGCAACACCGAAGAACGGATGCAGGATACGCGTCCACGGGCCACCCCCGAAGAAGTTGCTCAGAAAGAACAGGCTCGGGTGGAAAAAGGCCAGCCCCGAAAGGCCGGCTGCAACAAAGAGCAGCACGATCAACCAATGGTTGATGCGATCACTTTTCTCGTAGCGCTTGAGGTAGGTCGTCATGGCAGGCTCCTCGGATCAGGCGTCCGTCTTGTCCTTGTCGAATTCCTCGACAGGACCCACCGTCATGTAATGGAAGAAGCCGGCCACCACCGCACCGACCATACCCGCCACGGCCAGGGGTTTGGCAATGCCCTTCCAGAGCGAGACCATCGGGCTGATCTGCGGGTCCTTGGGCAGGCCGTGATACAGCTGCGGCTTGTCGCCATGCTGCAGCACGTACATCACGTGCGTGCCGCCCACGCCCTTTGGGTCGTAGACCGCCGCCTGCGCGTAGCCGCGCTCCTTCAGGTCGCTGACGCGCTCTGCACCGTAATCCAGCATGTCCTCCTTGCTGCCGAAGCGGATGGCACCCGTCGGGCAGGCCTTCACGCAGGCAGGCTCGAGCCCCACGCCGACACGGTCTGAACACAGCGAGCACTTGTAGGCCTTGCTGTCCTGCTTGCTGATGCGCGGCACATCGAAGGGACAGCCTGTCACGCAGTTGCCGCAGCCGATGCAGTTCTCGCTGATGAAGTCGACGATGCCGTTCGTGTACTTCACGATCGCACCCGGAGCCGGGCAGGCTTTCAGGCAACCCGGATCCTCGCAGTGCATGCAGCCGTCCTTGCGGATCAGCCACTCGAGCTTGTCCTTCTCCGGCTCGACCTCCGAGAAGCGCATCACGGTCCAGGAACTGGGCGTGAGATCGCGCGGGTTGTCATACACGCCGGCGTTGTCGCCTACGTCGTCTCGCAGGTCGTTCCACTGCATGCATGCCACCTGGCAGGCCTTGCAGCCGATGCAGGAAGACACGTCGATGAGCTTTGCGACCTCGGTGGTCTTGCGGGCCTGAGGGCTCGGCGTGGTCGTCGCCGAGCGGGCCGCGATGTCAAGAGATTGAAGCGATGACATGGGGCCCCCTGCTTATGCCTTCTCGATGTTGACGGTGAAGCTCTTGTACTCGGGTGTCTGGGTGTTCGCGTCGCCCACATAAGGGGTCAGCGTGTTCACCAGATACCCGGGCTTGGCCACACCAACGAAGCCCCAGTGGTTCGGCAGGCCCACAGTGTGGACCTTCTTGCCGTCGCACTCCAGCATCGGGATGCGCTTGGTCACCACCGCCACGCACTTGATGAAGCCGCGGTTGGAAGAGACCTTGACACGATCGCCGTTCTTGATGCCCTTCTCGGCCGCCAATTCCTCGCCGATCTCGACGAACTGCTGCGGCTGGATGATCGCCGAGGTCTGGACGTTCTTGGTCCAGTAGTGGAAGTGCTCCGTGAGGCGGTAGCTCGTGGCCACGTACGGGAACTCCGAGGGCTTGCCGAAGGCCTCCATGTCACCCTTGAACACCCGGGCCGCAGGATTGGCCCGCGCCTTGGGGTTGTTGGGGTGCATGGGGTTGTTGGCCAGCGGGCTCTCGAAGGGCTCGTAGTGCTCGGGCAGCGGCCCTTCAGCCATGCCGGTCGGCGTGAACAGGCGTGCCACGCCCTCGGCGGTCATGATGAAGGGATTGACGCGGTCGGCGTCCTCCGGGTTGGCGTCCGGCCGGATGTCCGGCACGTCTGCACCGCTCCAGCGCTCGCCGTTCCACTGCACCAGCTTGCGCTTGGGATCCCAGGGCTTGCCGTTGGGTGCGCTGGAGGCGGCGTTGTAGAGGATGCGCCGGTTCGCTGGCCAGGCCCAGGCCCAGCTCAGCGTCTGGCCGATGCCCCAGGGGTCGCTGTTGTCGCGCCGCGCCATCTGGTTGCCGGCCTGCGTCCAGCTGCCGGAGTAGATCCAGCAGCCGCTGCTGGTCGAGCCGTCATCGCGCAGCATGCCGAAGCCCGGCAACTGCTCGCCGGCCTTGACCAGGACCTTGGGCGGCGCCTTCGGGTCCTTGGGATCAGGCGGCGCGAATACATCGCTCAGCGCACGGCCGTTGTATTCCATCGCCAGTTCCTCGGCCGAGGGGCTGTGCGGAATCTTGTACGACCAGGTGAGGTTCAGAATGGGGTCAGGGAATGCACCGCCATCCTTGGCATAGGCCGCCTTCAGGCGCGTGAAGATCTCGGCAATGATCTCCGGGTCACCCTTGGCTTCTCCGGGGGGCGGTGCGCCCTTCCAGTGCCACTGCAGCCAGCGGCCCGAGTTGGTCAGCGAACCATCTTCCTCCGCAAAGCAGGTGCTCGGGAAGCGGAACACCGTGGTCTGGATCTCTTCGGACTTGACGTCGTTGTACTCGCCGTAGTTCTTCCAGAACTCGGATGTTTCGGTGGCCAGCGGGTCGATGATGACCAGGTACTTGAGCTTGGACAGGCCGGCGACGATCTTCTTCTTGTTCGGGAAGGAACCGACCGGGTTGAAGCCCTGGCAGATGTAGCCGTTGAGCTTGCCCTGGTTCATCATCTCGAAGGCGGTCAGAACGTCGTAGCCCTTGTCCCACTTGGGCAGGTAGTGATAGGCCCACTGGTTCTCGGCCGTGGCTGCCTTGCCCCACCAGGCCTTCTGCAAGCTGACGAAGAACTTCGGGTAGTTCTGCCAGAAGCTCATCTGGTTCGGACGCAGGGGCTTGAGTGCGCGCGGCTTGTAGTAGGTCTCGAGGTCCTGCTCGCTCTCGCGCGGCAGGGAGAGATAGCCTGGCAGGCTCGTGGACAGCAGGCCCAGATCGGTCAGTCCCTGGATGTTGCTGTGACCGCGCAGCGCGTTCATGCCGCCACCGGCAATGCCGATGTTGCCCAGCAGCAGCTGCATGATGGCCGCGGCGCGGATCATCTCGCTGCCCTGGCTGTGCTGTGTCCAGCCCAGCGCATACATGATGGTCATGGCCTTGTTGGGCGCAGCCGTAGTGGCGATGTATTCGCAGACCTTCAGGAACTTGTCCTTCGGCGTACCCGTCACCTTGGAGACCATCTCCGGCGTGTAGCGCGCGTAGTGGGCCTTCATGACGTTGAGCACGCAGCGCGGGTGCTGCAGGGTCTCGTCGACCTTGGCGAAGCCCTTCTCGTCGAACTCGTAGTTCCAGGTGGCGTTGCTGTAGCTGCGCTTGGATTCGTCGTAGCCCGAGAAGATGCCGTCCTCGAACTTGTAGCCCTCACCGACGATGAAGCTCGCGTTGGTGTAGGCCTTGACGTACTCGTGCTGGAGCTTGTCGTTGGCGAGCAGGTAGTTGATGACGCCGCCCAGGAAGGCAATGTCGGCGCCCGCGCGAATCGGCGCGTAGTAGTCGGCCATGGCCGCAGACCGCGTGAAGCGCGGATCCACCACGACCAGCTTGGCCTTGTTGTGATGCTTGGCCTCGATCACCCACTTGAAGCCGCAGGGGTGGGCCTCGGCGGCATTGCCGCCCATGATCAGGACGAGATCGGCGTTCTTGATGTCCACCCAATGGTTGGTCATCGCACCGCGCCCAAACGTCGGGGCCAGACTGGCCACCGTCGGGGCGTGTCAGACGCGCGCCTGGTTGTCGAAGACCAGCATCCCCAGCGAACGCATGGCCTTGTGGGTCAGGTAGCCCGACTCGTTGGACGATGCGCTCGCGCAGAGCATGCCGGTGGTCAGCCAGCGGTTGACGGTCTTGCCTTCGGCCGTTTGCGCCACGAAGTTCGCGTCGCGGTCGGCCTTCATGAGTTTGGTCAGGCGGCTCATCGCCTCTTCCCAGCTCACGCGCTTCCATTCCTTGGTACCCGGCTCGCGAATCTCCGGATACTTCAGTCGGTTCGGGCTGTGCACGAAATCCAGCAGCCCGGCGCCCTTGGGGCACAGCGTGCCGCGGTTGACCGGGTGATCCGGATCACCCTCGATGTGGACGATCTCGGCCGTGACGTTCTTGGCCTTGTCGCCCAGGCTGTACATGATGACACCGCAGCCTACCGAGCAATACGGGCAGGTGTTGCGGGTTTCGGTGGTCCGAGCCAGCTTGAAGTTTCGCGTCTCGGCCAGTGCGGCCGTCGGCGAGAACCCCAGGGCGACGATGCTGGAACCCGCCAGCCCCGCCCCACTGACCCGGAAGAACTGCCTCCGGTTCATGTCCATGTCTACCTCCTCATCGGCCGGTGGATCGGACCGGCACCGCAAGCACTGGCCCATCGCGCCACATTCTGCGTGGGTCTTCAAAACAGGGTAGTGACGCAACGCGCTAAGCACAATAAAACGCCACGCGCTGCGCGACGACTCCGGTTGATCCGCATGCAAGCGTTCCATCGCTTGCTTACGGATTCCTTGCATTCACTTGGACACTGTTCAGGTTGGCGCACAGACAGTTTCTGGACAACACCGCAGTGCAGCGTGCACGCCGCGACGCAGCAAAAGTTTCGCAACACACACTTCGCATACAAGCCGCGACGTTCAGCACGCGGTGACAGGGAGGGCGCATGAACATTCGGGCAAGGCAGCTGGCGGGACTGAGCCTTTGGATCTGCACATTGATCTGCGCGCCTGCACAAGCTGCGCTCACGCGCTGCGAGGACACCGCCGGCAAGGTCACCTATATGCAAGGCGAGTGCCCGGGCGGCACCCGTGCCGTGCGCGAGGTCAGCACCAGCCCGGCTGCCAGCAGCGCAGAGCAGCGTCAGGCCCAGCAGCAGTCCGCTGCCGAGGCGCGCAGCGCGGCACAGCTCAAGACCGAACGCGAGAAGAAGGAACGCGCCGAGGCCGCGGCAGAGCGCCGCGCACAAGCCGCAGCGTCCAAGCGCCAGCAGCAGTGCACCAAGCTCAAGCTGCATGCACAACGCCTCGCCGATCAGGCGCAACGCGCCACGCCGGCCAAGCAAGCGCAGGCGCGCCAGAAGGCGCAACGGGCTGCTGACGACTACGCCGCCCGCTGCCAAGCGAGCCGCTGAGCCGGCCTGCGCTCAACACCCACGCTCAACCTGCCCCTGTCGGAGACCCCATGCCCATTCTCGGAATCGGCCTGCATGTCATCGTGGCCATCTTCTTTGCCATCCACGCCATGAAGACCAGCCGCAACAGCTACTGGCTCTTCATCCTGTTTGCGTTCCCCCTGCTGGGCTCGATCGTGTACTTCTTTGCTGAGTACATGGGCGACATGCGCGACAACCCGGCTGCGCGCAAGGCCTACCGCGCCATGGAGAAAGTGCTCGACCCCGACCGCGAGCTGCGCGACGCGACGCGCGAATACGACATCTCGCCATCCGTGCAGAACCGCATGCGCCTGGCCACGGCCGAGCTGAACAAGGGCAATGCTGCGGCGGCTCGCGACCATTACCGTGCCTGCCTGAACGGCCCGCTGGCCGACGACCCGGACCTGCTCGCAGGCCTCGCGCGTGCCGAAGTGGAGACCGGCGAAGGCGACGCGGCCCTGCGCAGCCTGGATGCGCTCGCTCGTGCCCGGCCCGACTTTCACCCGGACACGGTGGCCCTGCTGCGCGCACGGGCTTGCGCCCTGTCCCGTCCGCAGGCCGAGACCCTGGCCGCCTTTGAAGCCGCCGCGCAGCTGGGCAGCGGTCTGGAAGCCAAGGCGCGCTTCATCGAGTGGCTGGTGAGCGTTGGCCAGCTGGACGCAGCCCGGCGGATTCAGGCCGACATCGAGCAGAGCACCAAGCACTGGCCCGCACACGCGCGGGATCTCAATGCTCCCTGGTTCAAGCTGGCCCGGCAGGCACTCGCTCAGGGCGAAGCGGCCCGCTGAGCAACCCAGCCCAGACCATTGATGGCCGTTAATGAACTATTTTTTTGATTCAATAACGGCTTATCGCTGATCAGATGCGCGATAAGCCAGAGATCGAGATCAGCCGATTTCTGTCCGTAATTGACTGATTCACGCAGCAAGGCGCTGCGTGACGCGCGGCAGCGGCAAGGCGCGCAGCTCTTCATCGCTGAGCTTGCC
>JAIXTA010000136.1 GCA_027484405.1 Burkholderiales bacterium
CTCTTCGGCTATGAGTGGGAACTCACCAAGAGCCCGGCCGGCGCACACCAGTGGGTGGCCAAGAACGTCAAGCCCGAGCACATGATCCCGGACGCACACGACCCCAGCAAGAAGCATCCGCCGATGATGACCACGGCCGATCTCTCCCTGCGCTTCGACCCGGCCTACGAGAAGATCTCGCGCCGCTTCCACGCCGACCCCAAGGCCTTTGCCGACGCCTTTGCCCGCGCCTGGTTCAAGCTGACCCACCGCGACATGGGCCCGAAGGCCCGCTACCTCGGCCCCGAAGTGCCGGCCGAAGACCTGATCTGGCAGGACCCGCTGCCTGCACGCAGCGCGGCCGTGATCGACACGGCCGACATCGCGGCCCTCAAGCAGCAGATCGCGGCCACGGGTTTGAGCGTGGCTGAGCTCGTGAGCACGGCCTGGGCCTCGGCCTCGACCTTCCGCGGCTCGGACATGCGCGGCGGCGCGAACGGTGCACGCATCCGGCTCGCGCCGCAAAAGGACTGGGCCGTGAACCAGCCGGCGCAGCTGGCCCGCGTGCTCGCGGCACTCGAAGGCGTGCAGCAGGCCTTCAATGCCCAGGGTGGCAAGCAGGTGAGCGTGGCGGATGTGATCGTGCTGGCCGGCGGCGTGGGTGTGGAGACCGCCGCCAAGGCCGCAGGGTTCAGCATCGAGGTGCCCTTTGCACCGGGCCGCGTGGATGCCACGCAGGATCAGACCGATATCGAATCCTTCGCCGTGCTCGAACCGCAGGCCGATGGCTTTCGCAACTTTGCCAAGCGCGAGTTCAGCGTGCCGGCCGAGCACCTGCTGATCGACCGTGCGCAGCTGCTGACGCTCTCTGCACCGGAAATGACGGTGCTGGTGGGCGGCCTGCGCGCGATGGGCGTCACTTCGGGTGCCCACACCGACGGCAGCGCGCACGGCGTGTTCACCACCCGGCCGGGCACGCTGACCAACGACTTCTTCGTGAACGTGCTGGACATCGCCACCGCCTGGGCGCCCAGCCCCGGCGCCGCCGGTGTCTACGAAGGCCGTGACCGCAGCACGGGTGCGGTGAAGTGGACCGGTACGCGCGTGGACCTGGTCTTCGGCTCGAACTCGCAGCTGCGGGCGCTTTCGGAGGTCTACGCCCAGAACGATGCGAAGGACAAGTTCGTGCGCGACTTCGTGGCCGCCTGGACCAAGGTGATGAACCTGGACCGCTTCGACCTGCGCTGAACCCGCGCATCGCGCCTGCGCAACTTGCCGGACGCTCTGCCCTGCTTGCAGGCGCGGATCGTCCGGCTTTCATTTTGGATTGATTTCGGACAGAAATCAGCAGCCTTGAAACATGACCAAAAGGCGCATGGATCAATCGATAAGCCAGGTCAACGTAGTGAGAATTCGGTCAATAACAGCCAAATATTCAACACCTAGACCATGCGCTGTGCTGCCTGCGTCACGAGGGCCTTGAGGCCGTCAAGCGTGAAGGGCTTGGGCAGGAAGGCGTCCATGCCGGCATCGCGGCAGGCTGCCTCGTCCGCCGCCGAGGCGTTGGCTGTGACCCCGGCAATCATCACGCGGCGCGAAGCCCGTAGCGCCTCCTGGCGGCGCCAGCGGCGCGTGGTCTCCAGACCGTCCAGTCCGGGCATCTGCCAGTCCATCAGGACCAGATCGAAGGGCTTGGCATTGAGGGTATCGAGCGCCTGCAGGCCGTCCACCGCCTGGCTGACCTGCGCGCCGATCAGCTCCAGCATGGCCACGGCCAGCGCACGGTTCACGGCGTTGTCGTCCACCACCAGCACGCGCAGCGGTGCCGTCTCGGGCACGCTCTCCGGCACGGCCGCGGGCTCGGGCTCGGAGGCTGCGGCCGGACCGGGCACGGCTTCAGGGCCCGGTTCCTCGGCGGCAGGCGTCGGTGCGGCGCTGCTGCGCTCCTTCAGGGGCAGGGCCACCGTGAAGATCGAGCCCTGACCCAGCTCGCTGCGCACCATGAGCTGTCCGCCCAGGGCCTGCACCAGCTGCAGGCTGATCGACAAGCCTAGGCCGGTGCCGCCAAAGCGCCGCGCCGCGCCGGTCTGCACCTGCTCAAAGGGATCGAAGATGCGCGACAGGTCGTCTGCGGCAATGCCGATGCCGGAATCCCGCACGCAGAACTCGATGATCGGCGCGCCGGGCATGCCTGCACGCTTGACCCGCAGCTCGACGCTGCCGGCATCGGTGAACTTGATCGCGTTGCCCAGCAGGTTCATCAGGACCTGCTGCAGGCGCAGGGCATCGGATTCGATGGCTTCGGGCAGGCGCTCATCCACCACGACGCTGAAACCCAGCGCCTTGCGGCGCGCAGCCGGCAGGAACAGCTGCTCGACGGTCTCCAGCATCGGCCGCAGCACCACGGTTTCGTGCCGGATGGTGAACAGACCCGCCTCAAGCTTGCTGAAGTCGAGCACCTCGTCGATCAGGGACAGCAAGGCCTTGCCCGACCCGGAGGCGGCGCGCAGCAGCGCGGCCTGCCGGCTGTCCAGCGGGGTCTGCGCCAGCACCTCCAGATTGCCCAGCACGCCATGCATGGGCGTGCGGATCTCGTGGCTGATGTTGGCCATGAACTGTGTCTTGATGCGCGCCGCCGATTCGGCCCGCTCGCGCTCGGCATAGGCCGTGGCCAGATTGGTGCGGAACAGGCGCGCGGCATGGGCAAGCACGAGTACGTAGAGCACCAGCCCCGGCAACAGGATGCGCGCGTCCAGCAGCGGCGCATACAGCGCCACCACCACCAGACCCAGACCGCTGGGCCCCACCCAGCAGCTGAAGGTCCAGCGCGCAAAGCCCACCAGCAGCGAACCGGCGGCCAGACCGCCCACCGTGATCACGAAGATCAGGATGCGCGCGTTGGCATTGGCAATGTCGGCCACCGCCACGCAGGCCACAAGGAACACCGATGCGGAGATCAGCACGCTCAGGTTGAAGATCAACAGATCGGCCCGGTAGCGCCGCGGCCGGCTCCGGCCGTCGATATACAGGCGCAGCAGGGACAGACGCAGGCCGATCCCCAGCAGCGCCACCAGCACCGTGGCCACGGCCCAGGCATGCAGATCCACGGCCCAGAGCACTGCGGCGCAGAGCGCCGAGCTGGCCAGGGAAGCCAGCGAGGACTGCACCGCGCCCTGCATCGCCTTGGCGAGCAACTCCGCATCGAACGCAACGGCGTCCGGCTCGCGCAGTGCGCGGTCCAGCGGTGAGGGGGGCGGTACTTGGATCAACGGCGATACATCAGTGGAGGGCACAGGCCGCGCGCATCGGGCCGGTCGCTGCAAGGCGAAAGCAACGCAGCGTGCGCTGAATGGTATTCGGGCATGGCCGCGCAAACGATCCGGCAAGAGCCGAAGAAGCGGCGAAAATTCCCCAAATGCACAGAGACACCACAACCGGTCTTGTGCTGGCCGGCGGAGCAGGCCAGCGCTTTGGCGGCCAGGACAAGGGATTGCAGGTCTTGCGCGGCCGGCCGCTGGTGGACCATGTGCTGCAGCGGCTCGCCCCCCAGGTGGCACGGGTGCTGATCAGCGCCAACCGCAATGCAACGGCCTATGCACGGCCCGGCGTGCAGGTGCTGGCAGATCGCCCACTGCCTGCGCCTGCCGATGCCGCCGCCCTCTCGCGCGCCGATGCACCGGTGCCCGGTGCCCAGGGGCCGCTGGGCGGGCTGCTTGCGGCGTGGGCTGTGCTGTCTGACAGCACAACGGCCTCGGACTGGATTGCGCTGTGCCCGGTGGATGCGCCGCTGCTGCACCCGCAGTGGGTGGCCCGGCTGATGGCCGCCCGGCACGCCGACGACGTGGCCGTGGTCTGCGCCACCGCAGCCGGCCCCGAGCCCCTGTTCGCCGTGGTCCACCGCAGCACGCAGCCCCTGCTGGCGCAGCGCCTGGCCGCCGGGCAGCGCGCCGCGCAGGGCTTCTGGCAGGCCGTGGGCGCACGCACGCTGGATTGCAGCAACATCGCCGACAGCTTTGCAAATGTGAACACGCCGCAGGCCCTGGCCGAGCTGGAGGCCGCCGGCCCGCGTTGATGCGGGCAGCCCGCCGCGCGCCTGCTCAGCGGCCGAAGACCTTGCGCAGGATGTCCGAGCCGTACTTGAGCGGGTCCTGGCGGATCGCGCGCTCTTCCTTGCCGATCATGAGAAACAGGCCGTCGAGCGCCTTGCGCGTGACGTAGCTCTCGATCTTCGCGTCCTGCTCCTTGACCATGCCGAAGCTCTGCGCCTGCGCAGCCAGCTTGTTGTACTGCGTGGCCAGGCCCACTTTGTCGGTGGTCTGCTTCACGATCGGCTGGAACTTGATGCCCAGCTGCTTCTCGGTTTTGCCCTTGAAGAACTGGGTGACCGAGTCGTCGCCGCCGTTGATGATCTTCTTGGCGTCGTCCACGCTCATGCTCTTCACGGCATCGAGCAGCAGAGGCTTGGCCAGGGGCACGGCCTGCTCGGCGGCGCGGTTCATGCCCACCACCAGCTCGTCAAAGTCCTTCTGGCGGCCCAGCAGCTTGGCGGCGCGCTCGGCCTTCTTCAGGCCCTCGGGCAGCGGAATCTTCACCTCCGGGTTACCGAGAAAGCCATCGGCCACCCCCAGCTTGGCCACGGCGGCGGCGGAACCTTTGTTCAGCGCCTCCTTCAAACCGGCCGCCGCATCCTGATTGCTGATGCGCGACAGGTCCAGCGCCTGGGCCTGCACTGCGGTGCCCAGCAGCGCCGCGATCACTACACTTTGAATCCTCTGCATCGCCTTCTCCTGACCGGACCCACCATGACGCCCGCTCGCCGAACGATTCTATTGAGCCTCGTTGCCGCCGGAACCCTGGCGCTGGGCGGATGTGCAAAACAAGGTGAGGCGGTACCCGCGGTGCCGATCGGCACCATCACCGGCCAGCAAATCAACGCGGCGGACTTCAAGGGCAAGGTCACGCTCGTCAACTTCTGGGCCACCGACTGCGTCACCTGCGTCAAGGAGATGCCGATGCTGGTGGACACCTACAACAAGTTCAAGCCGCGCGGCTACGAGACCGTGGCTGTGGCCATGAAGCACGACCGGCCGGACTTCGTCCTGCACTTTGCCGAGACGCGCAAACTCCCTTTCAAGGTCGCGCTCGACCCCAAGGGCGAAGTGGCGCTGGCCTGGAACAACACCCGCGTCACGCCCACGTCCTATCTCGTCAACAAGCGCGGCGAGATCGTCAAGCGGTATGTGGGTGAGCCGGAGCTGGCTGAATTCCACGCCACCATCGAGAAGCTGCTGGCCGAGAGCTGATCCGGTCGCGCGGATCAGGTCGCAGCCGCGCGCCCTGAGCGCACGCGCCGCCACACCCAGGGCAGCACCAGCAGCGCCACCGCCACGGCCAGCAGGCCGGCCGACAAGGGCCGCTCGATGAACACCGTGAAGCGGCCCTCGCCGATCGACAGCGCGTTGCGCAGCTGCGCCTCGGCCAGCGGCCCGAGGATCATGCCCACGATCACGGGCGCCGCCGGGAAGTCCAGCCGGCGCATCACCAGCCCCACGAGCCCGACGGCATAGAGCAGCAGCAAATCGAACGGGCTCTGGCGCATGCCGTACACCCCCACCGTGGCAAAGACCAGAATGCCCGCATACAGCGCCGGGCGCGGAATAGTCAGCAGCTTGGCCCAGAGGTTCACCAGCGGCAGGTTCAGCACCAGCAGCATCACATTGCCGATGTAGAGCGAGGCGATCAGCGCCCAGACCAGTGCACCGCTGGTCTGGAACAGCGCGGGGCCGGGCTGGATGCCGTAGTTCTGCAGCGCCGCGATCATGATGGCAGCGGTGGCCGTGGTGGGGATGCCGAGGGTGAGCAGCGGAATCAGCAGCGCGGTGACGGTGGCATTGTTGGCGGCCTCCGGGCCGGCCACACCTTCAATGGCGCCTTCGCGGCCGAACTGCTCCGGGTGCTTGGAGAGCTTCTTCTCGGCGGCGTAGGACAAAAAGGTCGGAATCTCCGTGCCGCCCGCCGGCACGCAGCCGAAGGGAAAGCCGATCGCCGTGCCGCGCAGCCAGGCCGGCCAGGAGCGCTTCCAGTCCTCGCGGGTCATGATCAGGCTGCTCATGGCGTTGCGCGTTTCAGTGGTCCGGCCTTCGTAGAGCACGCCGTGCAGGGCCTCGGCCACCGCGAACAGGCCCACGGCCACGAGCACGACCTCGATGCCGTCCACCAGCTCCGGCACCCCAAGCGTGTAGCGCGCCTGACCCGAGATCTGGTCGATGCCGATCAGCCCGACCGCCAGACCCAGGCCGAGCGATGTGATGCCGCGCAGCGTGCTCTTGCCCAGCACCGCGCTCACGGCCACGAAGGCCAGCACCATCAGCATGAAGTATTCAGGCGGGCCGAAGCGCAGCGCGTATTCGGCAATCAGCGGGGCCGACACGGTGAGCAGCAGGGTGACCAGGGTGCCCGCCACAAAGGAGCCGATGGCCGCCGTGGCCAGCGCCGCGCCCGCCCGCCCGGCCTTGGCCATGCGGTTGCCCTCCAGGGCCGTGACCATCGAGCCCGTCTCGCCCGGCGTGTTGAGCAGGATGGAGGTGGTGGAGCCGCCGTACATGGTGCCGTAGTAGATGCCGGCAAACAGGATCATCGAGGCGGTGGCGTCCACCTGCGTGGTGATCGGCAGCAGCATGGCAATGGCCACTGCGGGGCCGATCCCCGGCAGCACGCCCACCGCCGTGCCGAGCGCGCAGCCGATGAAGGCCCACATCAGGTTGGTGGGCGTGGTGGCGCTGGCAAAGCCGGCCAGGAGCTGCTGCATCACCTCCACGCTAGAACCACTTTCCTTCGAGCAGCGCCGGCAGGCTCACACCCAGTGCGCGGGTGAACAGATGAAACACGGGCAGCGTGAGCAGCAGGCCGACGCCCAGGTCCTTCAGGCTGCGTTCGGGCGGCACGGCCTGACCCATGCCGAGGCGAAAGCCGCGCGCGGCCAGCGCAAACAACAGCGCGCAGGTGAAGACGAAGCCGATGCGCGTGATCAGCAGCGCACTGAGCAGCAGGCCGGCGCTGACCCAGGCGAAGCCGCGCCATTGCGGCGCGATGCCGGCGACCGCGTCTTCGAAGGCGCGGTAGCCGCCGGTCAGGGCCTCGCGGATCAGCAGTACGCCGCACAAGGCCAGCAGGCCGGCCACCACCAGCGGCACAAAGCCCGGACCCAGGCTGCTGTAGCCCGCGTCGGCCCCCAGGCTGCGCGCACCCGCGCCCAGCACCGCGGCCACCGCAAGCGCGCCCACGCCGGCGCCGACCTGCAGGGCCTTCATGCGAGCCGCTCGGCGTGGCCTGCTGAACCGCAGCGCATCAGAGCATGCCGCTCTTGGCCATCAGCGCCCGCAGGCGGGCGTGCTCGTCGCTCACAAAGCGGCCGAAGTCGTCGCCGGTGAGCAGACTGGGCGTCCAGTCATTCTTCTGCAGGGCCTCTTTCCAGCCGGGCGTGGCGGTGGCCTTGGTCACGGCCGCCACCAGCGCCCTGCGCTGCTCGGGCGTGATGCCGGGGGCGCCGTAGACGCCGCGCCAGTTGCCGATCTCCACGTCCAGACCCTGCTCGCGCAGGGTCGGGATGTCCTTGGCCGAGGCCAGGCGCTGCGGCGCCGTGACGGCGATCGCGCGCACCCTGCCCGTGCGGATGAACTCGGCAAACTCGGCATAGCCGGCGGTGCCCACGGTCACATGGCCGCCGAGGATGGCGGTGGAGGCTTCGCCGCCACCGCGGAAGGGGATGTAGTTGGCGCGGGCCACGTCCACGCCGGCGGCGCGGGCGATCATGGCCACCGAGATGTGGTCCACGCTGCCCTTGGAGCCGCCGCCCCACTTGACGCTGGCCGGGTCTTTCTTCATCTGCTCGACCACCTCGCGCATGGACTTGAAGGGCGAGTTGGCCGGCACCACGAACACGTTGTATTCAGTGAACAGGCGCGCCACGGGCGTGGCGTTCTCCAGCGTGACCGGCGGCTTGTTCTGCACGATGGCACCAACCATGACCGCGCCCATCACCACCAGCGCATTGGGGTCCCCCTTGCTGGCGTTGACGAACTGCGCCAGGCCGATGGTGCCGCCGGCACCGCCGCGGTTTTCATAGCTCACGTTCTTGGCGGCACCCGCATCCTGCAGGGCCTTGCCGAGGCCGCGGCCGGTCTGGTCGAAGCCGCCGCCGGGGTTGGCGCCGATCATGATCTTGAAGTTCTCGGCCTGCGCCGGCGCCGTCAGGGCGAGCAGCGATGCAGTGGCGATCAGGGCGTGGCGGGCATGCCGGGCGGCACGCGCAAGCAATGCGTTCATTCAGGGTCTCCTTGCTGCACCGTGCAATGCGGCGCATGTTCTTGGGGTGGCCTGAAGGTAGCCAATGCTGCGCTGCGCTTGCAACCGATTTCGCTGCTTCGTGCACAGCCCCGCCCGATCCGGCGCGGGCTGCGGCCCGCCGCACCGGCTCAGCCCAGCGCCAGCGCGATCACCCCGCCGGCAATCAGCGCCGCGCCCGCCAGACGCAGGCCGAGGTCCTGCTCGCCCAGCAGCTTGCCGCCGAGCAGGGCCGCAAAGAGCATCGAGACCTCGCGCGCCGGCGCCACGTGCGACAGGGGTGCAAGGGTCATGGCAAAGAGCACCAGGGTGTAGGCAATCGGCCCCAGCGTGCCGACCACCAATGCGTTCTTCCACTGGCTGCGAAACACCTCGGGCAGGGTCCCGAGTTCGCGGCCGATGAGCGGCAACAGCATCGGAATGCGCACCACGCCGCCGAGGTAGTCCACCAGGATGGGCGAGATCAGCGCCACCTTCACGGCATAGCCATCCACCACCGTATAGGCGGCGATGAACACGCCGGTGAGCGCGCCGTAACCCAGGCCGAGCAGCACGCGCTGGCGCGCCTGCGCGTCGTGCGCGTGGGTGGCGGTGCGGATCAGCGCCGGCCCGCCGGCAATCAGGAACACGCCCAGCACCACGCCGCCAATGCCCGCGGCACCCAGTGCGGAAATCTGCTCACCGAGCAGCAGCACCGCGCCCACCGACGCGATCAGCGGCCCGGTGCCGCGCGCCAGCGGATACACCACGGACAGATCCGCCTTGCGGTACCCACGCAACAGGCAGACGAAGTACAGAACATGGATCGCGCCGCTGGCGAGGATCAGGCCCCACTCGCGCCAGCCCCAGCCGGGCACGTACTTGAATGCGAACCACAGGCCCACCGGCGCCCAGATCAGGCCCTGAAAGACGGAGGACAACAGCGCAAAACGCACGTCGCCGCCCGACTTCTTGGCGATGAAGTTCCAGGTGGCGTGCAGCAGGGCTGCGGCAAGGACGAGGGCGAGTGCGGTGGCGGACAAGACGCGGTCCGCTCAGGGCTGAACACGGTGTGCAGCGCGCAAACCGCACCGAAAACGGACGTGATGATCAGCCAAATTCAGCCAAATGCCTTTGGAGAGGCTCTCGCTTTTCTGATGCGCCTTTCCAGCCCATTTGGGCCCAGAAAAACGCGTGATCATTCATTTTCAGCCAGAACAATCAGGCAAATCCGGCCGCGTGGGCCTGCTGATCGGCGTGGTAGCTGCTGCGCACCATCGCACCCACGGCGGCGTGGGTGAAGCCCATGGCGTAGGCCTTCTCCTCGAACACCTTGAACTGGTCCGGGTGCACGTAGCGCTTGACCGGCAGGTGGTGGCCGGAGGGCGCGAGGTACTGGCCGATGGTGAGCATGTCGATGTCGTGCGCGCGCATGTCGGCCATGACCTGCAGCACTTCCTCGTCCGTCTCGCCCAGGCC